>DCGE01000095.1:0-12912 GCA_002314525.1 Prevotellaceae bacterium UBA1786 | reverse complement strand
AGTGTTACCTGCGAGGAAGTAGTCTGTTGAAGACTTATCTTCACCTTTTTTACTGCGGGACAGGAAAAGTCCCATACCGATCAGAATAACGATATAAATGGCAACCACGATGTAGTCAATGGTCGCGAAACCGTTGTTCTGAAGTGCTTCTAATACATTCATTTGATTTTGTTATTAATTGATTGAAAAAAATAAAATCTTATTCTGTTACTACGCTGAACTTATACTTACAGTAACTTGTGTATGTCTGGCCTGGCTCAAGGTATGCATTTGACTCTTCCCAATTCTTGTTTGGTGAGTCTGGATATTTCTGAGTTTCAAGGCACATTCCTGCATGCTGGTTGTAAACAATACCACCCTTACCTGTAACTGTTCCGTCGAGGAAGTTGCCTGAGTAAGCCTGGATGCCAGGTTCAGAAGTATAGACTTCAAGCTGGATGCCTGTGAGTGGACTGTAAAGAGTTGCACAAGGCTTTGTCTGATCGCCCTTTGTGTTGAGTACCCAGTTGTGGTCGAAGCCGTTACCGAACTTGATCTGCTCAAAGTCAAAGTTCACGATGTCAGCACCGAGTTCCTTACCTGCGCGGAAATCCATAGGAGTACCCTCAACAGGAGTCTTTTCGCCTGTAGTCATGTATGTGCTGTCAACAGGAGTGAACTCATCAGCGTCGAGTGTGAAGATGTGGTTTGTAACAGGCTGAGTTGCATCACCGTTGAGGTTGAAATATGAATGGTTGGTCATGTTGATGACAGTCTTCTTGTCTGTAGTTGCCTCATATGCAAGTTCGATTGCGTTGTCGTCAGTAACAGTCATCGTAACTGATGCCTTTACTTCACCTGGGAAGTTGTTGTCGCCGTCAGGACTTACGATTGAGAATTTGATAGAGTTTTCTGTCTGGTCTGAAACATCGTAAACCTGATACTGCCATCCAAGGAATCCTCCGTGAAGGCAATGTCCGAAGTTGTTCTGAGGGAGCTGTATGGTGTCTTCGTCAACCACAATTTTACCTTGCTGGATGCGGTTTGCATAGCGACCGATCGTTGCACCGAAGTCGCTTGTGTTGTTGTAAGGGAAATAGTACTGAACACTGTCGAATCCGAGTACTACATCCTTCATGTTCCCTTCCTTATCAGGAACCATAATACTTACAATTCGTCCGCCGAAATTGGTTACTGTGACTTCCATGCCATTGGCATTAGTCAGTTTGTAATATGCAACAGCCTTTGCGCTGTCCTGAGCTGGAGAATAGGCGTCGTTCTCATACACAGCACCTGTGTATTCCACGACTTCTTCCTGAGTGTTTTGTGCAGGTTGGTTACATGCACAAGCCAATGCTACGATAGCAGCACTGCTAAGCCAAAGTGATTGTAAACTTTTCATACTCTTTGATGAATTTGTTGTTAATATTGAATTGGTTATGAATAAAATTATTTAGTCATCGTGTATGTGTGCACGCGAACGGAAATCGTGCTTACACATTATTCTGCAAATATACTAAAAAAAAATAAAACCACCGAAAGATTGATAATAAATTATCAATTATATGGTGATTTTTTATTTATCAGTCATCTTTAGCAGACCTCTCACAGCTGTTGTGCCGTCTGGCTTCCTTATTTCGGCTATAAGTGTGTTGGAGTCGGGGCGCTTTGTGAAGAAACCAAGTGTTTCGCCGAAATGTGTTTCGTTTATATATGCAATTTCAACTCGCGTGAGTTTCCGTTTCCTGTATTCATCCAAACTGATGAGGTCACAAAGGTGTTGGATGTATTTCATGCTGTTTACATGCACGTTGTAGTCAATGTCACTTGCCAATGGGACATATTCTCTCTCAAGTGTTGCGTCTTTCAAAGGACGTAAATGTGTCATTGGTGCAATAGGGCACGGATTCTCGGTGTCGATATATGGAAGAAAATCCGTTCCGTATTTTTTTTCCAGTTCAATTGGCATGCGTGTGTTTAGGTCTATCATTGCCCAAATACTGCGTGCATATCCGTAGATTTTTCCGTCAGTTCCTGTAATACTGAAATTTCGGTTCGTGAAGAGACGGTAGATGCTTTCAATCCAAGTTGATATGGAGAGCTCTGTGAACATTTTTGGCATGTCGAACATCTCAATAGCCAGGCGTGATAATACCCATGCATGGTTTCTCGGTGTGATGTCATCAACTCCGAAACCTCGTTTGTTGGCATGTTGTTCTGCACAATTCAACAAATCACGTCCCAACGTCTCAAAGTTCAGACGTCGTTGGAAGTCTGTATTGAATGATTCGACTATGACTTTCTTCGTCTCTATTTTATCCATGATACAAAGTTACAAAAAAAGAGGCTCATTCGGAGCCTCTTTATTAATATTTTTCTGTTCTTAGCAAAGTTTTCTTGCTCCGTCACCGATGACAACATCAATAACCTTGCATTTTTTGCCGAATTTGTCAGCATATTGCTTCGTTACTTGTTCAACGAATGTAGGGTAAAGATCTGATGAAACGAGGTTGATAGTGCAGCCACCGAAACCACCGCCCATTATGCGTGAGCCAGTTACACCACAGTCACGTGCAACATCAACGAGGAAGTCGATTTCTTCGCAGCTTACTTCATAGTCCTTGCTCAGACCATCGTGGGTCTCAAACATTTTCTCACCTACAGTCTCGTAGTCATCATCATTCAGAGCCTCACAGACGGCAAGTACACGATCTGTTTCTCCAAGTACGAACTTTGCACGGCGATAGTTGACTTCTCCGACTTCGTCCTTCACTTTCTCAAGATCTTCCCATGTGCAGTCACGGAGTGTCTGTACTTCTGGCTTGAATGACTTGATAGCAGCAACGACATCCTCACAACTCTTTCTGCGATCGTTGTATGGAGAACCCTGAAGTTCGTGCTTTACACATGAATTGATGAGAACGAGTTTGTAGCCTTTAGGGCGCCATGGGAAGTACTGGTACTCACCGCTCTGGCAATCAAGACGAACCAACTGGCCCTTCTTGCCGAAGAGTGAGATGAACTGATCCATGATTCCGCAGTTTGTGCCAATGTATTTGTGCTCAACGGTCTGTCCTAACTTTGCAAGGTCCATCTTCTCGATTTTGTTGTCAGCGAAGAGGTCGTTGAGCGCAAATGCAAATGTGCTTTCAAGTGCTGCTGATGAAGACATTCCGGCTCCAAGGGGAACATCGCCTGCAAATGCAGTGTCAAATCCTCCGACTGGTACTCCAAGTGCCATCATCTCACGTGCAACACCATATACGAAACGGAAGTGAGTTGAGTTTGGACCTTTCTCGTCATCGAGCGAAAACTCAACATAGTCCTTCATGTCGATGGAATATGCGCGAACGGTACGTGTGCCATTAGGACGTACTTCTGCGATGACTCCTTGCTCCACCGAACCTGGAAATACAAATCCACCGTTATAGTCTGTGTGCTCACCGATAAGGTTTACTCTGCCTGGAGATGCGTAAACACTTCCAGGCTGTTCGCCGCCCAAGTGCTTCACAAAGCGGCTTCTTACATCTTCAATTGTCAATTTCATATTGTGTGATTTTATTATGGTTTCTTATCTTACACCGAACTTGTAAATGGTTTTCTGTGTGTATGTTTCTCCTGGATTGAGAACTACACTTGGGAAATATGGCCTGTTCGGACTGTCTGGGAAATGCTGTGCCTCAAAGCAGATCGCAGAACGACGTGGATATGTTGCTCCGTGAGTACCAGACTGGCCTGATCCCCAATTGTCTGTGTAGCATTGTACCCCAGGTTCAGTCGTATAGACTTCCATCGTTCTGCCTGAATTCGGTTCGTATATGCGTGCGGCAAAACTCAGTTCTCCTACTTCTTTCTTGTTGAGAACATAGCAATGGTCGTAACCTGCTCCGTTCTTTATCTGGATGTCATCTGCGTCAATATCCTGTCCTATTGTCTTTGGCTTTCTGAAATCAAATGGAGTTCCTTCAACCGGTGCAATATTGCCGAGCGGAATACATGTCTCATCAACTGGGATGAAATAGTCTGCGTTTATCTCGCATTCAAGATCCTCGATCGTCGGCGTTGGATTCGCGATTCCTGCAAGTGCAAAATATCCGTGATTGGTCAGATTGACGATTGTCTTCTTGTCGGTAGTCCCCTTATAATCGATTGTCAACTCGTTGTCGTCGGTAAATGAATATATTACTGTTACATCGAATTCTCCAGGGAAACCTTCTTCCATGTCGGCAGATGTGTAGTGTAGTTTCAATGTCTGACTGTCAAGTTGCTCAGCGTCCCATATGCGTTTATGGAAACCTGTAGGACCGCCATGCAAGGCATTCTCTCCGTTGTTGATGGCCAGGTTGTATTCCTTGCCGTCAAGAGTGAAGCGTCCTTTGCAGATGCGATTTCCGTAGCGCCCTATCAGCGTACTGAGAAATTCTTCTGGCTTGTTCATCACGTCGTCGATGTTATCGTGCCCCATGATGACATTTCCCATCTTGCCGTTTCTGTCCGGAACCATAATTGCTACGATGGAACCACCATAGTTGGTAATTGCCACTTCGTTGCCTTTTGCGTTTCTGAGAAAGAAAAGATCTGTCTGCTTTCCGTCAACGACTTTCTTGAAGTCTTCAGCCTTTAATCCGCTGACGCTTGTTGTTGTCCTTTCTGATATTGCCATAATACTGATATTTAATTTGCACTACAAATTTAGCATAAAGTACTCAAAAAACAAAATAAAAGTGGAAATATTTTACAAAAAAGTCATTTGTGATTTCGAAAGAAGGTCTGCTACCACAAAGGTACTTCCACCGATGAAAATGAAATCGTCTGGCGAAGAATCCCGACGTGCCTGTTCCACGGCATCGTTGACAGTAGGGTGGCATGTCCCTACAAGACCGAACTTTGATGCTTTTTCCTGAAGCGATTCTGCGTCAAGTGCTCTACTGACGCTTGCCTGGCAGAAATAATACACAGCTTTTTCTGGTAACATAGCCAGTACTCCACTGACATCTTTGTCGTTGACCATTCCGATGACAATTCTCCTTGTGCGGCATTCCTGATTGGAAATCTGCTCGGATATATACGAGAATCCGCCTGTGTTGTGACCTGTATCGCAAATTGTCAGCGGTGCATGGCTTAATATCTCCCAGCGACCTCTGAGGCCTGTATTGCTGCAGACATGCGAAAGTCCTTCTGTCAGATTTTTCTCACTTATCTGCCAACCTTGGCGTCTTAGTTCATTGATTGCGGTTGTGATGGTATTGATGTTTTTTTTCTGGTATGAGCCTTTCAGCTCAAATACGTCAAAATACGAATTATCTCCCTGATGGCAATATACTATATGGTTTCCGGTCTCTTTGGCTTTCTTTTCGAAAACTGGCAATGTCTCATCTGTCACTTCACCGATGACACATGTGACGTCAGGCTTCATGATGCCTGCTTTCTCTCCGGCAATGGCTTCGAGTGTGTTGCCTAAGAACTGTACGTGGTCTTTGCTGATATTGGTTATGATACTCAGTTCCGGATGAATGATGTTGGTGCAGTCAAGTCTTCCTCCAAGTCCTACTTCGATGATTGCAACATCAACTTTCTCGTCTTTGAAATACTTGAATGCCAATGCTGTCGCTACTTCAAAAAACGATGGCTTGATTTCTTCTAGAAAAGTCTTGTTTTCATCGATGAAATCCATAATATAGTCTTCTGCAATGGACTTTCCGTTGACTCTGATTCTTTCGGTGAAGGATACGAGGTGCGGAGATGTGTATAGTCCGACCTTCAGTCCTGATTCCTGAAGGATGGATGCTATGGAATGTGAACAGGAACCTTTGCCGTTGGTTCCTGCTATGTGAATTGTCTTGTAAGATGTATGTGGATGTCCGAAGCGCTCATCCAACATGTATGTATTTGAAAGCCCTTCCTTGTAGGCTCCGTTACCGATATTCTGGAAAAGTGGTGCCAGATTGAAGAGATACTCTGTGTATTCTTTGAACTTACGCATTGAAATATGAACGGAATTGCTTGAATAATTTCTCCTTCAAACTTGTAGAAGGTCTGAAATTGTCACTGTTCGCCATCTTTTCCATTTCTTTCTTCTCGTCGGATGAAAGTGTCTCTGGAATGTAAATGCTGATGTTGATGACCTCGTCACCTCTCATGCCTCTATTGTATCCCTGAACTTCAGGAATACCTTTACCTCTCAGACGCAGAACCGTGCCTGGCTGAGTGCCTGGCTTGATAGTGATTTTTGCCTTCCCTTCAACGGTAGGAACCTCAACATCGCATCCCAAAGTGGCTTGCGGCACTGAGAGCAGAAGATTGTAGACCAAGTTGTTTCCGTCGTGCAGAAGTTCTGGGTTCTTCTTCTCCTTGATGATTATCTGCAAGTCTCCGTTGATGCCTTGATGCCTTCCTGCTCCACCTTTTCCTCGGTCGTTCAGGGTCATTCCCTCCATAAGTCCTGCCGGGAATTTTACTTCGACGATCTCTTCGCCTAATACAATTCCTTCGCCGTGACAATGTGGACATTTGTTCTTGATCATGGTTCCTTCTCCGTGACAGTTCGGGCATTCACTCTGTGTCTGCATCATGCCGAACATTGTCTGCTGAGTTCGGATGACAGTACCGGAACCGTGGCAATGAGGACATGTCTCTACTTTTCCGTCAGCTGAACCGCTTCCGTTGCAGTGAGGACAGGTGATATCTTTCTTGAGTTTGAATTTCTTGGTGGTTCCGTTTACAACTTCGTTGAGATCTAACTCAACCGGAATCCGCATGTCACGACCTCTGTACTGAGGTTTCCTTCTATGGCCTCCTCCGCCACCGAATCCGCTGAATCCACCGAATCCGCCACCTCCGAACAGATCACCGAACATGCTGAAGATGTCGTTCATGTCCATACCGGCTCCACCTCCGAAGCCTCCCATGCCCTTCACGCCTTCAGGTCCGAACTGATCGTATCTCTGACGCTTATCCGGATCGCGGAGTACATCGTAGGCTTCTGCTGCTTCCTTGAACTTGGCTTCAGCTTCCTTGTCGCCCGGATTGCGGTCAGGGTGATACTTGATGGCCATTTTCTTGTAGGCCGACTTAATTTCTTCGGGACTGGCTGTCTTTGATACACCCAGAATATCGTAGTAATCCTGTTGAGCCATTATTGTGCAACTGCTACCTTAGAGTGACGAATCACTTTCTCGTTCAACATATAGCCTTTCTGTACGCAGTCAATGACCTTTCCCTTCATGTCGTCTGAAGGCGCAGGCAGCATTGCGATGGCTTCGTGATATTCGGTATCGAAATCTTTACCTACAGCCTCAATCGGTGACACTCCCTGAGCCTTGAGATAGGAAGCGAATTTCTCAATGATGAGTTCCACGCCTTCTTTCAAAGCATCAACGTCTGTCGCCTTGTCGATGTTTTCCTTTGCGCGCTCAAGGTCGTCAATAACGGGAAGCAGGGCTGTAAGAACTCGTTCTCCGCCATTCAGAATCAGTTCTGCCTTTTCCTTGGTTACACGTTTGCGGTAGTTCTCGAATTCTGCAACCTGACGTATATATTTGTCCTGCAGTTCTGCTATTTTCTCTTCTGCTTCTTTCAGAGGGTCTTTTTCTTCCTCCTCAGTTCCTTCTTCAGCTTTTCCCTCTGTCTGTTCGTTGACTGCCTCATCCTTGCAGACTTCCTTTTCTTCCTTTATCTCTTTCTCTTCTTTGTTCTTTTTACTCATGATATCTGGATTTATTTCTGTTGCATCTGCAACAAAATCTGTGCCAAATCACCAGTCTTGTCCGATGTGTATCCTTTTGGCAGAGTTCTGCAATTATATTGTGAGGCCATAATCTCGCCGTATGCACCTGCTGAGAGTATGGCAAGATAGTCACCTCTATGAGTTTCCGTCATCTTGATGTCAGTGTCGAATACATCGCTCGACTCACATATCGGACCTACCACGTCATATATATAATAAGGTGTATCCGGATTTGAGATATTCACTATCTTGTGATGAGCGTCGTAGAGTGCCGGACGGATAAGATCTGTCATTCCTGCATCAACCACAGCGAACTTCTTGCTGCCGCTCTCCTTTACGTATGTCACCTTTGTGATGAGTTTTCCGCACTGCGCTACAATAGCCCTTCCGAGTTCGAAATGAACTTCCTGTCCTTCTCTCAGACGGAGATAGGTGGAATAGGTCTCAAAATAGTGGCGGAAATCCGGTATTGGATGTTCCTCTGGGTTTACGTAGTCAATACCCAATCCACCTCCAACGTTGAGAATCTCAAGTTTGATGCCTTCACTCTCCAGCTCGTCCTGAAGTTCGTTGATCCGGCTGCATAGATGACGGAAATCCACCATGTCCATGATCTGACTTCCGATATGGAAGTGCAGACCTCGGAAACGTATGTTCTTCATCTCTTTTGCGAGAGTGATGATACGGTACATATCTCTGTATGCGATGCCGAACTTATTCTCAGCCATACCTGTGGTGATATGTGCATGAGTATGAGCCTCGACGTTAGGATTTATCCTGAAACATACATCGGCAACTTTCCCTTTCTTACCGGCAAGTTCGTTGATTACCTCCAGTTCGGGTTGACTTTCCACGTTGAAGCAGAAAATCCCTGCATCCAGAGCGAGTTCGATCTCCCAGTCACACTTCCCTACACCGGTAAACACTATCTTCTCAGGAGCGAATCCTGCATCCAATGCTGCCTGAACCTCACCGCCGCTCACACAGTCAGCACCCATCCCGGCCTCACGGATGATACGCAGGATGTCGGGATTGGTATTAGCCTTTACTGCATAGTGCATGTGGTAGTTCTGATGAGCCGTCATCTCGCTGTTGACAGCATCGAGAGTCTCATGCAGGACCTTTGTGTCATAATAATAAAACGGAGTTCTCATCGTGTGTCAGAATAGTTTGTCGCTCAGTGACTGCAGAGCACGCTTCTTGTCTTCCTCACGGATAAGGAACGAGATGTTGTGATTGCTTCCTCCGTATGAAATCATTCTTACAGGAATGTCTTTCATGGCATCGAGTGCAAGTGCCTCACGTCCTTCGTTCTGCCAGTCGAGGTCACCAACGACGCAGATGATACACATGTTTCTGTCGATCTTCACGGTACCGAGTTTCGTGAGTTCGTCCTTGATCTGAGCCAGTTTGGAGTCGTTATCGATAGATACGGATACACCGACCTCACTCGTGGTGATCATGTCGATACTTGTACCGAAAGTCTCGAATATCTCAAACACCTTTCTCAGAAAACCATAGGCAAGAAGCATTCGGCTTGATACTATATTGATGATTGTGATGTCGTCTTTTGCTGCAACGGCCTTGAATTTCTTACTCTCAGTCTCGTTGCTGATTGTCGTACCAGGTGCCTCCGGATCCATTGTGTTGAGTACCTTCACCGGAATGTTTGCAAATTTGGCAGGCTGCACACATGTAGGGTGAAGTATCTTTGCACCGAAATAAGCCAGCTCCGAAGCCTCTTCAAAACTCAGATGGTGTACAGGTTCCGTATGGTCAACGATACGAGGGTCGTTGTTGTGCATACCGTCGATGTCAGTCCATATCTGAATTTCCTCAGCATCGCAGGCAGCACCGATAAGCGAAGCTGAATAGTCAGAACCGCCTCTCTGCAGATTGTCAATCTCTCCATACACGTTGCGGCAGATGAATCCCTGGGTGATGTAAATCTCCTTATCTGGTTCTTCATCAAGCAGGAGAGTCAGTTTCTCGCGGATATGAGTGCTGTTGGGTTCTCCGTTTCTGTCAGTACGCATGAAGTCGAGTGCCGGCAGGAAAGCAGAACTGATACCCTGCTCCTGAAGGTAGAGAAATACCATATTCGTACTCAGTATCTCACCCTGTCCTACGATGATTTTCTCCTCAAACGATGTGAAAACACCCTTGCAGAAAGAGCGTATGTAGTTGAATTCCTTCTTCAGGAACTCCATGGCTTTTGCCTTGTACTCGTCTTTTGAGAACAACTTCTCAACATGACCTTGATATTTACGTTCCAGTGCGTTGATATTGTCAAATGCACCGGCTGTGTTCTTCTTTGTGAGATAGTCTGAAATCTCATACAATGCATTGGTCGTGCCACTCATGGCCGACAGTACAACAATCTTTTTCTCTCCGTTGTTGATGAGTTTCACCACACCCTTCATCCTCTCAGGCGTGCCAACGGATGTACCTCCGAATTTTAATACTTTCATTGTTTATCTTTTTACTAAAAACTCCTGACTTATTATTCCTTACTGCGAGTTGTAGGCTCACCGGCCTCTTCGATTCTGCCTTCGCCGCAAACCAGTACGCGTCCGGGATATTGTTCAAGCAACTGCTGGTTATGGGTGATCATGATTACTGTAGCTCCACGCTTCGTTACAAAACTATGAAGCAGTTCGGTGATTTTCTCGCCGGTTTCCTTGTCGAGGTTGCCGGTCGGCTCATCGGCCAGTATCAGTGCCGGATGGTTCAGTATGGCTCTTGCGATGGCTATTCGCTGCTGTTCGCCACCTGATAGTTCTGATGGCAGTTTGTTGCCTTTGTCAGTCATTCCGACCTGGTCAAGAACCTCGGCGATTCTGTCGTTGATCTGTGCCTTGTTCGTCCAACCTGTGGCACACAGCACGAACCTAAGGTTTGCCTCTACGCTTCTGTCCATCAGCAACTGGAAGTCCTGGAAGATGATTCCCATCCTCCTGCGGAGCTCCGGCAGTCTTTTCTTCTTCAGCTTGCACATATCGAAGTCCATGACGTTCGCAGAACCGGTCTTCAAAGGAATCTCGCCGTACAGGCTCTTGACGAACGAACTCTTTCCTGTTCCCACCTTTCCGGTGATATACACGAATTCGCTTTCGTTGACTGATACGTTCACATCCTTCAGAACGGCCTGCTTGTCGTGGCAGATATCCACACCTTTATATTCAATAAGCATATCTTTGTATTTTTATGTAATCGTTCAGGCCTTTTGAGCCATTCTGCGAGTCGTTGACTATGATGAACATACGTTCATTGTCGTTGATGGCTGGTCCGAGACACATTCCCTCATAGTTGGCAAAACGGGTCTTCCCCAGCCAGTTGCTCAGATTGAGATGAGTGCTGAAACTCTTTATGAGCGTCTTTTCCAGATGTTCCTTCTCTGCCGATGGACTGACCGAGTATATCTTTGTCTCGCTATAGCTGCCCCAGTAGTTACGTCGTACAGCCACGGTTCTCTCAAGAACCAGCAGACTTCCGTCATCCAGTGCACAGAGTTCTGCAATGCCGTGGAGGTATGTCCTCCATTTCTTCGACGAATCGTCTTGATCCAACTTGTATAGGAACTTCGTCTTTGGCATCAGGTCTTCTCCGAAACTCTGAAGCCATATTCCATCGTTCTCGCCTTTCAGCGGCAGTTCGGTGCATGTCCAGAAGAGTCCGTTCTTCTCGTCGTACGCCAGTGACTCGAAACCTCCGTTCGGTCTGATCCTGTCTGTGCCGAATTGCTCAGGCACCTTCAGTTCCCTTCCCGTCGCACTTCCGTCGAGGTTGTATTCCTTTATCCGCTGATCCGACTCAGCACTGATGAACACCGTCTTTGTCGATGGGTGATAGACAATCCCCTCAGCATCGCGGCTTTCTCCATCCGACTCTATCAGTCTGTCCTCAACCCGTTTGGGTCTGCCTTCTTCCCATCTGATGTTCCACAGATGAAATCCCTCCTTTCTGTCCTTGTCGCTCACAACGGCAAAAGTGGTGTCATCAATCATACTGATTCCACTGAAATTGCCGTGAGGCAGTCCTCTGCGGTTCATGTTGTACTGGTTCTTCCCGAAGTCCTTCAGGGTGGGGACCTGAGCAATCAGACCTGTGCTTATCCACAGACACGACAATACCAGTACAATCCTTCCTGACATGTCGTCTTACTCCTCCGGTATGTTCTCCAGGATGTCGACCATGTGGTCCCATACCATCTGAACGGTAGGTATCAGCAGACATTCGTCTGGTGAGTGCACACCGCGTAGGGTAGGACCGAAACTGATCATATCCATACCAGGATATTTCTCTGAGAACAACCCACACTCCAGTCCTGCGTGGATGGCTTTCACTTCAGGGTCTTTGCCGAAGAGCTTGCGGTAGCTCTCCACAGCAATCTTCAGTATGGTTGACTCTGGATTTGGTTTCCATCCCGGATAGCCGTCGGCAGCCACACACTCGGCACCTGCAAGCGTGAAGGTTGCTATGATGGTGTCTCTCATTGCATTGCGCTGAGAGAGTATCGAACTTCTCTGGCTTGTCGTGATTACTATCTTGTCGTCGCCGCTCATCTTCACACTTGCGAGGTTCGATGAAGTCTCCACCAGTCCCACAATGTCCTGACTGTTTTCAAGAACTCCGTTGTGAACAGCCTGGAGTGAACTGATGAGGTTCTTGGCAGTCCTGTCGTCAATCATGGAAGCCGGCATCTCCGTACTTCCCATGTGGAATTCCACGTTCGGTTCCGTGATATGGTATTCAGCCTCCACTTCCGACGCAAATACGTTGAAGTCAGCCTTCACGTTGTGCTTGTCTTCCTCCTTCACCAGAATCACTGCCTCGGCATAGCGAGGAATGGCATTGTGAAGGTTTCCGCCGTTGAACGATGCAAGGTGCAGCTCGTACTTTCCCGTCATTTGATAGAGGAAGCGCGCAAGAACCTTGTTGGCATTCGCACGGTTCTTGTTGATATCGTCACCAGAGTGACCTCCTGTGAGCTTGTCAACTCCCACCTTCATGGCTACCAATCCAGCCGAAACCTGAGTAGGAACGTATGTGAATGTGATTTCCGTATTCACGCCACCGGCACAGCCGATGAATATCTGCCCTTCGTCCTCGCTGTCGAGGTTGAGTAGGTACTTGCCTTTCATGAAACCCGACTCAATTCCGAAAGCACCAGTGAGTCCTGTCTCCTCGTCCTTCGTGAAGAGACA
>DCGE01000153.1:1924-3394 GCA_002314525.1 Prevotellaceae bacterium UBA1786 | reverse complement strand
CATGGAAGATGATGATGATTCATACCTGGAACTGGGCGTGTTTGCTCCAAGTGTCGAGGGTAAGGGTATAGCTGTAGGTACTTATCAAATCAACGACAGCCAAGAGGCAGGTACAGTGATGGCTTCACCTGGTAGTGACGATTACAATGACTATCCTTCTGTTTTCAATACTCATTTCACAGAGGTTGAGGATGGTTGGTACTGGGATTCCTATTATCTTAGAAGTGGTACGGTGAAGGTTGAGAATGATCCTAAGGGTGTGAAGGTGACTGTTGATGCAAAGACATATTATGGTTCTACTTTCAAGGCTACGTTCATCGGCAAGGCTGAGAAGTATGAAGACCCAGAAGCAATCAACGATATCAATGCTGATAATGCGAGCAAAGATATCAAGAAGATTGAGAATGGAAGAATCGTAATCTGCAAGGGCGATAAGAAATTTAACGTAGAAGGTATCAGAATTAAGTAATAACAAACATTGATTTTATATGAATCACGTAGTGATAATGGCAGGCGGCATAGGTAGCAGATTCTGGCCTATCAGTACTCCTGAACGACCAAAACAGTTTATTGACATCCTTGGATGCGGGAGGACGTTCCTACAGATGACATATGACAGGTTCAAGGGGATTATTGCTCCTGAGAATGTGTGGGTTGTCACCAGTTCAAAATACGTTGACACCGTTAAAGAACAGCTGCCACAGATTCCTGAAGGAAACATTCTTCAGGAACCATGCCGAAGGAACACCGCCCCATGTATCGGCTACGTGAGTTGGAAGATAAAATCAAAAGACAGAAACGCGAACATGGTGGTCACTCCAAGTGACCACATGATCACGGATATTGTAGAATTCCAGAGGGTAATACGTATGGCATTGGACTTCACAAAGGATTCCGATGCCATTATAACCCTGGGAATGACCCCTACTCGACCGGAAACCGGATATGGCTACATACAGGCTGACTATCAGTCACCAGCCCTCAGCAACAAGAACATCTTTGCTGTCGACAAGTTCAGAGAGAAACCTGACCGTGCTACTGCAGAGGAATACATAAAGCACAAAGAATTTCTTTGGAATGCCGGTATCTTCATCTGGAAAGCAGAGACAATCATCCAGGCATTAAGGATATTCGAACCTGATGTTGCGAATGTTTTTGACAGTATGAGGCCATACTACAATACTCCAGACGAACAGAAAGCCATAGACGAGAATTTCCCGAAGTGTAAGAATATCAGCATTGACTATGCTGTGATGGAACGAGCTGATGAGAAGTTCGTACTTCCTGCAGATTTCGGTTGGAGCGATGTCGGTACATACGGTTCCCTGAGAACGCTTCTGCCAAAAGATCAGGACGGAAATGCGAAAGTCGGTCAATTGATAGAGATGTATGACAGCAAGAACTGTATCGTTCACGCATCAGAAGAGAAGCGAGTGGTAATTGACGGGCTGAACGGATATATCGTTTCAG
>DCGE01000153.1:0-1891 GCA_002314525.1 Prevotellaceae bacterium UBA1786 | reverse complement strand
CAACACCCTGCTTATCTGCCGACTGGACGAAGAACAGAAGATTACAGATTTCTGCAAATGATATTGCTAGCTGACAGCGGATCAACGAAAACAGACTGGTGTCTTACGGACGGGAGTACACACCGGATGTTACAGACACAAGGACTGAATCCGTGCCTGATGGAAATAGACACGATCGTCGGTATCCTGAAGGAAGAACTCTGTCAGCAGTTGGCAGAAACAAATATATCAGGTATTGTAGAATGCAGATTCTACGGTGCAGGTTGTACTGATGAAAAAGAACCTGTCATGCGAAGTGTACTGACAGAGATACTTCATGACTTTTCAAATGCGAATCTTCATGTGGAAGTAGGCAGTGATCTGCTTGGTGCAGCTATTGCCCTTTGTGGAAATGAAGAAGGTATAGCATGTATCCTAGGTACGGGATCGAACTCATGCCTCTTCGACGGAAAGACAATATCACAGCACACGCCTGCTCTCGGCTATATACTTGGTGACGAAGGGGGTGCTGCATATATAGGGAAGAAACTGATCAGCGACTGCCTGAAAGGACAATTATCAGAAAAGATATGCCGGATATTCCTTAGGGAGACGAACCTTGATGTGAATACTATAATAAATAAGGTGTATCGTGAGACAATACCAAACAGGTTTCTGGGGGATGTCTCTAAATTCTGCCATCAGCATCTGGACAACAACGAAATAAGAGAGCTCGTGATAAACTGTTTCTGCGATTTCTTCAATAGGAATGTCAGGAACTACAAGCGGAATGACCTTAATGTGAATTTTGTAGGTGCAATAGCATATCATTACGAGAATGAGCTCAGGGAGGCAGGACAACGTTGTGGAATGAAAGTGGGAAGGATATTGTCAGCACCGATAGAAGGTTTGAAGTCAGTTGTGGTTCACAGGTAATAGGCAATCGAATTATTATAGAAACCTAATAAAAAACTAATTATGAAAAAAATCCTGTTATTCTTATTCCTCACATTGGTTTTTGCAAATGATTGTATGGCCGATGGAAAACCAGGCACATTCAGCATCGGAGACAAGACGTTCTTATTGAATGGAAAACCATTTGTTGTAAAAGCAGCAGAGATTCATTATCCGAGAATCCCGAGAGAGTACTGGGATCACAGAATCAAGATGTGCAAGGCTCTTGGCATGAATACTGTCTGTATTTATATTTTCTGGAATATCCACGAACAGGATGAAGGACAGTTCGATTTCTCAGGAAACAGTGATATTGCTGAATTCTGCCGTGTAGCACAGAAGAACGGAATGTATGTCATCGTCCGTCCGGGACCATATGTATGTGCTGAATGGGAAATGGGGGGACTGCCTTGGTGGTTACTGAAGAAGAAGGACATCAGGCTGCGTGAACAGGATCCTTACTTCATGGAGCGTGTAGGCGTTTTCGAGGAGAAGGTGGCAGAGCAGCTTAGACCGTTGACCATCCAGAACGGAGGACCTATCATCATGATTCAGGTAGAGAACGAATACGGAAGCTACGGAAAAGACAAGGCCTACGTGAGTGCTATCCGAGATGTACTGAGAAAGCAATACGGCAACGACATAACTTTGTTCCAATGTGACTGGAGCAGTAATTTTACTGACAACGCCCTTGATGACCTATTGTGGACAATGAACTTCGGAACAGGAGCGAATATCGACGAGCAGTTCAGTAAACTGAAGAGTATGAGACCAAACACTCCGTTGATGTGCAGCGAATTCTGGAGCGGATGGTTTGACAAATGGGGCGGAAAACACGAGACGAGGAGTGCCAAAGAAATGGTGAGCGGTTTGAGGGAGATGTTGGAGAAGAATATCAGTTTCTCACTGTATATGACTCACGGCGGAACATCGTTCGGTCACTGGGCAGGTGCCAACT
>DCGE01000227.1:14024-14565 GCA_002314525.1 Prevotellaceae bacterium UBA1786 | reverse complement strand
CTGTAGAGTATGAGAAGTAGTACTTTCCATTGTATTTGTGCATCCATGATGCCTCAAAGAAACGATGTGGATCATCGGCCTTGAGAGGATTGCCTTCCTCGTCAACGACGAGAATAGGACGTGGAGCCTCAGCATAACCCATACCATCCTTCGTCAGACGTACGCAACGGCTTGGCAGTGAGTCCTCCTTGCCTTCTGGGAGGTATGGAGTCTCAAGATGTATATTGTCCTTATAGCGCTGGAGCTGTCCTCCCCAGAGTCCGCCGAAATATACATATACTTCACCATCGGCATCATCCCTGAAAGCACACATATCAATGCTGTAGCTGCCGGGAACTGGTGCTGGTTGAGGAATGAACGGACCTGCAGGGTTGTCAGCAACTGCCGTACCCCAATGGAATACGTCGTTTCTGTCCTTGAGAGGGAAGTACATAACGTATTTCTTCACTTTCTTGCTGAATCCCATACCTTTAGCCTGTTCTTCTGCATTGGTAGGTACTTCGACTTCATACTCCTGAACATCACAGTCCCAGAGCTGACG
>DCGE01000227.1:0-13918 GCA_002314525.1 Prevotellaceae bacterium UBA1786 | reverse complement strand
GTCCTTCATCACATACTGATCACCATTGTCGTTCTCTACGTTCTCACATTCCCAGTCGTGGGATGGATAGATGTAAATCTTTCCGTTGAATACATGAACTGACGGGTCGGCCATGTAGTCAGCAGGGAAAAGGTATCTTTTTGTTGTTGCCATAGTTTTTTACTATTTTATTATATACTGGTTAATATTTCATTGCTTCCTTACAGATTGCCTCTACGAAAGGTTTTGGTTCGTAGTTGCGGTCGAAGGCAAGTGGATAGTCTGTACGGCCAGCCATAGGCCAGCCATTCTTCCAACTGTCACCATCGGTAAGTCCCCAGAATGTCACACGGGAGATGACATCCTTGTATTTCAGGTACAGGCCAAACAACTTCTTGAAGAATTCTGTCTGTTCCTGGGCTTTCTCAGCCGGAAGTCCGTCAGTGTAAGGGTTCATGGCTTTCTGATATTCGAAGTTTGTCTCGACTGATGCACCGTAGTTGCCTCTTGGCCAAGGCAATACACTGAGATCCAATTCAGTTATCATCACCTTCATACCTTCTGCCGAATAAGCTTTGATACTCTCTTCGTATGCATCCAGATTAGAGTCGAACGAGACATGTGACTGCATTCCAATACCGTCAATCCTACATCCATGAGCTTTCAAGTCGCGGATAAGTTCCACCACAGCCTTTCTCTTTGCCGGATTATCCATACCGTAGTCATTGTAGTAGAGTTCGGCATCAGGATCTGCTTCATGGGCAAACTGGAAGGCAAGACGGATGAACTCTGGGCCAATAGTGTTGTAGAACTGAGACCTGCGTAGACTTCCATCTTCCATGATAGCCTCATTTACAACATCCCAACCTAATATCTTGCCTTTGTAGCGGGAAACGACGGTTGTGATGTGTTCCTTCATGCGGGCTATGAGTTCCTCTTTGGTGACAGGTTGAGCCATGTCGTCCTTGAAGAACCAATATGGAACTTGTGAGTGCCATACTAAGCAATGACCTGTGATGGCCTGCTTGTTCTTCTTGGCAAGTTTCACGAGAGCATCTGCATCTCTGAAATCCCATAGGTCCTTCTTTGGATGGATTTCCTCAGGTTTCATGCAGTTCTCAGGAACCAGTGCACTGAACTGATTCTTGATGAGGCTCTGGATCTTCTTGTCCTTGCTTGCCACCTGACGGGTGTTGATGGCAGCTCCGATAAGGAACTTACCATCAAAAGCCTCTCTGAGTGTGGTCTGAGCCATTGCCAACGAACTGCCTGCCATCAGCATCACACCTAAGATAATCAATCTTCGTTTCATTCTGACTGATTCTTATTATTTTGCACGTTCCTCAATGGCCTTGTTCATCTCGTTGAGCTTCTCGTCAGTAAGTGGATACTTGTAGATAAGATAGCCAACTACAATAAGAAGGAGTGCAGGGATGATTGTGGTGAACCACAGGATTGCGTTCTGAACTATTGGGCTGTAATTTGCCAAGTGTGTATAGTAGGCATTTACCGGTGCACTGATGAATGATGCCAAGAACACCACGATAAACACGCTAAGCACAAGCTGGAGGCTCTTGTTCGCCTTGAACTCCTGCCACATTTCACCATATGTAACTGGCTTCTCAGGTGTGGTAGTGATATTTTCCTTGCTGCCAAAGAAGCAGAATGTAAGCAGGGCAAAACCTATGATTGCAAAGATGCACATTACCATAAACCATGCATTAGGGTCTTTGGTAGGTAGTGCTGACTCTTCACTTGCCAAATTGAAACCTATCAATCCCATAACCCAAGGGGTGATGAAACCTGCCAATGAGAAACCAGCCTTGAAAGCTACACCGGCAAGTGCGTTTACAGTAGCAGCAGGTCTGTTGCCTGTACGGTATTCAGCATCTGTAATAACCTCAGGAACAAGAGCCCACATCATAGAACCTACAAGCAGTCCTACACCCGTCATGACCTTTGCTATCTGAACTATTGTGTTGCTACTCTCTACATCTCCGAACTTGCCAATGCAGAACAGTATCGTGAATCCTACGAAACCTATCGACAGCAACAGGTAGTAAAGACCCTTCTTACCGAACATCTTCTTCAGTACTGGCAACAGAGGCAGGATAATAAATGCAGGAATTGTACCGATAGCCATAAACACGGCCTGATTCCAGTCGACTGCTTCACCGATAATCATTGCAAGTCCGATAGGGAAACCTGCCTGAACGACAATCTGACCGATGTTGGCACATACCATACGGGTTGATGTAAGGATGAGTACCTCGTCGTTGTCGCGGGTCATACTGGCCATGATTGAGCCGTAAGGAATGTTTACGACTGAATAGATCATGCTGAGAACAGTGTAGCTGACGGTAGCATAGACGATCCTCCATGTCATAGTCCATGAAGCTGCTGCTGGAAGCATCAGCAAACATGCGGCTACTGTGAGAGGAATACCACCATAAAGAAGGTATGTACGATACTTACCTAATTTCGGGTTGCGGTTGTCAATATATCTTCCGACGATAGGACTCCAGAAACAGTCGAGGAGTCGGACTGCAAGAATCAGTCCACCGACGAATTTCGGATCAATACCCAATACTGTAGTGAGATACAGCATCAAGAAGGTTGCTACTGTCTGGAAAATAAGGTTCTGAGCTAGGTCGCCTGAACCGAAGCCGATTCTCTGAAACCAGCTTAATTTGTAGAAGCCTTTTGCTTCCTGTGCATTTTCATTTGCCATAATATTTATGCTTTAATTAAGTTGTTATTCTATCAAACCATAGGGGCATATAAACAGGTTTTTTGTCCTGTTGTAATTATCACTTGCAAATTTAGCAAAAAATACAAATACAAGCATTCAAAATATGTAACATTTTCTATCTATTTTGAAACATTGTATTGTACCACCTATAAATTGTGGATTCTAATATAATTTAATCCATTCCCATCCATTTCCGGAAGAGTCCATATAACGGATGAAGTCTTCCGTTCTGATGTTCAGTGATGCATGGTTATCATTGGGATGAAAAGACAGATGAGAGTAGTTCTTGAGGTTCTCATCAACGAAAACATATACGTGATGGTCCTCGTCGTTTACCAGACCGAATGGTGAGACACTTCCAGGTTTGAGACCGAGATAGCGCTCCATCCGTTGTTCGGAGGCAAAACTCAGTTTGCCTTGATGCAATAGGTGTTCAAGGTCATGGATGGCGAGGCTCTGATCACACTGGAAGATCACCAGATAATGTCTGTTGCCTTTATGGTTCCTGAAGAAGAGGTTCTTACAGTGTGTACCGGGAAGATCAGCCCAGTACTGTCTTCCGATCTCAATAGTTGGAGCTGCCGGATGTTCTGTATAAGTGAACTCAATACCCAGTTCCTTCAGCCTTTCATATACTTGTATCTGGCCGATCATCATGCATTTATATGAATTTGCCAGATAGAATCTTCGTTCTCAGACTTCGTACTGCCGGTTTGTAGTACTCAATTTCCATTCCTTCTATGGTTCGTTTCAGTTCGTCCTGAAGTTCAGGATAGAACTTGCACATCCTGAAAGCAAGTTTCATGCAGTTGGTCTGGATTCCGGGGAACTCCTCTATAGCCACCATATGCTCAAAACAGAAGTCCAGAAAGTCAGTGCGCAGATCCTCTTCATGGATTTCAAGACGCAGGAGCAGAGTCAGCGATAGTCTTCTGATGGAGGAATTGTCGGTATTCAAAGCCAATTCAGTCAGTTCGGTAAGCAAGGGTTGTAACTGCTTTGACTCTTTGTCATTTGCCTTTGTCAGCCCCCACAGAGCATTCCTCGAAACCTGATAATTTTCATCATACAAGAACCTGAGACAGAAGTCGGCAAGGTTTCCCTCAGCCTTGACCCTCTCATAAATAGCCGATGCTTCCCCTTCGCTGTACGAACCAAACAGATCCTCCCTTGTGATCATCTGTATTCAAACTTTACAGTCGAACGAACATCGGTCTCGCTTGCAGCAACGTGGGCTATGAAAGTTCCAGGTTCTGTCTTCCATGCATGAGTTGTCTCGTCGAAGAAACTGAGGTCACGTTTTGTAATTGTGAACGTTGCTGTCTTTGTCTCGCCCGGACTGAGGGAGAGTTTGCAAAAACCTTTTAGTTCTTTGGCAGGTCGGTCAACACTGCACTCAACGTCAGAAATAAACAGTTCCACGATTTCCTTTCCTTGAACCTTACCGGTGTTAGTCACAGGTACGGTAACGGTCCAGGTATTATCAGTATTAGGTGTAACAGATGCTTTTCCGTACTTGAAGGTTGTGTAGCTGAGTCCGAATCCGAATGGGAACTGTGGTTCTACCTTATTGGTGTTAAAATAACGATAGCCTACATAAATACCTTCCTTATAATATACTTCATGTTCGAAACGGTTTTTCTCTATGCCCGGATAACCTTCTGCTCCATACTGGAAACATGGATAGTCTTCCTGACGCTTTGCGAAGGTGACAGGGAGTTTGCCACTTGGGTTGACCTTGCCGCTGATGACGTTCGCAAGAGTCTCACCGCTCATACTGCCCAGATACCAGCATTGGAGCATTGCTTTCACTTCCTTGATCCAAGGAGTGGCAAATGGGTTGCCTGAGAAGGTGACTACGATTATGTTCTTTTGGATCTTCGAGAGTTCGGAGATGAGTTCATCCTGGCCATAGCTGAGGTTGTAGTTCTCACGGTCGCCGTCCTCACAGTCCTGACGGTGGTTCTTGTTCATTCCACCGATGAAGATGATAAGGTCAGCACCTTTTGCGGCCTCAAGTGCCTCAGCCTTCAGACGTGTCTGTTCCTCGGCATTGAGAGCATCAACCCTACCATACATAGAACGTCCTGCTGCATAGCCCTGAACATGGACTATCTTGTCACCATATACTTTCTGGAGACCTTCAAGCGGACTTATATCGAACTTTGTCTTCAGTTCCGACGAACCTCCTCCATAGCTCATATTGCGAGTTGCATTGTCACCTACGACAAGAATCTTGTTGTATCTATCTGCTTGAAGCGGAAGGATGGCTTTGTCGTTTTTGAGTAGTACGACACCTTCCTCACCGATCTGACGGCAGGCATCGTAATGCGCCTCCGAACAAATGTTGCCGATAGCCTTCTTGGGATTCATCGAGGTGCGGAAGATGGTTCTGAGCACTCGGGAAGCCTTGTCGTCAAGGATGCTCATAGGTACCTTCCCTTCATTGACCATCTTTTCAAAACGATCTGCAAGGAAATATGTGTTGTAACCCAATGACTTGTCTGTAGTCTTACCATTTGTGTATGTGCCCATTTCGATGTCAAGTCCACCGAATACAGCCTCATCCGTGGAGTGAGTACCACCCCAGTCGCTTACTACGGCTCCGTCAAAGCCCCATCTTTTTTTAAGGATGCCATTGAGTGAGGAGTCATTCTCACAACAGAAGTGGTTCAGCCATTTGTTGTATGAACCCATTATGCTCCATGATCCGCCTCTCTTCACAGCCGCTTCGAATGCCGGAAGATATATTTCTTCAACTGCTCGTTCGCTTACGTTCACATTGACTCCTGAACGCCAGGTTTCCTGATTGTTGAGAAAATAGTGCTTCAAACAGGTGGCGATTCCGTTCTTCTGTGCCGCTTGGATATAAGGTACCACCATCTCACCTGCAAGGTAAGGGTCTTCACCCATATATTCAAAGTTTCGGCCATTGAGAGGCATACGGTTGATATTGACTCCAGGTCCCAACATCACATCCTTTCCCCGGAAAGCAAATTCCTCACTGACGGCATTGCCGTAGATACGGCTCATATCGAGATTCCATGTAGCAGCCAGACAGGTAAGCGAAGGGAAAGCCACGATGCTGTCGTTGGTCCAATGTGCTGGATTCCATGAATTGTATTCAATTTCCTCGCGTGCTCCGTGAGGACCGTCCGACATATTGAGCTGACGAATTCCGAGACGTGGAACTCCTGCCGAAGTGAACTTGCTCTGTGCATGGGTTATCATGACCTTTTCGTGGACTGTCATACGCGAGAGCGCGTCCTTTACGCGTTCCTCAATAGGAGCATTAGGATCAAGATATATCTGAGCGTTGCAATTTATAGATGCAAAACCCGATAATAAGAATGCTGAAATAACGAGAATTTTTTTCATAGAAAACAATAATACGGTTTTCAGATAAAAGGTGATTTTGATTGCCAGAAAATGGCTCAATTGTTGTACTTCCACCGAGAATCGAACTCGGATCTAATCTTTAGGAGAGATTTGTTCTATCCATTGAACTATGGAAGCATGTGCAGCATAACTAATGTGCTGGTCGATATGAAATGATGTTAATTACTCATCGTTGTCTTTTTGTTCTTTGATGTTTCCAGCCGCCTCTATCACGTTCATCACATAATCGCCAAGTCGTTCACATTCGGTTATAATATCCATATAGTAAACTCCCATCTGGTAGTCATAGCTGTGGTTGTTGACATCGATGATGTTCTGGTTCTTCAACTGGCTGCGGTAGTTGTTGATTTCGTGCTCGATATTGTTGGAACCGTTCAAGTCAACGAACTGGTACTCATTAAGTCGTGTGATGGACTTTATCATCTGGGTCAATGCCGAATCAGTCAGCGTCATCATTGAATGGATGTGATCAAACTGCTTCTCGGTGAACTCGTTTTGAGAGTGGGTACGTTTGCGGTTGATGGTTCGTGCAATATTATAGTTGCTGTCGCAGATACTCTCAATTTCCGTAACCTCGCGGAGCATACGCTGAATTTCAGTCTTTGATTCAATACTCAAACGACCTTCGCTGACCTTGTTTAGGTAGTCAGCAATCTCAAGTTCCATGTTGTCGCTGATGTTTTCATATTTTTCTATGCGACTGTATAACTTGTTGAAATCCTCGTCTTTATCGATGTGTAGGAGTTGCTGGACGAATGTGAACATCTTATGGCTTCTTTCGGCATATGACAGGATTTCTTTCTTTGCTTCAAGGATGGAGAGTTCTGCCGTTGACATAAGGCCTCCACTGATGAAACGGAGTCTCGGAATATCCTCCTCAGAGGCTGGCTTGGACTTGATTATCCAGCATACCACCTTCTCAAACGGCCTAATGAACCATATCAGTACGCAAGTGTTGATGACGTTGAATGATGTATGGAAGGCTGCTAGGACGACGTTGAGGATAGCGAGGTCGGTAAGTGAGTTTCCAGGCTGATATCCGACCATTCCGCATACGAAGTCAACGAACGTGTGGAAGATGCAGAGTACCCATATTACACCGAATATATTAAATATAAGGTGTGCCATCGCGGCACGACGGGCTTGTGTGGATGCCGAAAGCGCTACAATATTTGAAGTGATAGTTGTTCCGATGTTCTCACCCATTACCAGTGCAATACCCATGTAGATGTCGAGAACACCAGTAGAACACAGTGTCATGGTGATGGCCATGATGGCTGCCGAACTCTGTACTGCACAAGTAAGCAAACCACCTATAAGCAGAAACAGCAAATATGAGCCGTATCCCCATCCGCTGATCGATGCAAAAAACTCTGCAACTGCTTGGTTCTGATCCAGATGCATATCCACAGCGTTGGATTTCAAAGTGGTGAGTCCAAGCAACATAAAGCAAAGACCCATGAGGAATTCACCTCCGTTACGGTTCTTTTTTGTGTATATCAGTGCCATCGCTATGGCAATGCATGTGTAGACAATATATTTAATATCAAAACTACCTCCCAGTACCATTATCCATGCCGTAGCAGTAGTACCGATATTGGCTCCCATCACAACGGAAATGGCCTGAGCCAGAGTCAGGAGTCCAGCGCTGACGAAACTGACAGTCATGACCGTGGTTGCAGTGGATGACTGGACGGACATGGTGATGAATGCTCCGGTCAGCACACCTGTAAACCGGTTGGTGGTCATTGTACCAAGTACTTGGCGAAGTTTGCTTCCGGCCATTTTCTGCAGGCCTTCGCTCATCACCTTCATACCGTACATAAGAAGTGCTACAGAACCAATGAGCACTAAAAATGGGAGATAACTATTCATATTGATTGTTTCTGAGTGCAAAATTACAAAAAAAAACTTAATGCAAGCATCTATCTCCGTTTTTTTTAGTATTTTTGTGCATAAATTTTCAGATAAGCCTATGGAAACTGTGAATAATTTTCAGCCGCAACCTATGATGTTGCAGATTCAGGACAAGGAGACCAGTGAAATAAAATTCGTGGAGGTTTCGGATGTACCAGGACTGAACAAGATAATCCGGGATGGATTCTCGCGCGATGTGGTTAATGCCTTTGAAACCCGTCAGGAGTGGACGATAGGCTATATTGCCTACCAGATCATGATGCGGAAAAGCGATGTGAAGGTCGTGATGATTGCCGGACCGTCATCAAGTGGCAAGACTACATTCAGCAAACGTCTGGCTCTGCACCTACTTGTACTGGGATATAAACCGTTCCCTATCTCGTTGGATGACTATTTCGTGGATAGGGACAAGACTCCCCTTGATGAAAACGGAGAGAAGGACTATGAGAATCTTAGATCTGTCAATATCGCTCTTTTCCAACAGAATATGAAGGAACTGATGGACGGAAAGGAGGTTGAACTACCTCGCTATGACTTCAAGAGCGGCAGAAGTGTGATGAGCGGCAAGAAACTGCGACTCGAGCCGGGAATGATACTTGTCATCGAAGGCATCCACGGCCTGAATCCGCTTATGACGGACATGCTTCCGAGAGAGAATATCTTTAAGGTCTATGCATCATCACTGAAGAGGTACACGATTGATGAAAACCGTTATGTACCGAGAACCGACCATCGCCTGATCAGGAGGATAATCCGTGACGCAAAGTATCGTGGCATGTCGGCAAAGGACACTATTGCGATGTGGGCAAATGTGAGACGTGGAGAGGAAAAATGGATTTTCCCTTTCCAGCAGGAGGCTGACACGGAGTTCTGCAGTACTCAGTTGTATGAACTGGCAATCCTCCGGAACGAGGCTCTTGCTGCATTGGCGGCAGTGCGTCCGTCGGATAAGGAATTCGGAAAGGCTCAGGAACTGATAGACCTGCTCGCCTGCTACGAACCTATAGACCAACGGTTCGTACCGCCTACTTCACTCCTCCGCGAGTTCCTGGGAGGAAGTAACTTCCACTATTGAGATGCAACTATTTTTTGGCCAATAAATAAATAATGACTAACTTTGCAGTTCGAATTGAAAAAATGTCGATTTCAGCAAATTGTAATTAGTTAAATATTTAATCAAAATGTCCTTTACAAGAATTACTGCAGCTGAAGCAGCTGCATTGATCAAGAATGGAGACAATATCGGTCTCAGTGGTTTTACACCAGCAGGAACAGCAAAGGCTGTCACTGCTGAACTGGCAAAGATAGCTCATGCTGAACATGAGGCAGGACGTCCTTTCCAGGTGGGAATATTCACAGGTGCAAGTACTGGTCAGTCAACAGACGGTGTACTTTCCAACGAACATGCTATCCGTTACCGCGCACCATATACAACAAACCCGGATTTCCGTAAGCATGTAAATGCTGGTGAATTTGCTTACAACGACATTCATCTTGGAATGATGGCTCAGGACCTGCGCTATGGTTTTCTCGGCGATGTGGATTGGGCAATTATCGAGGTTTGTGCCATTGAAGATGATGGTAAGGTCTATCTTACTGCTGCCGGTGGTATTTCTCCGACTATCGCAATGATGGCAAAGAAGGGTATCATCCTTGAACTCAATGCCTTCCATTCACCAAACTCAAAGGGTATCCACGACGTTTACCAGCCGTTGGATCCTCCTTGCCGCAAGCCTATTCCGATTGAGCATGTTACCGACCGTATCGGTACCCCATATCTTCAGGTAGACCCAAAGAAGGTCGTCGGAGTCGTAGAATGTAACATACCGGATGAAGCACGTAGTTTCAAGGGTGCAGACCCTCTTACTGACAAAATCGGAGAGAATGTTGCGAACTTCCTTCTCAACGAACGTAAACGTGGTATCATCCCTCCGAGCTTCCTTCCTTTCCAGAGTGGTGTAGGCACTACAGCAAATGCCATTCTCTTTGCTCTTGGAAGCGACCCTGACATGCCTCAGATGGAGGTTTATACAGAAGTGCTTCAGAATGCAGTTGTCGATCTGATGTTCCAGGAAAGAGTGAAGTGTGCTTCAACGTGCTCACTTACGGTAACAAACGACAAGTTGCTCAGCATCTACGACAACATCGACTTCTTCAAGGATAAGCTTGTGCTTCGTCAGTCTGAGATCTCCAACAATGCCGAGGTCATCCGCCGTCTTGGATTGATCGCCATCAACACGGCGATTGAAGTCGACCTTTACGGACACGCGAACTCAACTCAGATCTGCGGAACGAAGATGATGAACGGTATCGGTGGTTCTGGAGACTTCGAGAGAAACGCATTTCTCTCAATCTTCACTTGCCCGTCTGTTGCTAAGGATGGCATGATCAGTTCAATAGTTCCTTTCTGCAGCCATGTGGATCATACTGAACACGATGTCAATGTCATCATTACTGAACAGGGTGTCGCTGACCTTCGTGGAAAGGGTACGAAGGAGAGAGCTCAGGCTATTATCGAGAACTGTGCTCATCCTGACTACAAGCAACTTCTATGGGATTATCTCAAGATTGCCGATCAGGGTCATTGCTGCCACAAACTCTCTGCAGCTCTCGCTATGCACGACACGTTCCTTCGTGAAGGTAACATGCGCTTGACAGATTATTCTCTGTATGTAAAGTAATATGAAATTCATATCATGGAACGTCAACGGAATCCGTGCCTGCTTCGGCAAGGGTTTTCCTGAGATATTCACACAACTCGACGCTGACTTCTTCTGCCTTCAGGAAACGAAAATGCAGGAGGGTCAGCTCGACTTGTCTTTTGACGGATATAAGTCTTATTGGAATTCAGCCGAGAAGAAGGGATACAGTGGTACTGCCATCCTGACTCGCCACACTCCGATAAGCGTTGACCGCTCACCTTCGCTGCCTGGGGCTTCCGATGAACTCATTGCTGACAATGAAGGACGTGTACTGACTCTTGAGATGGAGGACTTCTACCTCGTAACCGTATATACTCCGAACTCTCAGGATGGTCTGCGTCGTCTGGATTACCGTATGCAGTGGGATGATGCCTTCCGCAAGTATCTTCAGGTTCTGGACCGGAAGAAACCTGTCATAGTTTGTGGGGATATGAATGTTGCTCATCAGGAGATTGACATCAAGAACCCGAAAGGCAACCGACACAATGCAGGCTTCACTGACGAGGAACGTGAGAAATTCACATTGTTGCTCGATGCGGGATTCACAGACTCGTTCCGGTATCTGCATCCCGATGAGAAAGATATCTATTCATGGTGGTCTTATCGTTTCCATGCCAGGGAAAACAATGCTGGCTGGCGAATTGACTACTTCCTCTGCTCTGATAGAATCAAGGATAGCATCCAGTCGGCATCTATCCATACAGAAATCTTCGGTTCAGATCATTGTCCAGTCGAACTTGTAATATGAAACAGACTTCCGTCGTCAACACCCTGCTGATCATCAATATAGTGGCCTTTCTGTTCAGCCTTGTTTTCAAGGTTGAAGGACTTCTAGGCTTGCACTATTTTCTCAGCCCGTATTTCAATCCGTTCCAACTCGTAACATATATGTTTATGCATGGCGGGTTCATGCATCTGTTTTTCAATATGTTCGCTTTATGGATGTTCGGACGTTTCCTTGAATATTCATGGGGCTGGAAACGCTTCTTGATATACTATTTCGTGTGTGGAATAGGTGCGGGCCTGACTCAGGAACTGGGACAAATGATAGGACTGATAAACCCTTTTGCCACTACAGTCGGAGCCAGCGGTGCCGTATACGGAATACTTCTTGCCTTCGGAATGGCATTTCCGAACGAAAAGCTTTTCATCATCCCTTTCCCTTTCCCGATAAAGGCAAAATACTTCGTGATGATCTACGTCGTCATCGAACTGTTCGAGGGATTCAGTGCCAATGACGGTGTTGCTCATTGGGCTCATCTGGGTGGCATGCTTTTCGGTGCGGTGCTCTTCCTCTATTGGAAACATCTCACTCGCAGGGTACAGGGCGTAAGAAAAATGAAGGTAACCTATAACACCTACGACCGAAGTGCCAAGCCAAGTCAGTCGCATGACTATTCTGCTTCCGCTCCGTATTCTCAGGAAAACGCTGACGAGATTGACCGTATTCTTGAGAAAATCCGCAAGAACGGATACGAAGGACTGACCGACGCGGAGAAGAGGACTCTCTTCGATGCAAGTCAAAAAAACAACAGACAATGAAATACCTGTGGCGCATACTTGCATTTGTCAACATCGTCGTTGTGTTGGCTCTTCTTCTGTGCGCTTATTCTGTATATATCAATCCAAGCGTCTATCCCAACTGGTCTTATCTCGGGATGCTTTTCCCGATACCGTTGGTTTTCGTCATCCTGTTCATGGTCTTCTGGCTGTGCTTCAAGGCAAAATATGCCTTGATATCGCTTGCCGGGATCATTCTGTGCTTTGGCAGCATCCGCACTTTCTTTCCGATAAATCCGTTTCAGGGAACACCTGAGGGCGAGACTATCAAAGTCATGTCCTACAACGTAATGAACTTTGCCGGCAAACGTCAATCGGATAATCCAATCATGCGTTATATTCTTGATTCCGAAGCTGATATCGTGTGTCTTCAGGAACCGGCAAATGTACTCGACCATCCCATTCATGACAGTCTCATGACGGTTTATCCTTATATTGAGGCATGCTATGAGGGGACGGCCTGTGTGGTGGTCTTGTCGAAGTTGCCAGTCGTCGAATCTCATTCGCTTGGAATAAAATCTGAGGGCAACCTGAGCTGTGCCTTCACCATCCTTCTGAACGGTGATACTCTCACTCTCATCAACAGCCACCTTGAATCCTACCGTCTTGATGATCACGACAAGGAAAACTACGGTGACTTGTTCCATAACATCAGGAAACTGCCCGAAGAGGACCACAGAACTGAAATCAAGGGGAAGGTTGATTCGCTTGAACAGAAACTGGCGGTAGCCAATCAGATACGTGCCGTGCAGGCTGATAGTATTGATGCATTCATCTCTGCCTGTCACAGCAAATACATTATCTCATGCGGTGACTTCAACGACTGCTCCATTTCATATGTCCACAGGGTGATGTCACGCCATCTCAATGACGCCTATACTCAGGCTGGCAACGGAGCCGGCTTTTCATATAATCGCAGCCGGATGTATTTCCGGATCGACAACATTCTCGTAAGCGATAATTTCACTCCGTACAACACAAAAGTTGATGATTTCATCAAGGAAAGCGACCATTATCCTATAATTTGCACACTTGAATATTAAAAAAATCCTTAATAATTAGGTGTAATCTCCATTTTTTTATTAACTTTGCACTCTGTATGCGCCCAAGCGCGTACCGAAGAGGTGATTTCAACTTAATAATTTAAATAAATAATCAAAATGCAAAACAAAGGATTCGTTAAGTTTTTAGCAATCGCGCTAACACTTATTTGTCTCTTCTACCTGTCATTTACCATTGTTGCCAATCATTATGACAGCAAGGCGGCAGAAATGGAAGAAAGTGAAGCTGAGGCGTATTTGGACTCTCTGAATACAAATCCATGCTTCTTGGGAACTTACAATTTGAAGCAGTGTCGTGAGACAGCAATCGGTCTCGGACTTGACCTCAAGGGTGGTATGAACGTAATGCTCGAGGTATCAGTTCCTGATATCATGAAGGCTCTCTCAGACCATAACCCTGATCCTCAGTTCAATGCAGTTCTTGCAAAGGCTCAGGAAGAGAACATCAACAGTCAGGACGATTATATCACTTGTTTCAACCGTGTATTCAAGCAGGAAATGCCTGGCAAGACTCTTGCTCAGTTCTTCGCTACTCAGCAGCTCAAGGG
>DCGE01000074.1:458-5730 GCA_002314525.1 Prevotellaceae bacterium UBA1786 | reverse complement strand
AGAACCTCAAGATCGTGGTTCGCGCAGGTGCTGGTTATGACAATGTTGACCTTGAGGCTGCTACAGCTCACGGTGTTGTTGTAATGAACACTCCTGGCCAGAACTCAAATGCAGTAGCCGAACTCGTATTCGGTCTTCTTGTGTATGCAGTCCGTAATTTCTTCAACGGCAAAGCAGGTACAGAACTTCTTGGCAAGAAACTGGGCATTCTTGCATTTGGCAATGTAGGCCGTAATGTAGCACGCATCGCAAAGGGATTCGGTATGGACTGCTATGCATACGATGCATATTGTCCTGCAGAAGTCATCGAAGCAGCAGGTGTTCATGCCGTACCATCTCAGAAGGAACTTTTCCAACTCTGCGACATAATAAGCCTGCATATCCCTGCTACTCCTGAAACATCAAAGAGCATCAACCGTGAACTCGTTTCATCAATGAAGAAGAATGCCATTCTCATCAACACAGCTCGCAAGGAAGTAATCAATGAGGATGAACTTATTGAGTTGATGAACGAACGTCTTGACCTTAAATATGTTACTGACATCATGCCTGATGCTGATGGAAAATTCAAGGAATTTGACGGAAGATATTTCTCCACACCAAAGAAAATGGGTGCCCAGACTGCAGAGGCAAACATAAATGCAGGTATTGCTGCTGCACAACAGATTGTAGGTTTCCTACGCGACGGAATCACTAAGTTCCAGGTAAACAAATAATATGGCAACAATAAAACCATTCAAAGGAATCCGTCCGCCAAAGGATCTGGTTGAACAAGTTGAGAGTCGTCCATACGACGTACTTGAATCCGATGAGGCTCGTGCTGAGGCTGGAGATAATGAAAAATCGCTCTACCACATCATCAAGCCGGAAATCAACTTTCCTGAGGGGACTAGTGAATACGATCCACGTGTTTACGTCAGCGCTGCTGAGCACTTCCAGAAGTTTCAGGACAATGGTTGGCTGATTCAGGACGAAGAAGAGCATTATTACATCTATGCTCAAACCATGAACGGCAAAACGCAGTACGGATTGGTAGTTGGAGCATACGTCCAGGACTATATCAACGGAACCATCAAAAAACACGAACTCACACGTGCCGATAAGGAAGAGGACCGAATGAAACATGTCCGTGTCAACAATGCGAACATTGAACCTGTTTTCTTCGCATATCCCGATGATGATGTACTCAATACACTCATTGCACGGTATGCATCAACAGCACCTGAATATGATTTCGTTGCTCCTATTGACGGTTTTGGTCATAAATTCTGGGTTATTTCCGACACAACGGATATTGATGCCATCACAGCACGCTTTGCAGCAATGCCGTCACTCTATATTGCAGACGGTCATCATCGTTCCGCAGCAGCAGCATTGGTGGGCGCAGAAAAGGCTCGCATGAATCCGAACCATCGCGGCGATGAAGAGTACAACTACTTCATGGCTGTATGTTTCCCAGCATCACAGCTCACGATTCTTGACTACAACCGAGTTGTCAAAGATATCAACGGACTATCAGAGGAACAATTTCTTGATGTTCTTAAAAAGAATTTCATCGTATCCCGTCTCGAAGGCAAAGAAATTCCGACAGTCCGCCCACAGCACCTACACCAGTTCTCTCTTTACATGGATGGAACATGGTATCACCTTGATGCCAGACAAGGTACATTTGACGACTCCGACCCTATCGGTGTTCTTGACGTCGATATATCATCACGACTCATTCTCGACGATATTCTCGGAATCAAGGATCTGCGCAAGGACAAACGCATAGACTTTGTTGGAGGACTTCGCGGACTGGGCGAACTAATGCGTCGCGTCGACTCTGGTGAAATGAAAATAGCCCTCGCACTCTATCCAGTCACAATGACCCAGATAATGGATATTGCAGACTCAGGAAAGATTATGCCACCGAAGGCAACTTGGTTCGAACCAAAACTCCGTTCCGGTCTGGTCATCCACAAACTTGACTGATTAATGCAATCCGACGAATTCAAGACAATACAAAAGCTGTCTGAAGGACAATATAGCGAGAAACGTTCAAAGTTTCTCGCTTTTGCCATTCCTGTACAAAGCATTGATGAAGTCAAGGAATATGTCTTGGCTTATCAGAAGAAATATTTTGATGCACGTCACGCTTGTTATGCGTATATGATAGGTCCAGACCGTACCAATTTCCGTGCAAATGATAATGGAGAACCTTCTGGCACAGCAGGCAAACCTATTCTGGGCCAAATAAATTCCAACGAATTAACCGACATATTAATCATAGTAATCAGATATTTCGGAGGTATTAAGCTCGGCACCAGTGGCCTCATTCAAGCATATAAGGCAGCAGCATCCGAAGCTATTGCAAATGCAGAAATAATCACAAAAACAATTGATGACGATTTGACATTCACATTTGAATTTCCGATGATGAACTCAGTGATGAAAGTCGTCAAGGAACTCAATACAAAAATCATATCGCAGGGCTACGACACGGATTGTTCTATGACCCTTCGCATCCGACGTTCACTCATGCCTCAACTAATTAGCCGATTGCAGAAAATAGATACGCTCTCGCTAATTGACAGCCACTAATAAAAAAAAGCACCGAATATTTTTTTGTTTCAAATTAATTTCTTAACTTTGCACATTAAATTATTAATTGAGCAAAAAGAAATGAATAATTATACTGACAAGAACTACATAGCCCTGTTCGAGGCCAGTGTAAAAAACAACTGGACAAAGCAAGCCCTCTCAGACTACAAGGGTGATACTTACACCTACGAATCTCTCGCTCGTGAGATTGAGAAACTACATATACTCTTTCAAAAAATTGGCATTGTTCCTGGTGATAAAATTGCAATCTGTTCCCGTAACAGAGCTACATGGGCAATTGCCTTTCTCGCAACAGCAACATATGGAGCTGTAGCTGTTCCTATTTTGCACGAATTCAAAGCAGAACAGATACACAACATAGTTAACCATTCTGAAGCAAAACTCCTATTTGTAGGAGATAAGATATGGGACGCCATTAATCCCGATGCAATTCTAAATGTAAAAAACATCATAAGTCTCGTTGACTTCAAGCCTCTTAGAGCAGAAAACGAACACATCAGCGAAGTATATAATGAAGTTGACAGGCTATTTGCCGAGAAATATCCAAATTTTTCACCAGCTGATATCCATTATTACCCGTTCAGTTCTGACGGAGAAGATCTTCTTATAATCAACTACACATCAGGAAGTACAGGAAAATCAAAAGGTGTGATGATTCCCAACCGTGCCATCTGGTCAAACGTTCAGTTTGTCATCGACCAAGTAGGCAAAATCATCGCTCCAGGTTCTGTTGTTTCACTCCTTCCGATGGCTCACATGTATGGTCTGGCATTCGAAGTACTCTCAGAAATGGCACTCGGTATGCACACATATTTCCTGACACGCAATCCAAGTCCATCGATCATCTTCCATGCCTTTGCAGAGATACGGCCTACATTCATGGTTTCTGTACCTCTTATCATAGAAAAAGTCATGCAGAAGACCGTGCTGCCTAAACTTCAGGGTATGAAGATGAAGATCCTGCTAAAACTGCCAGTTATCAGCGGACGTGTCAAAGACAAGATCAACAGCCGAATCGAGGCAGCTTTCGGAGGACGTTTCTTTGAGGTAATTATCGGAGGGGCAGCATTCAACCGCGATGTTGAAACAATACTTCATAACATCAAGTTCAAATATACAGTAGGTTACGGAGCAACTGAATGTGCACCACTGATTACCTACGCTCACTACTACGAAACCAAGTTGGCTTCATCTGGTAAAGTAGTTGCAAGAATGCAATTGCGCATTGACAGCCCTGATCCTCATAACATCGTCGGTGAGATCCTATGCAAGGGTGATAATGTTATGCTCGGCTATTTCAAGAATGAAGAAGAGACGGCAAAAGCCCTCGATAGCGAAGGTTGGTATCATACCGGCGATCTCGGAACCATTGACGAAGACGGTTATTTGTTTATCAGCGGACGCTGCAAGAATATGCTTCTCAGTGCCAATGGTCAGAATATCTACCCGGAAGAAATTGAAGACAGACTCAATTCTGTTCCTCTAATCGCAGAAAGCATCGTCATCCAAAGTAAGAAAGATGGTCGTCTGTGTGGTCTTCTCTATCTTGATCCTGATGAAGTTACTGCTTTAGGGCTTAATGAGTCCGAACTTAGCGAAGAACTTGATAAGATCCGTAAGGACATCAACCAAGAATTACCAGTATACGAACAGGTTGCCACATTCAAAGTCTATGATCAGGAATTCGAGAAGACTCCAAAGCACAGCATTAAACGTTTCCTCTATTTCAATGAAGATATCTAAGTATTTAAATAAAAATGCTCAGCGTTATGCTGAGCATTTTTTATTCTAAAAACCTGTCTCTGAGAATCTGAATATCTTCATCCGACAGACATAACTCATTCTTGAGGTAGTTATCCATTCCGCCATATTGGGATTCTATGAGGTCTAACGACTCAATGAAATACTCAGTATTCACCCCTACAAAAGTCATCACGACTTTCACAGCCTCTTCATCTCCACCATCATCAACTACCTGCTTGCAGAGTTTGGCAATTATATCTTTGTAGTATTCATTTGATAGTTCAAAATCCTTTACTATCAGATCTCTGTCTGCACCCAAAGCAGCAAGCAGAAAAGCAGCACCCATTCCTGTTCTGTCCTTACCTTGTGAACAATGCCAGTAGAAAACACCGCCTTCGTTCATCACAATCTCCTGAAGAAAAGCAGCATACTGCAACTGGGTATATTCATTGCTGACAATCGAAGGATACATCCGCTTCGCCACATCCTGCACTACCTTATCCTTACAGTGCTCAACGACAAACTTATCCAGACAGGCATATGCCTCCTTTGGAAGAGTATATTCCTTGATCTTCTCAGTCTTCTCATCAATAGTCGGCAACCACTGATGTCTGCTGTTTACAAGTGATTTGTCAGGCAGGTGCTTCACCTCACCCTCAGTCCTGAAATCAAATACCAGACTGACTTTGAAGACCTCTTCCAGACGCTTGATATCATCGTCAGATGCCATGCCGAGCCCACCGCCCCTGAGCAGCAGACCCTTCTTTATCCGCCTCCCGTCAGGAAGTACATACCCGCCAAGTTCGCGGGCATTCATAACCCTTTCAAGGCCTAATGCCTGTGTCTCAAAACTATATCGCTCAATGTTCAAAATGTACTACCCTTTTATCTCTTTATACTTGTTCAGTGCCTTTTCCAATACAAA
>DCGE01000074.1:0-361 GCA_002314525.1 Prevotellaceae bacterium UBA1786 | reverse complement strand
ATAGAAGCCCGAAGCCGGAGCCATCATAACTGTTTCTCCGCAACAAGCCTTCTCTATTCCGTTACCCAATGTCATTACCGATGGAGTATTCTCATCCTTCCATGCAAAATCGTTTAAACACCAGGCACAGAAATCTTCAGCGTCATCAACAGGCAGTTTCGCAACTGTGTAGAAAGCACCCATCGGTATCGGAGTATAACAACCTGGTATTCTGTTGACACCGTCAATCAGGTACTTCCTTCTCTCAAGATATTCCTCGTACACCTCCCTTGAATACTGTTCAGTACCTTCAATCGATGCTTCTGCAATTATCTGTCCGATAAGAGGAGGCGACAATCTGGCCTGACAGAACTTCATTACT
>DCGE01000172.1 GCA_002314525.1 Prevotellaceae bacterium UBA1786 | reverse complement strand
CCTGTTCACCACTGTATTATTATTGGTTCTGTTTCTGTCAGTAGTATATGTCCTTGATGTGATACTTCTGCTGTTATCACCACTTATCCTACTGGTATTGATATTTGTCCTGCCGTCAACCGTAGTGCCATATCTACTGCTGCTTGTCCTAGCATAAGAGTCATCAACACTCCTGCTACTGCCGCTTCTTGATGCACTGGTTCTCGAACTCTGGTCAACACCTCTGCTGATTACACTTGTCCTACCACCACTGCTGCGACTGACGCTGTTGGCAGATGTTCTGCTTTCGCCTCTTGTTGAACTGCTCGCAAGTACATTGGTTCTTGTTCCAGATCTCATGCCATCACCATATCTGTTTGAGGCTGTACCTCTTCCGTATGTATGTGCAGGTCTGTATGAGCCTCCTGTGCAAACCCAACCCGGACCGCACCAGCCTGGACCGTACCAACCCGGACCGTACCAACCTGGACCCGGACCGACCCATACTGTAACACCCCATGGTCTCCAAGGATGGTTCCATCCCCAGATAGGACCATACCAGCATGCCCATGGTCCCCATGTGCAACCGAATCCCCAACCGAAGTCCCAGTAGAATGGATCATAGTAGTATGGATCATAGAGATAGTCATATACACCACGTACATAGACAAGATCCCAGTAGTATGGACTCTCTATCAACACAAGATTAGGAGAGTGGAACTTCAGGATTCTCCTTGAATATACATATTCCACCTCTTCATCATTGATGTCAATAGCTGCCGTATCCTTCTTGACCTCATTGGTCATGCCGTTCACACCCCTGCGGTTGTACTCGTCATCACTCCTGCGGTTCTTGCTGTACACTACCTCAACTACATTCTCATCATCGTATCGGGAATTCCTTGAGACTGTCGTCGACTTTTTCACCGTCTTGGTCTTTTTGGTGCTTCCGAAGTACATATCATCGTCATCAGCCTGTCCCCAAGCACCGACAACGAAACATGGTATGAGTCCTAAAGCTCCAACCATCACGAATCTTTTGATAAATTCAGTACCTTTCATATTCTATATTTTTTCAAGTTTATACTTTTTTACGATGCAAAATTACTACAATCTATCACCATAAACAAAGTAAAATCCCTATTCCGCGGGGGAAAATCCCTATTGTTGTCAAAAAACAAGGGTTGCATTCGGGCAACCCTCATTCTTTCAGTCTTCCACTCCTGGTACTTCTATCTGACTGCCATAGCGATGGTACTCGTTGGCGATCGACTGTTCCTTGATGTAGTTGGCAAGTTCTATGCGACCGTTCCTAACTGGAAGTGCCTGACAGATATATTTGTCGTGGTTGGCGGCAGCCTCGAACACAACATCAGGGACTTCGGCAGAAATGGTACGGATACGTTCAAAGTCCTTCACCGTCTCACAGAATGCCGCAAGGTTCTGCTTGATGACATTGCCCTTTATCTGTGGCAGCAGCATATTGGTACTGTCAGCTGAGATTGTCAGAGGAGTGCCGACTGTTTTTGCAGCAAGCTGAACCATCTCGACATGCTCAAGCGTCTCGTCACCGAACAGGCGCAATACCATTCCACCACTCAGCGGAAGATACCTGAACACGTTCTGTTCGCCACGGATCTTAGGCTGGATGTTGCGGGCGTGCTTGAATTCCTTCTCGTACCACTCAGCATATGATTTCTTGTAGTCAGTAGTACTGTCTGGACAATCAGTGATGTTCATGAACTGAGCACAATAGTTAGGACCACCGGCTTTGAGTCCAGGACCGAAGGCCGAGAGTTTCATTCCACCGAACGGCTGACGGTTCACTACGGCACCCGTAATTCCACGGTTGATATACAGGTTACCGGCCTGTATGTTGTTCTTCCAGAATTTCTGTTCTTCTTCATCAAGCGACTGCAGACCGCTGGTCAAACCATAGTCAAGCCCATTGACGAGACTGACAGCCTCTTCGAGCGTATTGAATGGCGCTACGGCAAGCAGTGGTGCGAACAGTTCGGTACGGAAAGTGAACGAACCTGGCTTTACACCTATCTTGACGGTAGGCTTGAGGATGAACCTCTTTGCGTCTATGAACTCAGGAGCCACGAGCCATTTCTCACCAGCCTCAAGCGTGAATGCCTTCTGGAGCTTGTCATTCTCATTGGTAATCATCGGACCAACGATATTTCCGGCATTCCATACAGGACCTACCTTATATGATGTAGCACAATCTGTGAGTTTCTCCATAAATTCAGCACTGTCATATACAGAACGCTCTACGAGCAGCAGTGAACATGCAGAACACTTCTGTCCGGCATTGCCGAAAGCCGAACGGCAGGCGTTCATGATGGCATGATAACGGTCACCTTTTGCAGAAAGGATAATGACGTTCTTACCTCCCGTCTCTGCTGACAGAGGCTTACGAGGATTTGCCTGGGCAATGTTCTGTGCTGTCTCAGTTCCTCCGGTGAGGATGATATGTTTGATTACCGGAGATGAGGTCAGCAGTGGTGTAGCCTCCCGATCGGTGATGACAACCTGCAATGCTTCCTTTGGTACGCCTGCCTCCCAGAACGCCTTTGCAAAAAGCCAAGCCACTGGTGCGGCTACAGTTGCAGGTTTCAGAATACATGTGTTTCCGGATGCTAAAGCTGCCACCACACCACCGCATGGTATGGCACAAGGGAAGTTCCATGGTGAGAGTACGAGAACCGTGCCCTTAGCCTTCATCTCAAGGTCAGTGAGTGCCTCATACTTCTTCATTGTCGTTGTGTAGAAGCGACAATAGTCTATCGCCTCCGATACCTCAACATCTGCCTCTTCAACCGTCTTACCAGTGATAGCGCACATGCTTCCGTTGAGATCTCCACGCATCTGGCCAAGGATATTTGCGGCCTTGTACATAATCTGATGACGCTGTTCGATTGTTGTGTTGCGCCATCCTCCGGCATCCTTGTCTGCTATGTCGAGGATTTGTTCCGTCTGTTCCTTGCCGGCACGCGACATCTCACATACCATCACGTCTCCGTCCTGTGATCTGTCATAGTATTTGGCATGGTCTTCGTTATACACAAGTTCTGTTCCTATTTGTGTAGGCAGCAGGTCACCGGGCTTCCAGTCGCCCCACCCTGCCTTTTCACCAGACATCATACCATTCGACTTCCACTTGTAGAATATCCTCTCCACCCACTCCTGATTGCAGAATCGGTCGAAGTCTGTATCTGGTTCGTTGATCATCTCGTCCTGCGGCTGCTGACCCACGTATGGAGCAGTACGGTCCTGATGACGTGTAGGTTCATGGCTGATGCTGTCCTTCATGTTGTAGGCATCGATGAACTGCTGCTGCAGAGCCTTCCATTCAGTTGTGTCAGGTCTCAGTGTGAAGGAGTGAGTAAGGAAGTTGTCAGGTGCTGTGTTCTCGTCCATACGTCGAACGAGGTATGAGATTGCATTGAGAAAGTGCTCCTTCTTTACCACTGGTGTATAGAGGATGACGTGATTGCCGAGTTTCTTCTGAGCCCTCCATACGTGGTTTGCCATACCCTCAAGCATCTCGAAGCAGAAGCAATCCTTAGGTGTCTGGTACATCTGAGTCAGGAGGTATGCATATGAGATGGTGAAGAGGTTATGCGAAGCCATACCGATATGCAGTACCTTTGCATTCTCTGGTTTCAGACCTCTCTCTATAATGTGCAGGTAGTTTGCATCGACTTCCGTCTTGTTCGGACGAACAGGATTCGGCCATCCACGCATGTCGCTCACGATGTTCTCCATATCGAGATTACATCCTTTCACTATTCTCATCTTGATAGGTGAACCTCCCTCTTCCACCCTCTTTCTTGCAAATTCCAGCAGTTCCGACTGGAAACCTTCTGCATCGGGCAGGTAGGCCTGTACTACGATACCAGCCTCATAGTTCTTGAACTGAGGCAGTGAGAGTACGTCCTTGAAGAGTTTCATCGTGAGATGGGCATCCTTGTATTCCTCCATGTCGAGATTTATGAACTTAGGCTTCGTTACTCCGTTCACGTCTGTGTATGGATGGTCTATGGCTGCCTGGTAGAGTTCACTCATTCTGCGGATGAGTTCAGGATAGCACTCCTTGTAGTTGAGGGCGTGTGTCTGGGCATAGATTCCCGATATCTTGACCGAGATGTAGTTTATGTCATCCTCTTCCCTCAGCACTTTCAGATAGTTCTGGTAGCGCTTGTCAGCTTCTCCGTCACCGAGTACTACCTCTCCCAGCAGGTTTACGTTCTGACCGATATTCTGTCCGAAACGGGTTTTCAGATGTTCGGTCAGAGACGGTCGGGCCTGATTGATGATCACACGGCTTGTATCACGACGCAGTCGCCATTTGATGATAGGCACTGCAGCCCAATTGAAGATATCGGCATATGCAAACTTCTGATACATCCAGAACAACATGTGGTCCGTAGGTCCCAGGAACTTCGGAATACCATACTGGTCGATGAGTTCCTTCACTCTGAGTGCAAGTTTCTTTCTGTCCCGCACCTGACTCGTCTCGTCAAGCATTCTAACGATGAACTTCTTGTCGGTCGGAGTGGTTACCATCGTTCCGTACATATGCTGTTCGTCCTTCTCGGTCTTTGTAAGACCGGAATAACTCTCGTCATAGAGTGTCCTCATCCATGAGAACACCTCTTCAACTGTAGGCAAAGCCTGTGTTGTCATTTTGCCATCTTCCATGGTGATCTTGATTAGATTGAATATTTAGGTTAATAATTATGTGGCAAATATAGCCATTTTGGAGATAATATACAAATTTTGAGGCGTTTTTTTATCGAAACACTTCTATATAACGTGAAAGGGAAGGCTGCTGCCTTCCCTTCCCCATGTCTGAAAGCGAGGGGAGTTTGATGATGAAACTCCGAGTAAGAAAGATTTGAGCGCCCATGTACCTTTGTAATCCACCGACTCAAGGTTACCCCTTTCGGGGCGTGGCCCGCCATTGGCACACGAAGCTATCCCGGTTTTCATAAATTAATTGATGAGTATCCCAATCGTACCCCTCGCACTATCTCTTATATGTCAAATATCACCTTTGTGTTCCCCACTACTAACTTTCGCCTTTTGCTGTTTGCAGTTCGCTGTTTGCTGTTCGCTGTTTGCCATTAGGCCTTTAAACTCTAAGCTCTAAGCTCTAAACCCTAAACCCTAAACCCTAAACCCTCTTACTCTCCCCCCACAACTCATCCATCTCCTCCAGCGTCATCTCCTTCAGGTTCTTCCCCATCTCCTTGGCCTTCATCTCCACATATCCGAACCGACTTATGAACTTCTGGTTCGTTCTTTCCAGGGCACTGTCCGGATTTATCTTGTACAGTCTGGCTGCATTCACCATACTGAACAGCAGATCTCCGAACTCACCCTCCATCCGGTCTTTGTCTTCTTTTCTCAGTTCCACCTCGAATTCGGCAATCTCCTCCTTCACCTTATCCCACACATCTTCCTTCTTCTCCCAGTCGAACCCCACATTACTTGCCTTCTCCTGTATTCTGTCGGCCTTGATGAGCGACGGCAGACTCGTCGGCACCCCACTCAGCACACTCTTGTTGCCGTCCTTCTCCTTCTGCTTTATCTGTTCCCAGTTCTGAAGCACCTGATCCGATGTCAGTCCTTTCTTCGATGAACCTTCAACCACCTCCTCCTTTGGGGGATATACATGTGGGTGCCTGAATATCAGTTTATCACATAGGGCGTTACATACATCAGCCACATCAAACTGCCCCTTCTCTTCCGCAATCTTTGCATAGAAGCAGATATGAAGCAACACGTCACCGAGTTCCTTCTTCACTTCCATCACCTCTCCCTTTATCAGTGCATCCGACAGCTCGTAGGTCTCCTCTATGGTGTTCGGTCTCAACGACTCGTTCGTCTGTTTCCTGTCCCACGGACATTCCACCCTCAGTTTGTCAAGCACATCCAGCAGACGACCGAAGGCTTCCATCTTCGCCTCACGACTGTTATTCATCTTCGCCAAGCAGTTTTTCAATGAACGAATCCAGTTCCTCGTCAAGTCCGGCCATCAGGTCGCTACCAATGACCACATTCTCATCATCCATCAAGAAGAGGTCTTCAATCACTTCCTTGTCTTCATCCACCATCACGAACGAGAACGGCTTCATCACCCTCATCTTTCCTATCTCTCCCGACCTGTCAAGTTTTTCCAGTTCCTTCCTGAGGTCTCTGGCTATCTGCGGTACGAGTTCATCATTGTCTTCGTCCTTGTGATCAGCCCATTCACCGATAGTCGTCTCAGCCAGCAGATTGTCGTCATCGTCCATGACGGTCATATCCCCAGAGTCCAGATTCACACCGATATAGAAGTCGGTAATCAACTCCTCTGCAAGGTTTTCGTATTTGGCACATACACCTTTCAAGGCTTCATAAATCTCGCTCTGCGACTGAGAATTGATTTTCATATACTACCGTTTTTTGGTTTCACACCGCAAAAATACAAAAAAAATCCCATCTGACAACCTTTTCCCGGACTTTTTCCGTAAATAAATTATCTTTACGTAATTTTTTCGTTAAATCCAGACTGTTACAGAACTCTATTATTTCATGAACAACTCTTTCGGCACCTTCACGAATGCTTCCATAGCCTCGTAGCAAGCCAGTCCCAAGTCATCGTACATTCTTGCAGTTCCTCGGTTACGGTCTTCGGCTCTCTGCCAGAACAATCGCTCGTCATTGCCGAGGTAAGGTGCACTCTCCATCTGTGAACTATGTTTCAGTATGGCATTACGTTTCTGACGCAGTTCCTCTGGCGACATAGGCACACACATCTCAATATCCTCAATATCCCATTCAGCCCAAGCTCCACGGTACATCCATATCCAACAGTTGTCCGTCCACTCGGCTTTCTCATCTACCAGTTCATCGAATGCAGCCAATACAGCATCAGTACATTTCCTGTGGGTGCCGTGTGGATCAGCAAGGTCACCGGCAATGAAGATCTGATCTGGTTTCACTTCTTCAAGCAGATTCTTGATGATGTTCACATCTTTCTCTGTCATCGGCAGTTTCTCAACCTTTCCGCTCTCATAGAACGGCAGGTCAAGGAAGTGTACATGATCCTTTGGAATATTATTGTAAGTACAGGCAGTTCGTGCCTCACCACGACGTATCAGACCCTTGATGGTCAACACGTCACGGTTATCAAGACCATCAGCTTGTTTAGCCTTCAGGAATTGCTTTATATCGTTATACTTGCTTCTGATTATCTCGTCCTTGTTGTCACAGAACAGTCGGTTGAACCCGTTGATGAAGTGCATGAAACGTGTTACTTCCTCATCTCCCACGGCAATATTACCACTTGTCTCGAATGCTACATGCACGTCATGACCTTGTTTCACGAGTTTATGGAGTGTACCGCCCATTGATATCACATCGTCATCCGGATGTGGCGAGAATACTATGACACGCTTAGGGAACGGATTGGCACGTTCAGGACGGAAAGTATCGTCAGAGTTTGGCTTGCCTCCCGGCCATCCTGTGATTGTATGCTGGAACAAGTCAAAGGCTGCCACATTGGCATTGTAAGCCGAACCGTACTTCTCCAGAATATCCTGAAGACCGTTGTTATTATAATCTGATGTCGAGAGTCTCAGAATACCTTTACCAGTCTTCATACAAAGGTCTGCTACAGCTTTTTTGAACTGTTTCTCATCGGCTTCAGGATGCAGGTTTATTTCAGATGAAAGATTTAGTCGCATAATATAATTAATTAGAGTTGATGAAATTCGTCAATTTTACCGCAAAGATAAAGATTATTCTTCATCCCTCCAAATCAAACCAATACTTTTTTCCGAAAAAGTGCATTTTTTGCCTCTCCGGTAAAAAATTGTACGGGTGTATTCTTTACCAGATTCTCCTTCAGATTTTAGTTTAGATTTCGAGCCTTGAAAAGGCGATCC
>DCGE01000065.1:9836-10025 GCA_002314525.1 Prevotellaceae bacterium UBA1786 | reverse complement strand
CTGTTACCTTTATACAGATATTTTCCATCCCAGGTATATAGTATGTCGGAACTGTACGTACTGTTGCCACGGAAAATATATTTCGCATACATTGACGTTGAAACCATCAATACAGCAACAATTGCCAAAAACCTATAATAGAACGTGTATCTCATAATCCTATTATTTATAGGTGGGTTCTATTAATTC
>DCGE01000065.1:8520-9756 GCA_002314525.1 Prevotellaceae bacterium UBA1786 | reverse complement strand
TCATCGTGACTGACTGACAAACAGCAAGATGCCGAAACAAAACCAAAAGTGCTGAAAAGAACGATATCGCCCATATTTTAAAATTTTTATATATTCGGTGAATTTATAGAACTCACCTATACAGAAACCACAATTTCACTTATCTCCTTTCGTGTTCTTGTTCTTGGAACAAAATCATCCGAAGGATATCCAAGCGGCAGAAGCACGGCTGGCTCTTCATTATCTTGAATATTGAGGTCTTCTTTGAGCGACTCAGCATCAAAATTACAAACCCAGCAGGTTCCGAGACCTTGTTCGGCTGCAGCCAGACAAAGATGCTCTGTCAATATGGCAATGTCTATATCTCCATGATTCTTTCCGTCGAAGCCACGCTTCCATGACTGATCATGCAGGATTGTACAGATCAGTACATACGGAGCCTGACGGAACCAGTCTCGGTCATAGCTTTTCCAAATTTTCTCCCAAATGTCTTTATCGGTCTCCGGACCGGCAACATATATTTTCCATGGCTGCCTATTCACTGCCGACGGAGCCATACGGCCACACTCAAGGACATAGTCAATCTTGTCCTTTTCAACGGTTCTGCTACAATATCCTCTCACAGAACACCTTTTGTCAACAATCTGACTGAATGATTTTTCCATTATGTTCTTATCTTAGTTATCGTCATCGTTACTTGTGATGAGTCTGTCGAACCATCGTCATTTATGTGTCCGATAGAACTCCTCCAACTTTGTAAAACAATGTTTATTGATCAGTTCCTGAAGTTTCCTGTCGAAGTTATTGCGGACCTGTGGCTTTGTGCTGAATATGAAACATTCACCATTCTGTACTGAATACGGATGCCACTCCGGCATACCTTCCACATTCGGATTCCCGGTATGTGCAAAATTTGCCCACGACTGTGCCATCCTGTCTGCCAGCAGCAAATCATCTTCCGAAGGATTAGGCAGATCGCGTCCTGCGTGATGCAAGGTATTGAAACAGAAATTCAGTTCTGCGCCGTGAGCCGACACACCGTTCAACGGAGATTTCCACGTGAACATATAATTATATAAAGGTGCCTTCCTTGTCGATGAGGCTGTGTCGATAGTTATCAATGTCTTTGCACGGAACATCGGGTCGATCGATGGCAAATCCTGGGGAACATAGTCAGGCCATGCCTCTGCCAGTGCCTCTGCATATTTTTCCGTATCGTCACCGAATGTCGCTCTTACTGCCTGCTTTGCATCGTCA
>DCGE01000065.1:7888-8504 GCA_002314525.1 Prevotellaceae bacterium UBA1786 | reverse complement strand
ATCATCTCCCTGCGGTACTGTCCTCTCTGGAGTTCATTATAGGTAGTTCCGATGACCAGTGGGATATCGTCTGAGATTGTCGCAAATCCAGGCTGGAACGGTTGCTGAAGAAGCACTTCTCCGTCTGGCGTCGGACCGAATCCCCACATCATCGGAGTACCCGGGGTTCTTGTTCCTACACTGGCTGCCATAGCCCGTTGGCCTGCCTGGTATAACTTATCATATGGTACGTCATTGATTTTCTCAATCCGGTCAACAGGGATGTTCAGTTCCTTGAGCACTGCAAGTCCCAGTTCCTTGCTCATTGAGTTCGTATTGACGTTAAGGATAGTACCGCTCATTATGATTGCCTTATGGAACAGCCCCTTTGCCGATGGCATACACATCAGTGTACCGACCTTTCCACCACCACCCGACTCTCCGAATACAGTGACATTCTTCGGATCGCCGCCGAATCGTGATATATTGTTCTGTATCCATTTCAATGCAGCTACCACATCAAGCATACCGACGTTTCCGGACTCTTTGTATTTCGGATTTCCTGTCGCCGACAGGTCGAGAAATCCCAATATGTTCAGCCTGTGGTTCAGACTTACCACAACCACATCCTTCTTGG
>DCGE01000065.1:3607-7853 GCA_002314525.1 Prevotellaceae bacterium UBA1786 | reverse complement strand
GTACCGGAATCGAAACCTCCGCCATGGCACCAAAGCATGACGGGTTTCTTGCCAGTCAGTTCTGTCGTCCATACATTCAGCACACAACAATCTTCCGACATCGTCTTCTGATTGTCGGAGTTCCTTCCTCCCTGCATAGCCTGTGGCCCCCATTCCGTACATGACCTCACTCCCTTCCAAGGTGTGACAGGTTTCGGCGGCATGAATCGCTCAACCTCTGCGTATGGTATTCCCTTGAATGCCATCGTTCCTTCTTCGATGAATCCCTGCACCTTACCTAATGCCGTCTTCACTACAGGACCGTCGGCTGCATCTTCATCACCTACCCTCGTCACCCTCGCCTCTCCGTTTCCTGGCAATGGCTGGTAGATCACAACCTCAGTTTCCGTTCCGTCCTTGCCTTCACAAAGGTATTTATAGTTAGTTCCTGCTACAACCTGGGTAGCAACTTTCTTTGGCGTAAGAACATCATCAGCCTGCCATGTGTCATAGAACAACGCCTTATCACCATCCGCCAGTTTCCTGAACTCCGTAAAACCACCAACAACCGATGGTTTGTTGTTTTCTCCTACCGAACCTGCACTATGGCACGAACACATAAGTCCGAATACCATACCATATAATACTACCTTTACCTTCATATCTGTTTTTTCAAAAATGATAAGGCAAAATTACAAATAATATTCGAATAACTTTCGAAATATGTCATATTTTTTCTTTTTGATACATAATAATCAGAATAAAGTTCGTAACTTTGCGCCGAATATACTAAATCTCTATATCTGAAAATAATGAAAAAATTACTTTTTGCATGCAGCATTCTGATATGCGTGGCATCATGTAGTGGCAGTTCCACAGACAAGAAATCCGACGATGCCACACTGACTATTTTCTCCAGTGTTATAGGCACCCAGGCCCTGTCTGTTGATACAGTAATGTACTATTATTCTCCTGAATACCGGCTGAAGGATATCAATGAACCTATCACCGTCAACAACATCCTGTCTCAGAGTGATGAGATGAAAGAGACATTTCTCTCCGACATGTCTCAGCGCAAACCGTTCGAGATTTTCAAGGTCATCGCTGAGAACGATACTGTCTATGTCCGATACTGTCGTGGCTTCGATGATTACGGCAACGAATCACAGGTACTGAAAGCCATCGATCTCGACAGACTGTACATCCCGGCTGAGAAGTTCGAGTCAGTACTTGCCGAACTGCAAAAATAATTCATGGGAAGCAAGAAGCATCTGTTTCCGCATACTCTTTTGGAACAAGCCGGCAAGGAGGAATACGATCGTTTCATTGCAATATCCCGAGGCCGGCTTTGTCCGTATTGTATGTGCGGGACGGAGCTCATCGAGGACTGCACAATACATCACGACTCTCCCGACGGGTTCAGGTTCTATTATCGGTGTATCCAGAATCCCGATCACCACGTAGGATGCCATTATGGTACCAGGATGTCGTTCGGCAGGATATCCGACAGCAAACTCCGCAAACTGAAAGACCAGTGCCATAAGGCATTCGACCCATTGTGGCAACAGAAGCCGAAGGTCTTCTCAAGCCGTCAGAGGGCTTATTACTGGCTCGCCCGACAACTCGGATGGGACAACGACTTCACTCATATCGGCATGTTCGACGAACAGACATGCCGGAAAGTACTTCAGATAGTCGATGAATTCAAGCAATATCTGGCATCAAAATAAAAATAACGCTGTCTTCATTAAACCTTTTCGCATTACCGCAGTCAAGTATTTGAATTGGCAATAAAATAAAGTTCAACTAATAAGGTTTTAAGATTACATGAAAAAAGGTATTTTACTTTTCGCATTGCTGGCAAGCTGTTTCGCTGGTAGCGCATTCGGTCAGGCTCAAAGATTTGCTGAGACCATGGAGAGACAGAGTCGTATGGACATGACTGAGGTTTACAACAAGGAAGCTGAAAGTCTTATCAAGGAGATGAAGCTCAAGAAGGACAAGAAGGACATGTTCAAGGTTCTCTATCTCGATTATCAGAATGCACGCTTCAATGCTGTAAACCCTAACGGCGGCGATCAGGAAGTCAAGGAAGCTGTCGTTGATCTCAAGTCTATCACCGACGAGAATGCTGACTCCCTCATCCAGAACAGTTTCAAGCGTCAGGAACGCGAACTTGCCGTTGCAAAGGAATACTACACTAAGTTCCTTGATGTCCTCACTCCTGCTCAGGCTGCATACGTATTCCTGAGTCCTTCTGCCGATGCCATGACTCCTGGTCGTATGATGGGCGGCATGATGAGTGGAATGGGCGGCTTCGGAGGCGGCATGATGGGCGGCTTCGGAGGCGGTATGCCTATGGGCGGTGGTATGCCTATGGGTGGAGGCGGCTTCGGAGGCGGCTTCGGAGGTTTCTAAGCATAAATCCAGTACATCAATACATAGAACGGCTCATTTTGGGGCCGTTTTTTTGTATCGTCACATTTTTTTTTAACTTTGCAAAAACAAAATATATTAACCATGAAACAAATATCTATTCTTCTATCTGCCATCCTGGCTGTTGGAACCGTTCATGCACAGACATGGAACGAACCTACTGTTCCCGGAGAGGACATCAAAACTACAAAAACATCCGCAATCGGATATCTATGGAACATCGATGCCGATGCCTTCCTCATCAACGGTATGAACAGCAACGTCAGCGCATGTGCCACACGTCTCACCAACGGTGATTACACAGCCACCATCCCTCAGCGTTGTGTTCTATGGGCAAACGACTCAACAGTCAAGATCCGCATGAAGGACTACAACTCATACTACATGGCTTGCCCTTCTGCCAACAAGAATGACATCGTTGTCAACAAGACAGTCAACGCTCCGTTTGAATATATCGAGACGGAACCTGGAAGCAGAATATACCATCTCAAAAACCTCAAATTCGGACTCTTTCTCGACACATCATGGGAGAAAGGCGGCCACCTCACTCTCTCTGAAGGTGCCGGCAACACCCGATGGGCTTTCATCAGAGAGACTTCAGTAACTGATGGTACTTATGCAAAATACAAAAAGGCTAAGGTCCTCTACAATCTCTATAAAGCAATTGAGGCAAGTGGTGCACTCGATGATTTCAAGAATGAAATTTCGGCAGCCTACAAGGTATATTCAAATTCACAGTCAACTGAAAAGGAACTGACGAATGCAGCAAAAGAACTCTTCAGTTCCGTATATGGATGCCTCACAGTACCTGTTGATGTCTCATTCATGCTCCAGAATGCCGACATGGCAGGTTCTGCTGTCATGACCGGATGGGCAACCGACAATCCTGCATTTGGCTGGGCTGAATACGAGAAGTACCATGCTGCCTATTCATTCGATCAGGACTGCACACTGCCAATGGGTATCTATAACGTCGGTTTACGTTCCCTCTATCGACAGGACGGCTCTGATGCAGCACCTTACCTTGCTGTCAAGACCGACAAGACGACGAAGGCCAACATCCCAGACCTGGGAACAATCGATTTCGGTGTCAGCAATTCTTCTTCGAACAACTGGACCAAGGGAACTACATACTATCGCCCTAATGGCATGCAGTCGTGCAGCCAGGCTCTTACACACCCCGACGCTGTTGCATGGGCACAAGATGTCGTCGTCGGGTCAACAGGTGCAATGAATATCAAGATGACAATGACATCAGGTTCCCAGTGGCTAAACTGGCAGGAGGTCATCGTAATATATAAAGGTGTTGATACGTCTAACCTGCGTTCTGCCCTGCAGTCTCTCTACAACGAGGCAAACAGCCTCTATGGTGATGGTTCGGGCAAGAAGGCTGACGAACTGAAAAAGGCGATTGACGAAGTGAAACCTGTTGTTGACAACGCCCAGGCATCCTCGCTCATGCTCAGCAAGGCAATCAACACCCTCAACAAAGCAATTAATGACTACAGAAATGCCAATGCCTCCGCAGACAAACCGATCGACAAGACTTCGCTTATTGTAAACAACAGTTTCGAGAAACAACTATATGGCTGGACTTGTTCAGATCTCCAAACTCAGACAAATACTGTCTTTTCTGTTAAACAGGGAACGACATACGTTGAAAAGTGGACCTGGCGTGGAGGTGCTGTAGGTGATGCAAAGGCAACGCAGATCATCAACGAACTTGAAATGGGCCTATACCAGCTCAAGGCTGTAGCACAGAACATTCAGGAAGACACTCCAACGAAAAAGATGGATGGCGCGTGGATTTTTGCCAACGCCTATCAGACTC
>DCGE01000065.1:0-3586 GCA_002314525.1 Prevotellaceae bacterium UBA1786 | reverse complement strand
AAGGGCTGACTACACTCTCACCTTTGCCAATATAGAGAATGATGCCGAAATCGGATTTCTTGCAAAGAATGCTACTGGCAACTGGATAGCATTCGATAATTTCCGTCTCTACTACATAGGTGGTACGACGGATGATTTCAAGGCGGCTCTCAAGTCGTATATCGACCGTGCCGACTCGCTTGCCGCACTGAGAATGCATACCTCCGCACTTGAACTTGTAACATCTGCAAGGGATGCTGCCGAGGTTGAATACAACAAAGAATCTACGGAAGGTTATCCTTCTGTCGCAAAACCTCTGAGGGTAGCATGCGATGCAGCTGAAATCTCCATTGCAGCCTATCAGGAACTGAACGAAGCAATACAGGATGCCATTTCCACATATGGCGAAGGAGCCCTCCCTGGAGCACCTGCCTATCTCGAGGCTATCAACAAGGCAAAGGCTGTATATGATGACGGTACTTCTTCATTCGAAGCACTATCAGCTCAGATCACCGCACTTTCGGAGGCCAAACTGGCATATCTCATCAGTTCTCCTACAGGTCCTATCCCTACTGTCACTACTGACAAGCGTTATGCCAGGGGTGCTGTCATGGCATTCGGCCGTATGACATACAAACTCAACAACGCCAAACTTCTCGACGCTGGCTTCTGCTATTCCACCACTCACAATCCTGACATCTTCTGCCAGCGCAGCACACGCTGGTTCGACAACAACGGACGGATCTACATCATGGACAACCTGAAACCATCCACAGTCTATTATGCACGCCCATACGTCATCACTCAGGGTTATCAGGTGGCATACGGCACCGAACTCAAGATCATCACCCTGCCTAAGGGTCAGATGACATGGTCATACAACTGGGGAGGCGATGATGCCACAAACGAGAGAATCAGCAGCGCGTGCAAATACGGCATTGATATCTGGAACTCTTTGATGAGCGTGAGCGGTTTCCACCTCACAGCCAACTACTCTCCTGGCACTCCTACTGCCGACTGCTCATACGGCGGCTGGATGCGAGTCGGAGAGAATGCATCATATCAGCGCACCGGAACCATGATGCATGAGGCTTCCCACGGAGTGGGAGTCGGCACTCAAAACGGTTGGTGGACTATGCTCATTGATGGTCAGTGGACTGGCGACCGTGCCAACAAGGTCGTTCAGTTCTGGGACAACGACAACTCCGCCAAACTCCATGGCGACTCCATGCACATGTGGCCTTACGGCATCAATGGCGCTCATGAGGACAATGGTTCCGATATGCTCTACTATGCTCAGGCTCTGATCATACAGGGTCTCCACGAAGACGGTGTATCCCCTACCGACGGCTGTTTCGCATCGGCTGGCTACACATTCGAACAAGATGACTCTGTCAAGTACTATATCAAGAGCGAGAGCTCTTCATACGGTCTTACTACCTCATACCTCACAGCCGTTTCAACTACTCTCAAATGGAAACAGGCATCATACAGCGAAATCATCAACGATGACAACTATGCATGGTACCTCTCCTTCGATCCTGTCACTCAGTTCTATACTTTCCGCAACGTGGCAACAGGTATGTACATCACCTATAGCAGCGGATTCAAGGCTGCCAAGCGAACAGGCGCAGCTACAGCATCTGATAAGTTCCAGCTCATGCGCGGCCGCACTGATGTCTCTGTCGGCTCCGGCAAGACAAAGTCCACATTCCGCGGCTATTGGATTCTCAAAGCCAACGGCGGCGGTGCCACTGCCATGGCTGGAGGTGCAAACGGAACCGTCTCCGCACCGGGATTCGACCTCGGCACAGGAGCCTCCAACCAACGCTGGCTCATCCTCACCTCCGACGAAGCCCAGGCATTTGACAAAGCAACGGATATCCAGGCACTTCCTGAAGATATGAATCAAGATTCCGGAGCCATCAACGACAACGACAAGTTCTTCAACCTCTCAGGTCAGCAGGTCGGCTCTCACTACAAAGGCATCGTCATCCGCAACGGCAAGAAGTTCCTCCAGAGATAACTCCACCCTTCTCTCTCAGCGAGCCGTATATGGCTCGCCCATCCAACCCGCCCTCTCTCTCAGCGAGCCCTCCTTGCCTCGCTTCCTCTCATCCACTCTCTCGTCCCTCGTCTCTCGTCTCTCGTCTCTCATCCCTCCCTCCATGACACCTGACACTTTTGACACCGAGCATACCAACAACAGCCGGCTACCCATCACGATAGCCGGCTGTCTTATGTGTGTATGTAGCGATTAGCCTATCAAAGCACCACCCCTCATCTCCTCACTGCGAGCCGTATATGGCTCGCCCCCTCCAACCGCCCCTCCAACACTCCAGCGAGCCGTCCTTGGCTCGCCACTCCACCCCTCATCTCCACCAGCGAGCCGTCCTTGGCTCGCTCATCCAACCCACCAATCCTCACAGCGAGCCGTATATGGCTCGCCCCCATCTCTCTCACCTCTCACCTCTCACCTTTTTCTCCCTTCCCTTCAGGGGAGGGCCGGGGAGAGGCTTTAGAGGCCCTTCCTCTCCAGCATAATCCTCACCAGATCATGTCGGCAAGGCACATCGAACACCTTGAAATTCGAGTAGTCAGGATGCAGCACCACCAGATGCATGCCCTTCACCTCTATGCCATAGTGTTTCTCAAGGATATAGCTGTATGTATTCTGCTGAAGCACATAGTGCCAGAACGGCGTGTCGTCAACAGTCTCCAGACCGTTGATGCCCTTATTGCCGTTGAACCCCTTGCCATTCGGATCTACCTTCTGACTGCGCTTCCAGTCGAACATCTCGAATGTGCCGTCGGCATTCCTGCAGATGAAGTCGATGGTACCGGCCACCTTGTTGTCAGGATCGAACACGCACCACTCCGTACGGAATGGCACGGGTTTCAGTTGTTTCATGAAGGCATTGAAGTAAGTCATCTCACGATCCACATCCATCGTCTCATGAACCTCCGAGAACTTCCCCACGAAGTCAAAGTTTATGAATCTCTCCACCGGACGGCCGTTGATCGTGTTCTCAATCTGCCTGTGCATGAACGTGCCGACCGACGAGGCCTTCACCCTCACGCACTCCCATTCCTCCAGGAATTCCTCAGCCGATTTCCTGCTGTTGCGAGCCTTGTTGGCAGCAATACCCTTAGCATCGAACTCCTTGAAAAAACTTGAATAAAGACTGCTTACAGGAGTGAATTCCTCAACACCTTTGTATATATATTTATGTCCCTCCTCTATAAACTCAATGTCAGCATCCTGCGGGAATATCATGTCTGACTTGTCGATATTGATACAATTCATGATGCAAAGTTAGTAAAAAATTTCCGATGTTCAGTATTTTTTCCTATCTTTGCACGAAATTTATGGAAGAATTCATTGTTAGTCTGTCCCAGGGAGCCCTTGACAACCTGGATTATTTTTGGATCGTCGTGTTCATGACGATCGAGAGTTCGTTCATTCCCTTCCCGTCCGAGGTGGTGATGATTCCCGCAGCATACATGGCATGTGCCGACGGCAAGATGACCATACCTGCCATCATCCTCTTCGGCACTTTGGGAGCATTGCTCGGAGCCCTCATCAACTACGGACTGTCCATCTGGC
>DCGE01000168.1:3170-25130 GCA_002314525.1 Prevotellaceae bacterium UBA1786 | reverse complement strand
GACCTTTCAAGTAAGAGATAAAATGAAATAAACCAATCATATATGAAGCGATTTTCAATATTGTTTATGATGGTAGTTGGCTTTTGTTGTTTTTCAACAGAAGCCTTTGCTCAATCTATGACCGATGACCAAGTCGTCAAGTTCGTGACTGAACGCCAGCAGGCAGGAGAAGACCAGGCAACAATTGTCTCAAAACTATTGCAGAGAGGCGTGACGGTTCAGCAGATCCAGAAAATACGTAAAAAATACGAGGCTGAGAAAGAGCAACTCGGCGCTGTTGACATCACAGGAAAGAATGCCGGGACATCAAAAAGCCGCAAACGAAATCAGAAACAATTAGATGGTGAAGAAGTGCAGATGCGAGACAACTACATGATGCGCAGCACAGCACGTGGCTACAGAGGTATGGATAACTATAGCCAGAAGGAAAGGGCCCAGATGCTTGGCGATGAGATGGAATTTCTCGACATCGACTCCCTACTCTACTACAAGGAAATGTTCAAGGAAGAGACTCAGGTATTCGGCCGAAATATCTTCAACAACCCATACCTGACTTTCGAACCAAATATGAATATGGCAACACCAGCCAACTACCGTCTCGGCGCAGGCGACAATGTCATAATTGACATATGGGGAGCTTCACAACTAACGCTTGAAGGTGAGATATCACCAGACGGAACAGTGACAATCGAAGGTGTGGGGCCTGTGAATCTCAGTGGAATGACAGTAGCCCAAGCCAACACAGCCCTCAAGAACAAGCTCGGAGGCATCTACTCTGACTCACAAATCCAAATGACCTTGGGTTCTACGAGGACAATACAAGTACAAGTAATGGGCGAAGTCGTAGCGCCTGGCACTTATACTCTCAGTTCGCTGAGTTCGTCATTCAATGCTCTTTATATGGCTGGCGGCATAAGCGACATCGGTACTCTCAGAGATATCAAAGTATACAGAAATGGACGAAAAGTGGCTTCTATCGATGTATATGACTATATACTTAACGGAAACATCAAGGGTGACGTAAGACTGCAAGACAACGACATCATCGTAGTCGGTCCGTATGATGCATTGGTCCGCATAGATGGTAGGGTAAAACGTCCTATGTTCTACGAGATGAAAAACGGAGAAAGCCTAAAAACCTTACTCAACTATAGTGGCGGTTTTGCAGGTGATGCCTACAAGAAGAACGTAAGGGTTATCCGCAAAGGAGGTAGCGGTTCGGAGTATTCCATTCACACAGTCGGAGAATTCGACACAGGTACATTCACGCTTCAGGATGCAGACTCCATATATGTTGATTCGGTTATTGCCCGTTTCAGTAATATGGCTGAGATTCGAGGTGCCGTATTTCACCCAGGAATGTACGAAATCGGTGGAAGTATTAGCAGTGTACGAGAACTGGTAGAGGCATCGGACGGAGTTATGGAAGGGGCATTCCTCAACAGAGCCGTGATGCACCGTCAAAAGGAAGACATGAGTCTTGAAGTGCTTTCAGTAGATTTAAAAGGCATTCTCGCTGGCACATCTCCCGATATAATGCTCAAGAAAAATGATGTGCTGTTCATTCCAAGTAAATCAGATCAGTTAACTGAACAGACCATTAAGATTACGGGTGAGGTCATCTACCCAGGAACCTATCAATATGCTTCAAACACTTCTCTTGAAGACATCGTTCTTCAGGCAGGAGGTCTTACCAACGAAGCCTCAACGGCAAAAGTGGATATTTTCAGAAGGATATACGACTCTTCTGCCCTTGTCTCTTCAGACACTATCAGTCAGACATATTCGTTTGCACTTAAAGACGGGTTTGTAATTGATGGTGAGCCAGGTTTCATCATTTTACCATTTGACGAGATTGTGGTTCGCAGAAGTCCATCTTCGTCTGATTTACAGTCTGTATCTGTTGCCGGTTCCGTAAACTTCTCCGGCAGTTATACCATGACTTCCAAGAACTATAAGCTCAGCGACCTGGTAAAAGCAGCCGGTGGACTTACGAACCTTGCATACGCAAAGGGTGCACGTCTGGAACGTACGATGACTGAGGAAGAGAGAAAGCAAAGAGAGACAAGTCTGAGAAGTCAGCAGATTGCCCTTTATGAAAACAGCCTTTCAGCTGATAAGAACTTTGACCTGAATCGTGCAGATAGTTTGCTCAGCATGAAACTTGACGTTGGCAATACCTATCCTGTTGCCATCAATCTGGAAGAGGCGATGAAAAACCCTGGTGGAAGTGAGGATATTGCACTTCGTGAATACGACAGATTGATCGTTCCACAATACTCAAGTACGGTGAAGATCAGCGGTGAGGTCATGTACCCTATATCCATGAACTTCAAGGAAGGCGAATCACTCAACTACTACATCAAGAGAGCTGGTGGCTATGCCAACAAAGCAAGAAAGAGCCGTGTCTATGCCATCTACATGAATGGTTCTGTAGAACTGATCAATAAACGTTCCAGCAAGGCAATCCAGCCAGGATGTGAGATTGTGGTTCCGACAAAGGACAACAAAGAGAAGATCAGCACTACCGAATGGATGAGTATGGGTACCACAGCGGCATCCATCAGCACGATGATGGTATCAATTGCAAACTTGCTTAAATAAGTCAACATGAACGAATTTGATATAAAAACATTATTTCGCACCATAAAAGCCTCAAAGCGGACTCTGCTGATAAACTGCGGTATTGCATTTATTGTCGGCATCGTCATTTCATTCAGCATTCCGAAAGAATATTCCGCGAACTGTACCCTGGCTCCTGAATCACAGGAAGAAGGCATGGCTGGTGGACTGAGCAGCATCGCATCAATGGCTGGTATTAATCTTGGTTCTGGGATGGATGCTATTGGCCCGGAGCTCTATCCTGAGGTAATTTCATCGAACGATTTCATCGTCAATCTTTTATATATCAATATTAAGACCATCGACGGAAAGAAGATGAAATATCTTGATTACATGAGAAACGAGACCAAACATCCTTGGTGGTACGCAATCAAGAAGACGTTTACGAAACTCATGAAGAAGATCAATCCACAGCCTCAGTTTACCAAGTCAGTCGGCAAGGACGCAAGAATCAACCCTGAACGTATGAGCATGGAAGACGAGAGTTTGGTAAAGAGCATAAAAGACATGATTTCATGCAGTGTCAGCGACCTTGACAACACCATATCAATCCGTGCCATGGCTCAAGACCCACTGGTGGCAAAACTAGTTGTTGACTCAGTGAGTGTGCACCTGCAGGATTTCGTAACCATGTATCGGACAAACAAAGCCCGTATTGACCTCGATTACTATAAAAACATAGAAACTGAGACATGGAACCAGTACCTTCAGGCTCAGAAAAACTATGCAGACTACTGCGATACACACGTCTCAATATTCATGCAAGCATACGAAACGCAGCGTGATGCACTTGAAAACGAAATGTCAATAGCCATGAGTGCCTATACTCAGGTGAAGCAACAAGTTCAGATGGCAGAAGCAAAGGTTCAGGAAAAAACTCCGGCATTTACAACACTGGAGAAATCATCTGTTCCTAACAAACACGATTCACCGAGAAAGATTATTATCACACTTGCCCTTATGTTTGTGACTTTGATATTCACATTAGGGTGGATCTACATCAAATTGCTATACTTTACAAAGCCAGAAAAAGAAAAGACATCACTCTGAAAAGTATGATTCCGACATGAGTAAATATCTAAATCTGATACCCACATTAGTGATTTGCGTCATTTTCCAGTCTTGCCAAAAGACGGAACATGACGATTTTTTCTTTGATGACTACAACAGTCTGGAAGAAAAAATAGCCAATTTCAGAACAGATATCAATTATGACGATTCAGCAGCTTTCGATATGGCGGTGGTCGCCAGTGTCAATTCACAGAACAGAGGTAAAACTGTCGGAGTATTTGGAGGATCTTTGTCGTGCATGGACGAGAGTGTATTTGCCAAGTATCTATGGGCAAAATACCTTGACATGAAGATTTTTAACTATGGAATCAACGGTTATGGGTTTGCGTCATCACAAGGAAGCATTCAAAATCAGGTTGACAAGGCAAAAGAACATGATATCTACATTCTCTGGGCAAGTACAAACGACTATACTAACAGCAAGGAAATTGGGAATTATACAGACTATTCAAAGCTGGATGATTTTGACGAAAGCAAGTTGGACACACAGTGTGGTGGACTGAACTACTGCATCAGGACACTGCGCTCAAAAAATCCCAAAGCAAAAATCTTCATATTCGGTTCACTGCCGTTCTACCAATACAAAGGAGGATACTCCATTGAGTCCAAAGACAGCAATAAGAAAGGATATTCATTCTACCAATATATTGAAGGGCAAAGACGTGTTGCTGAATTTCAGGGTATAAAGTTTTTCAACCAGTTTGAAGTGCCAGTACTCTCACCGGAAAGAAGCAGCGAATACTATCAGGAAGATAAATTCCACATGACACCCCAAGGATATGCGAACATTGGTATCTACCAATTATACTTCCTTGCATCAGAGATGGAACTCAACTAAAAACAACTTCTGACATGAAAGAATTACTGAGCAAGATATTTTCTGAAAGGCTGAGGATGTTCATATATACTCAGTTCAAAACGTTCTTCCGCACAACCAATCCAAAGAACTACCTCAGGTGCGGTGAGAACGTTGAGCTGTTCGGACCACTCAACCTTGATCCAAAGAAAGTTGAACTGGACTCGTTTGTCCGTCTTCAGCCAGGAATAAGAATCATTTCAAACAACGGAAAGGTCGTTATCAAAAAATATTCTGCCATCGGTGCCGGATGCGTCATTATTCCCGGTTCACATGTACCGACAGTAGGTATTCCACAATACCTCAGCATGGAACATATCAATGATACCGCAACAACTATAATCGTCAACGAAGACTGTTGGGTCGGTGCCGGAGTCTATCTGCTTTCACATGCTGAGATAGGACGTGGTGCAGTAGTTGCAGCAGGGTCTATCGTAACAAAGCAGATTCCACCATACGCGGTAGTTGCCGGCAGTCCGGCAAAGATCATTGCAGTCCGTTTCTCCAAGGAACAAATAATGGTTCACGAAGCAGAACTCTACCCTGAAGACGAGAGGATGAGCCATAAAGAACTTGACGAACTATTTACAGAATACTATTCCGAAAAACGAATAATAGGAACCAGCAATATCACTGATGAGGATGTCAAGAAGTTGACTGAAGCAAAAAAGAGGAAAGGAATACCATCATTCAAATGAACAGCAGTACCAGAGTCATAATCAATACTCTATCACTCTATCTGAATATGATAGTGACGATAGCAGTTCAACTCATAGCCGTAAAACTGATCTTCAAGGCTATGGGTGTAGTGGACTATGGTATCTACAACATCGTTGCCGGCAGTATCGTCGCAATGCTTTCGTTCATGAATGTGGCAATGGCAGCTGCAACACAGAGGTTCCTGTCTTATGCCATGGGACAGGGTGACAATGAACTGCTGAGAGAGACTTTCTACCTTAGCACTGTCCTTCATCTTGCAATAGGTATTGCTGTAGTCCTGCTGATTGAAGGAATTGGAATCTATTATGTCAACAACCTACTTGATGCACCGGCTGAACGTCTTTCATCGGCTTGCATCCTACTTCACTGCATCACGGCAAGTACATTCGTCAACATCATCACTGTCCCATACGAGGCTGATATCAATGCAAACGAAAACATGACAGCCATTGCACTGATCAACATCCTTGACTCACTGATGAAACTCGGTACGGCAATCTACCTCGTATATACGCCATCTGACAAATTGATAGTGTTCGGAGTTCTGACGATGACGACTCTGATAATCACACTTATCATAAAACGGGTTTATTGCATGGTGCAATATCAGGAAGTCCATTTCCGTTGGCACAAGATAAAGGATTTCTCTCTAATAAAGAAAATCACATCCTTTGCTACATGGAACCTGATAGGTACATGCTGTGGTACAGCCCGTTATCAGGGAACACCGATGATTCTGAATCATTTCTTCGGGATTGCAATCAATGCAGCGTACGGAATTGCCCAGCAGGTCAATGGACTTCTGCTTTTCTTTGCAAACACCATTGTCAGAGCAATGCGTCCACAGGTCGTAAAGAGCGAAGGATGTGGCGACAGACAAAGAATGCTCAGACTTTCAATCACAACCTGCAGAGTCACATCGTTGATGGTTGCAATGCTTGCTATCCCGCTTTTTATAGAAATGGGACCAGTCCTCAATCTATGGTTAGATAAAGAGGTCGGAACTGAGTATGTTATGTTCTGCCGCTGTTTTCTTATCATTGTATTCTTGAATCAGCTCACAATCGGGCTTCAGATAGCACTGGAAAGCACAGGCAAGATACGTATCCTTCAGTGCGTTGTCGGAACCATGCATATCATGGCTCTCCCGCTTGGATGGATTTGTTTCGAATTGGGAATGGAGCCGATTGCCATTATGCTCTGTATAATTATTGAGGAATTGATAGCAGCCTTCGTAAGGATTGAAATCACGAAACGGATTGCAGGACTGCAAACTGCGGATTTCATATTCAAGACACTCATACCGTGTGCCAGTTCTTTTGCAGTTATACTGGTGATATTATATTATGCCGGCTCAATCATAGATGCACATCCGATTGTTCACATAGCAATTATTACACTTCTCTCAATTCTTCTTATCTGCTTAATATCATATAAAGTCCTTCTTACAAGAAACGAATGTGATGTTATAAGTAATTTCACAAGAACAGCATTAATCAAATTTCATATTATCCACTGATGGCAGAAACAATGATAAGAAGATTTGACATCAAGCAGATGACCGGCAATTTCCTGTTCCTTATGCTGATTTTGGTGATTGTATTGGATCCCACCAATACAGTTCTCCATCTCAAGGATGTCTTTTTCATACTGCTGGTTGGATTCAATATCATAGCCTACAAGCCTGATTTCCGTTACATAACACATATTCTACTAATATATACAGCCGTTTTTGCCTCATTCTTTTTCGCCGAAATACAGGGAAATGTCATCGATATGGAGAAGTTCGTTTCCATACTCAAGGCTTTTGCACCTTTATTCATGCTTCCATGGATAAGTCATTACAACGTCATCAGATTATCTGTATTTCCGTCATGCTTGGCTTGCGTCATGATCCTTATAATGTATTTCGTAGCAGCAAGTTCCGAAGAACTTGAATATGCAATATACCTATTTTCCAAGAGTCATGATGAGATGATTCTTGTAGGGCACAGATATATACTCGGTATGAAGTTCCCAAGTTTCTATCTCAAATCATTTGTTGACCTGATGTTCACACTGTTCCTTGTGATCTTTTATCTTTTCAACAGCGACAAGATGTGGAAGCGAATCATCTTCCTCTGTGGTGCAGGTATGTTTACTTTTGCATTCTTCCTCAGTGGAACACGCAGCACGATGCTATTGCCGATTTTCATGTTTGTCTTTATAGCATACGCATCGGTCATGAAGCGCAGAAAAGCCAAATATCTCGTATATCCAATAGTCGCATTTGCCGCCGTGATGTTTCTTATGCTCGTAATAGTCCTTGCATCAGAGAGAGGCGAATTTTCAAACGACATCAAGTATGCTCATCTTGGATCATACATGAACCTGCTATCCGAACATCCGCTCTACTTCATATTAGGACAGGGACCCGCAACGTCATTCTATTCAGCAGGATTCCGAAGGATGACTATGGAAACAGAGTGGACATATATTGAACTAATAAGAGTCTATGGCATATTCAGCCTTTTGATATTGGGTGTAGTACTCCACCCATTGTATAGGTTATGGAGATACATCAAAACAAATCCAAAAGTTCTTGGCATCTGGGCTACCTTCATAGCTTATCTTTTCATTGCCGGAACCAATCCTTTGCTTCTGTCGTCAACAGGCATGATAATGATACTCGCAATCTATTCATATACGGAAAAAGTAGAACGAGAATATGGTAACCGCATTCCGAGAAGTATGAGTTTATTTTCAAAAATCTGTCAGGCATGGAAAGAAAGAATGTAGCAGTATTGATGGCAACATATAACAGTGCAAAGTACATGCGCTGCCAGATTGACTCTATCCTTGCACAGGAAGGAGTGAACGTCACTCTTATGGTCCGAGATGATGGCTCAACGAAAGACAACACAATAGACATCCTAAACGAGTACGCTCAGAAGGGTTCGCTTTCATGGTACACCGGCGAGAATCTGAAATCAGCACGTTGCTTCCTACAGTTACTCAAAGATGCCCCAGATGCAGACTTCTATGCATTTGCCGATCATGATGACTATTGGATGCCAGACAAACTATCCGTTGCTGTAAACAGTATTGCATCATATTCTGATACACCCGCCTTATACCTCTGCCAGCCACAGGACGCAGATTCAGAACTGCATCCTCTGCCCTACAAGATCTATAGTCCTAGAGGAGGTTTTGCAGAGTCACTGATATACATGTTTGCAATGGGATGCACGATGGTACTGAACAACCCTCTAAGGAACATAGTCAATTTCCACACACCTTCGTTTCTCCACATGCACGATGTCTGGATTTATACTCTTGCATATTCCGTCGGAGCCAATGTTGTATGGGATCCTGTGCCGCACACACTTAACCGCCAACATGGTGATAATGTGGTCGGACTTGGTCAGGGACATACATATATGCTACGTCTTCGTCTGAAGAGGTTTTTTGCCGGAGAAGAAATCAGATACCGTCAGGCTGTGGAAATACAAAAAGGCTATTACGATATCATACCAAAAGAGAACCGACTCATTCTTTCTCGTTTCATCGAGGCAAAAAAGAGTTTCTTTTCACGCATCTCGTTGATATTCAGTAATACATTCCGATGTTCAGACCGCACTACCCAATACTTACTTTGGGTCAATCTTCTCTTCAATAAATATTGATTCCATGAAACCGAAGATATCTGTCATAACAATATGTTTCAACAGTGCTTCCACCATTGAAGAAACAATCAAGAGTATTCTTTCACAGGACTATCCAGAAAAAGAATATATCATAATTGACGGTGCCTCAACTGACAGCACTGTCAGTATCATTAAGCGTTATCAGGACAGAATCGACTATTTCGTCAGCGAACCGGACACAGGCATAAGCAATGCGTTCAACAAAGGTATCAGCCATGCAACAGGTGAACTCATCGTACTGATCAACTCTGACGACTACATGCTTCCAGGCGTATTGTCTAAAGTTGCCGAGACATGGGACGGGAAGAGTGATATATGGAGCGGCAACTACCTTGCCCTCAACGAGAAGACGAATCAACGTTTTCGCATCAAACCATCTCTATCATTCCCTGTGATGCCGTTTTTCCGTCATCCAGTTCATCAGGGACGATTCATCACACGAAAACTCTATGACAGAATCGGTGGATATGATGAAACCATCAAAGTACCTATGGATCTTGAATTCCTTATGCGTGCAACTCGGATGGGTGCATCATTCCAGTACGAGAATGTTGACGTTGCCGTATTTCGCCTTGGCGGAAAAACAGACAACAGTATATTCAAGAAAAAGAATGATTATATTTCGCTTGTCCGAAAGAACGGCGGAAACATGCTTCAGGCATACATGTTCTACTGGTTCCTTGTTCTTACACAAGAAACAAAACGAATCCTAAGCATGACCGGGAGCGACATAAGTCGTCTTCTAAGGTACAAAAAAATCGACAGCAAATAACTCAAGACAAAATATTTAAATGAAAATCTGTATTCTAACACCTCGTTTTCCATTTCCTCAGTATGCAGGAGACGTACTTCGAATCAATGAAATAGCCCGGCACCTCAAACGTCAGGGCCATGAAATCGTGTTGGTTTCCGTCAGCGACGAACCCACTCCTGCAGTCGGAGAAGCGCTACAGCTATACGACAAGGTCTTCTATACAGTCCGCAAGCCTCATCTGTCAAAGGTCAATAGCCTTGTCCAGATTTTTCATGGCAAACCCATGCAGTGTGGATATTACTATTCAAACGAATATCTGGAACAGCTTCGTAAAGTTGTTGCAGAAGAAAAGCCGGATTTGTTTATCTCACACCTTCTGCGCATGGTTCCGTATCTGGAGAAGCTTGGTGTCCAAGAAAGATCCATCATCGAAATGACCGATGCCATTTCCAAGACCTATTCATTTGCACTTCAGGCAAAAGGTGGCGGTATGATGAAATACATCTATACCTTTGAACGTCCTTTCCTTCAGCGATATGAGCAAAGGGTGATAAAAAGATTTCCAAAAGTTGTACTTGTATCTCAGATTGACATAGATTACCTGAAGAGCCAGTCATCAGTGCCTTCGCCATCACTTAAAGTCCATACCAATGGCGTGAACATCATGCCATCACGCCCTGCAAAATACGATCCCAACAAGATATGCTTTATCGGCAACATGCGTTATCTGCAGAATCAAGATGCTGCTCTTTATTTTGCCAAAGAAGTATTTCCGATAATCAAGCGATCAAGGCCCAATGCCAAATTCATAATCGTCGGAGCACAACCTTCTTCAAATATTATGTCCCTCGCTTCAAACGACATAATCATAACAGGATATGTAAAATCGCTTGAGGAAGTAATAAGTGACTCATGTGTCAATGTCGCACCTGTCCATGTTGCATCAGGAATTCAGAACAAGGTACTTATTGCCATGGGATGTGGAATACCTGTAATCCTTACAAGCCTTACGACTCGATCCATTCCTCAGATGAAGGACGGAGAGAACTGCCTCATCCGCGATGATGCCAAATCAATGGCCGATGCCTGTGTAAATGTGATGAATGACTCATCACTCCGTGAAAAGCTATCCACCAACGGATATGAAATGGTCGGCAAGCATTATTCGTGGGATGAAAAGCTATCCGGTTATGAAGACATCCAAAAAGGATGACAAACCAATCAAAAACCGTCTCGTTTGACACTACGAGACGGTTTTTTGATTGGTGTTTGCTGATGGTTACAGGATTTCAATACTTTAAAAACTTAAGAGTATATTCATCATTCTTCAATGTCATATGGTCTGAACTCAGACTGACAATCTTGAATCGGCCATCCGCACTGACACCATATTTCTTCAGCGTGCTCATATCCTGTAACAACGAATCAGTATTGGCTTTCTGTTGGAACGCTTTAGTAAGTATCAGGCTGTCGTTCCTATGTTCAAACAAGGCGACACATCCGGATTTCTCCTTTGTCTTATAACGTATCTGTATAAGTTCAAGCTGTATGGTATAGAATAACTGCGAACTCTTATCGGCTACAACGGAATTATCAGTATTGTTTCTCCAGTCAGTCATTTGCCAATGCCCATCCAGGTCACCGTTTTTGTCCATCTTGTCACAACTTTGAAACAAGAACATCAGGCTCAAGAGTATCAGGATAAGATATGAATATATTCTATTTTTCATAATTCTCTAAAATAAAAGTCCTTGTTTCTTGATAGACAAACTAATACCTTTGCTATCGTTTATTATATCACCATAGTTGGCTCCGAATGCCATGGTGGCAGACCACCCCTTCAGTTTTTTTTGAGACTTGAGCGACAATTCCGTCAGCAGATAATCCTGATGTTTCACTGATAAAGTAGGAAGATCATATGTTCCCCATGTCTTCACGTGGGAATAGAGTATCCTGTATCCCAACCATCTGGTTGGCTCACCCTTGACTCCAACATGGAAGGCATTGACACGGTTAGCTGAGAACCTTAATTTCCCATCATTATTATAAATAGGTGATACCAGCAACGGATTTCCCACAGCCTGTCCCCAATGTTGCCAAGCTCCATAGGTCTGGTGGTTGTAATAGTCATCCTTTCCACTTATCTGCACAGGCAATACATCATTACTGTCGTGATACAATCCACCGGTCTGGTTCCTTGTATTGAGATATTCCGCAACAACTTCACTGACGTATGGATTCTTTGACAACTGAACCTCCAAGCCCCACAACATATCCTTCCATCCATACTGGACGAACAACTGCGAATGGTCTTCGAAGTAGTGTTCAGCATATGCCTTAACCTTCCAGTCTTTGCCTTTGTACAATAAGTCGAAATACCAGTTTCCGGTGTGATTGCCTTCTGTGTTGCTGTAGTCACCATCATTAATATCATTACCACCTGGAATGAAAGCATGCCAGAAACTCTTCAGTCCATTTCCAAGATTCACATCGTTAAAGAATGTCTTTGTATCGCTCCGGTCTGGAATGTTGTATCCATATCCTCCGAATTGACAGGCAAACTGTATTCCTATGGTTCCAGACAGTGGGGACTTGTCATCACGACCGATGAGCATATACCCAGCCTTACTGTGGAACAAGGATTTCTGAGTGTATCGTTCGCCTGTTGCAACAAAATCTTTCTGCCAGTTCCAATCGGTGTACATACCATATGCAATATGGCCCTTAACCGAAACCCAGTCGTTTGTAAAATGCCAATGCCACCAGTCAGGCAGTTCAAACCTGACCTGAGGAATAGGTCTGAAGTTATTCGACAGAGTCATTCCACCAGAGCTAAGTTCTGAATTAAGCATGTCCTGTGGAATCTCCTTGGCTCCTATAGTCAGTTTGGCATTCAGGTATTGTACGATTCCATAAGCCTGCTGAATGACTACCGGTGAAGTATATTGAATAGGTACAGCTACATCCAGACCATATCCATATCGCCAATTGAGCATTGAATCCGTCTCCTGACTTCTCCACAGACCAGCTCTCAAGTATCCGGAATTTGGCTCAACAGAAGACAATCCGAACTTCTTCGACGAAAACCAAAACGGAGCGACATCACCATCGGATGTCGTTCCATTCATTTCAACCGAATATTGGGTCTCGTTTGTCAGACCTTCTATCTGAGCCTGAGCGGCAGGTACCGAAAGGAGTACAGCCAATACCACCGCCAGATTCCGTTTATTTAGCATAACTTACAGCTCTGGTTTCACGGATAACTGTTATCTTTACCTGTCCTGGATAAGTCATCTCGTTCTGAATCTTCTGAGCGATGTCAGCACTAAGGATATCGAGATCAGCATCACTGATTTGGTCTGCTCCGACAATGACACGGAGTTCCCTACCAGCCTGAATAGCATAAGTCTTTGTTACACCAGGATAGCCCATAGCCAACTGCTCCAGGTCATGCAGACGTTTGATGTAAGCCTCAACAATTTCCCGTCTTGCACCTGGACGGGCACCACTGATGGCATCACAAACCTGAACGATAGGGGCAAGAAGAGTTGTCATCTCAATTTCATCGTGGTGAGCACCGATGGCATTGCAAATGTCTGGCTTTTCCTTGCATTGTTCAGCCAACTTTGCACCATAGAGTGCATGCGGAGTTTCAGGATCCTCATCAGGTACCTTACCTATATCGTGCAACAGACCCGCCCTGCGTGCTTTCTTAGGATTCAGACCGAGTTCAGCAGCCATCACGGCACAGAGATTTGCAGTTTCCCTTGCGTGCTGAAGAAGATTCTGTCCATACGAAGAACGGTATTTCATCTTACCGATGATTCTTATGAGTTCAGGATGCAAACCATGGATACCCATATCAATAGCTGTACGCTTACCGGTTTCGATGATTTCTTCCTCAACTTGTTTTTTTACCTTTGCAACAACCTCTTCGATTCGTGCCGGATGAATTCGACCATCAGCAACAAGCTGATGGAGGGCCAATCGGCATATTTCCCTTCTGACTGGATCGAACGCACTGATGACAATAGCTTCAGGAGTATCATCAACCACAAGTTCTGTACCAGTTGCTGCTTCCAAAGCACGGATATTCCTTCCCTCTCGTCCAATTACGCGTCCTTTGACTTCATCGCTGTCAAGATGGAATACTGAGACAGAATTCTCAATGGCAGTTTCCGAAGCAACTCTCTGAATACTTTGGATGATGATTCTTTTTGCTTCTTTATTGGCAGTCATCTTTGCATCATCAACTATATCGTTGACATACTGCTGAGCCTGAGTCTTGGCTTCATCCTTTATGGATTCAATAAGGCTGTTCTTTGCATCTTCAGCTGAGAGACCGCTGATACTCTCCAGACGTGCACGTTCTTCAGCCTGCATTGCGTCAAGTTCCTGCTTCTTCCTGTCAAGGTTCTGCTTTTGAGCCTCAAGACTCTGACGACCACTATCAATCTCCTGTTTCTTATGAGCCAGTTCTTCCTGACGCTGATTCAGGACTGCTTCCCTCTGTTTCAGTTTGCTTTCAGCTTGCTGAAGTCTTGAGTTACGCTGCTGAACCTCACGATCCAGTTCACTTTTCTTTGCCTGGAACTTCTCTTTCACTTCACGGAGTTTCTCTCCTTTGATCTTCTCTGCTTCCTTTTCGGCTTTCTCCAAGGATTTAGTGTACTCTTGTTTCACTACATAGCGGAAGATAGCGTATCCAAGACCTATTCCCACCAGCAATGCGACACCGGAAATTATAAAATCCATTTTCTTTTTACTTTTTTATTGGTTAATATAAAACACACGCCTTATCCAGCTACATCCCCCGACAGATGCAGTCTGAAAGCGTGCAGAATAGTTTCACTTAATAATCAAATCCCAATGGCTTTGTCAATTTCAGAACCGAGATCTCTCAAAATATCCATAACAGGACCAATATCTGTCTTCTGTTCTGATTTCAAGGCATCGACAGTTGTATTCAGCAACACCATATAATAGTAGTACCTTTCATTAGGCACTGCTGGGAATCTGTTCCTCACCGCCTGCAACCGGCTGTTTACCATGGTTGCCGCCTTGCGGATTATTTCCTCATCCTCAACCGAGGAAACAGTCATCGGCAGTGTTGCGCCTTCGATATTTACATTAACTGTCAGTCCTTTTGCCATATTCATCGCACCTTTTTATTCGTTATCCGAACTCAGCAGTCCGATGCATTTATTAACTTCCCGCACAAGCCTCGTAATCCTGTTTTTCGCCTCACGAACATCTGTATCGCTGACCTCAATCATACGGGCCGTCTTCAGACGACGATAGTCTTCTTTGCTCTGACTCAGTTCTGCCTCCACCCTGCGAGTGGCATCTTCCTGCTCTTCCAAGGCCTTGCGGAGTTCGTCGTTCTCCTCCTTCACGGATTTGTACTTGAGCAGAAGTACACGGATCTGCGCCTCAAAATTCTTCAGTCCGCGGAGTTCTTCGTCAGTCATTTTGCAAATTTACTAAATATTTCCGAAACAAGAACTATCAAGTCCTATTTCTTTAGCATTTTTTCAGCCTTTTCCATGTCTTCTTGCGAAGGTTTAGGTTCCTTCTTTGCCAGAATCACCACATTATAGACATATTCCGAAGCCCATGCCTCACTCAGTCCAAGAGTTTTCTGGTATCTTCTCAAAGCAAAAGCGGTCTTTCTCTGCCCTTCATCCTTCCAGTCCATCTTCGTGAAGATATCATTTACCGTCTTGTCTGTCATGGCACGCATCGCCTTCTTCAAGAAGCCAGGGACACGAAACTTCCACTTCATCATGTTTCCGACCATCATCATCAAGTCCTGACTGTAAGCCTGGAACATAATCATGTAGTTCCTGACTTCCGCCTGGTTCTTGCAACCTTTCTTGATACTCTGGTCAATCTCCTTGAAGAAGTTGTCACTGATGCCATAAAGGCTTTGCAGCATCTTCTTACACGCATTTTTCTCTCCAACACCAAGTTTGTTGTTCACAGTCGGCACTTTGAGCGAGCGCTTGAAAGTAGCCATATCAGGGAAGAAAGCCATGTTTGAAATTCCCATATTGCTTGCCAGCACACTCTGGAAATACACTCTGATGAGAGTCATGAAATCCTCCATCCCCCCCACATTGGCTTTATCCTTCTTTTTAAAAATCGATAATAAATTCATTTGAGTTACAATTTTATTGATGACAATACACCAAATCAACTGCAAAGTTAATAAAATGCCACGATATGACAAAAAAAAGTTATTTAGGAATGGTCAATAAATAAATTCGCAAATATTATAACGTTTTGATTTCAATTATCCCACCTTATATTTTATAATATACTTTTTTTTTCGTAACTTTGTCCCGGTTAATGCACTTGGAACAAAAATCAAATATGACTGAATATAATCAAAGCAATATCAGCAACGATTTTTTTGTTGATGAGGAAGAAGAGTCCAGTTTTGACATCAGACTTCTTTGGATTATTCTCATCAAATACAAATTCTGGTTTATTGCATCCATCATCATCTGTATTGGAGTAGCATTTGCCTATCTTCGTTACACCACTCCAATATACAGCGTATCATCCAAGATTCTGATTAAGGACAAAGAAAAGCAAAGATCATACAGTTCCTCACTCTCCAACACTTTCCAAGAGTTGGGATTTATGAACAGCAGCAATGGCTTTGACAACGAGTTGGAAGTCCTGAATACCGTCACCCTTAATCAGAAGGCAGTCAGAGCATTGAAACTTTATACCCGCTACTACACAGACGGACGTTTCCGCAATCGCGAGATATACTCATTATACTCACCTTACCTCGTAGACTTGGATTCTGTTTCTGTCGATTCAACACTGGCATCTACCATCAAAATCATACTCCATCCTGAAACCAGCGGAGTGAAAGCAGATATCAAATGTGGCAAATACAATCATTCTGTTTATGCAAAATCACTGCCATCTGCATTCAATCTGCCTATCGGAACACTGACTATCAGCAGAAATGCCGACTATCATCGTTGGATTGAAAGCGAGAAGGCTTCTGCCAGACTATCAGGAAAAGATCCTTCTGACCTAGAATGGAAAGGAAACATATTAGTATCGATCACCCCGCTCAAGAACATGGCCTTCAGCTATGCAAAACGTCTCAATGTTGAACCTACATCAAAGACAACCACCGTAGCAGCTTTGCAGTTCAGTGACAACATACCTCAACGTGGGGCTGACTACATGCGCAAACTTGTTGAGATCTACAATAACGAAGCCAACGAAGACAACAACGAGGAGTCCAAACGTACGGCAGAATTCATTCAGGCCCGACTGAATATCATCACCAAGGAACTCAACATGACCGAATCCGAACTGGAGTCATATGAGAAGAGTTCAAATATTGTTGACTTTGCCAATGATGCAAGAATGGATGCCACCCAGAGCGCTGAATATGAAGCTCAGATCATCCAGACATCTACACAGCAGAATCTCATACAGTATCTTGATGAATACATCAGCAAGAGCGAGAACCACCTGAAATCCATCCCTTCAAATATCGGCATCAACGATGCCACACTGACATCCATCATAGCAAAGTACAACGAGGCAATACTTGAACGCAACCGTATGCTTCGCACTGTTCCAGAGTCAAACCCTGTAATCGAGCCTCTGACAGATGAAGCCGAAGGACTTCTGTCCAATATCAAGATTTCAATCAGCAACCTGAACCGTCAGTTCCAGTCCCAGATTTCACGGCTGAAATCCCAGCAGAACAAATATGAGAGCCGTCTCTCCTCAGCACCGACCAACAAACGTGCACTTGCTGATATAGGCCGCCAGCAGGAAGTCAAGGCAGGACTGTACCTCATGCTACTGCAGAAGAACGAGGAAAATGCCATCACAATGGCATCTGCAGCCTACAAGGCAAAGGTCATAGAGGAGCCCATCGTTTCAGGTCCTGTTTCACCTAAAACCAAACTCATCCTCATTATCGCCTTTATCGTTGGAATCATCCTACCTTATATAATATATTACATTCGCTCTTTCTTCCGAATCCGCGTAGAGGGAAAAGAGGAACTGCAGAAACTCACGAATGTGCCGATCCTCGGAACCATTCCTTTTGTCAAGGCTCTCGTAAAAGGCAATCGCACCGTTGTTGTACAGGAGAACCGCAACAGTCTGATGGTAGAAGTCTATCGTACGCTCCGTTCTAATCTGCCGTTCATCCTCAAACCCGGCGAAAATGTTCTTCTTTTTACCTCAAGCGTTGCCGGTGAAGGCAAGACATCTATAGCATCAAATCTCGGAACCAGCATCGCATTTGCCGGGAAGAAAGTGTTGCTCGTAGGTCTTGACATCCGCAAACCTCGTCTGGCAGGTCTCTTCGGCTTCAGCGATACCGAAGAAGGCATTTCCAATTATCTTGCCGGCAATCCCGATGACTTTGATTACCTTGACAGCCTTATCCACAAGACCAAAATCAGCAATAATCTCGATATTCTTGCAGCAGGGCCAATACCTCCAAATCCAGCCGAGCTCCTCGAAAGAGAGAACCTCGTCAAGGGACTTGAACACCTCCGCCAGAAGTATGACTTCGTACTGCTCGATACAGCCCCTATCGGACTTGTGTCAGACACTCTGACCATCGGCAAGGCTGCCAATGCCACCATATACATCGTTCGTGCCAACTATTCATTGAAGTCCGATATGCAGATTGTCAATGACTTGTCAGCAGAACATCGCATGCCAAACGTCAACATCATTCTCAACGGAGTAAAAGAAACCGTTGCCGACTACAACCATCATCGCTATGGAGGAAGCAAGAACTACGGACGGGGATACGGCTATGGATACGGCTATGGATACGGCTATGGATATGGAAACGAAAACGGGAAAATAGAAGAAATCTAAGTTATGGTAATTGCTGTTGACTTCGATGGTACAATCGTCGAACATAAATATCCGGAAATCGGACGCGAGCGCCCATACGCTACCCAAGTGCTGAAGATGCTCATAGCCGAGCGACACAAGCTTATCTTGTGGACTATGCGCGAAGGGCAGTTGCTTGACGATGCCATAACATGGTGCCGAGAACGAGGCGTAGAGTTCTACGCAGTCAACAGCGACATGTCCGATCGATTCAACGACAGCCGTAACAACCAGTTCTCCTGCAAACTCAATGCCGACCTCTTCATTGACGACCGCAACATCGGAGGTCTGCCGTCTTGGACCACAATATATCAAATAATCCACACAGGCAAGTCATGGGAAAGCATGATCCGTAAGGAAGTCACCGAACAACTCACCGACGCCGAGCCCCCACAGCCAAAGTGGAAATTCTGGAAGAAACAATAAAACTTAAAAAACATACATCATGAAACTCATCAACTTTGCTCAGTCGAACTCCATCATTGGAGAATACATGGCACAGATCCGTGACAAGAACATCCAGCAGAACCGCCTGCTTTTCCGTCATAACATACAACGCATCGGGAATGCCATGGCATACGAAGTCAGCAAGACGCTCAACTATTCTCCTAAGAATATTGAGACTCCTCTCGGAATTGCTCCGACATCCACGCCCGACGATCAAATAGTTCTCGCCACGATTTTCCGTGCCGGACTGCCTTTCCATCAGGGATTCCTTGATGTGTTCGACAAAGCCGATAATGCATTTGTCTCAGCCTACCGCTACTATAAGGACAAGGAATGTAAGAAAGTCGGAGTACATATCGAATATCTTGCCACTCCAGACCTCACCGGAAAGACACTCATCATCGCCGACCCTATGCTCGCCACAGGAGGCAGTCTTGAACTCGGATACGAGGCCCTCTGCACCAAAGGCATACCAGCTGCCGTACATCTCTGTTGTGTTATTGCAGCCAAGAAAGGCGTTGATTATATTCGCAGAGTCTTCCCGAAGAATACGAAAGTCACCCTCTGGTGCGGAGCAATTGATCCTGAACTCAACGAGCACTCCTACATCGTGCCAGGTCTCGGTGATGCAGGCGACCTCGCCTTCGGACCGAAACTCAACAACAAGTCATAAGTTTACGTTATCGTCATCGTTATCGTTTCCTACCAACTCTTCCACCAGAATGGCCTTGTCCTTGTGCTCGTCGATATGTTCACTTGTGGTGATCACATACTTTGCACCGCTGTCTTCAAGTATGAGATTGATTCGTTCAGCTGGGTAGGCTGGGTCACAAGGAATATATGCAGCACCTGCTTTGCTTACACCGAACATACAGCAGATGACGTCGCTCGTCCTCGGGAGCAGCAGCACGATTCTGTCGCCCTCCTTCACACCCTTGCTGATGAGCCTGTGTGCTATGCGGTTGGCTTCCTGATTCAGTTGGCTGTAGGTGAGTGTCTTGTCGCAGGCTACGAGTGCAGTAGTATCTGGAGTTTCCTTTGCATAGTGTTCAATCGGCTCGTAGAACCTCTTGTATGGGACGGTGGCTGTTGCAGTACAATGGAAAGGCTCAACTTCAGCCTTCTGTGAATCGCTCATCACTGATATGCTTTTCAGTTCCTTTCCTGCTATCATTTCACTGACAACTTTCTCGTATGACTGACACATTCCGTCGATGAACTTCGCTGTGTATTTGTCAGTAGGGTATTCCAGGTTAAGAACATACTGGTCCTCCACTGTCTCCAGCCTTATGTTCAGAACAGTCCCTGGAATATGCCGACGCAAGTCTTCCACACTTTGTCTTTTCCTCTTCAGTATGAGGTCAAAAAACTGAAATGAGCCTTGGTATGCAAACATCACATTGCTTGTGATACCTAAGTCGGCATTCAGTTCACCGAATGAATAGCATGTATTCCTGCGACTGCCGTCAATCTGTTCGTCAAAACGGTTGAATAAATCATCGGTTGACTGCAGCTTGCTGAAATCCAAGTATACAGGCAGTGTCTTCACCATCATCGTGAATGTGCGACGTGTGTTTTTTTCTGGTCTTCCGTGATAGATGGTTGAGAACAGCACTTCCTTATTTCCGCTGTATCGTGAAAGCAGATAGGCGTAAGCTGAAGTCATGAGGGTACTTTCCTTCATACCAGTCCTTTCGCAGAATTCCTTGATCTCCTCCTTGCCGATGCTGAGCCGGTGTCTCGCTGAAGTAAAACCTCTGTCTGTCTTTTCCGTCACATCACCCAGAGGCAGTGAGTCGATACCCGATGCGGCTGCGAACTCTGAGAGATACCATTCCTTTGCCTTCTGATACATTTCGGAACATCTGGCGGCTACCTCTTGGCTGTTGAGGTCGGATGCCGAAATTGGCTCTTTTCCTACAACTTGCCCTGAGTATGCCAGTCCTACTTCCTTGTTGAAGGTGAGTAATGACATGCCATCAAAGATGATATGATGGAAATCCATGTAGAGGTAGTTTCCGCTTTGAGTCTTGTAGATCTCAAGTCGGAACAGCCTCTCGTCGTTCATAAGGTCATAGTCCTCGCCGAGATGCTGACGTACTTCTTCAATGTCATTGATGCTGATGATGGAAGTGTGGAACATCTCTTCCGAATGATCTTCGAACATCAGGTCCCCGTTGTCGTCTGTCACCAGACGGGTCTTGACCGACGGGTGAGCCTCAATCACACTGTCGATTGCCTGTGCAAGTCTGTCGATATCAACGTCTCCGTCAAGCTTGTACAGCATGCAGATATTATAGCTACCTTCTTCCTGAGCATTGACGCTTGCTGCGAAGATTCCCATCTGGGTTTGAGAGACTGGATATAAACTCATGATATTTTTTAGTTTGTTACTGCCTGTTTTTTATTTATAAAATCCAAATTGCCAAATAAATGGTAAACGCCTCCAAACTTCACTAAAGGCGCATCCCTCTTAACTGCGGCCACTGCTTGACCTCTCAAACATCACCGTCGTCATGTTTTGTCCGAACTGATATTTGTACTGTATGTTGTCTGCCTCGCCATTGGCGATGATGAGTCCGTAGCCTTTGTCCTGACAATCTACTGGATCAAACGGAATGCCGTCGTCGTTCAGTGCCATCTTGACTGCCTTGTCGGTAATCATCAGCCTCACATCGGCAAAGGCTTTCTTGTTCTTCTGTTCACCGTGTCGTGCTATGTTTGACATCAGTTCCTCGGCTGTCACTCTGATTCTGTAGATGATATGCTTATCCAGGTTCTGCTCGTTGAGCCACTGACTCAGCTTCTGGAACGACTCATGCATCGACTCCTCGGAATAACCGAACGACAGGTCGAATGTTGGATTCTGGCTGGTACGTGGAATGAGGATGATAGGTGAGAGG
>DCGE01000168.1:0-3149 GCA_002314525.1 Prevotellaceae bacterium UBA1786 | reverse complement strand
TACGGATGACAGCTGAAATTATCAAAACAGCCACCAATACCAGCAGGTATGCAATAAGATTGCTCCACCATACCAGTTCCTGCATGTAGTTCACGTTCAGCCACATCACTGGTATCACTGTCAGGCTCAGCGCAAACGATATGAAGTTCGCAATTCCTGAAAGTCGGAGCAGCTTGTAGTTTACCATCAGCAGGTAGAGCAGACAGAATACCCAGAAGGCAAATCCGTATATTCTCACTCCGTAGCAGCATTCGTCCATAAGTTCCTGTGGACAGTCGAAGGTCAGGGCTATGATCTGAGGAAATACCAACAGCAGTAGGAATGCACTTCCGAGACTGATGTTCAGGAACCTGAAGGCCTCTTTTACCGTCATTCTGTGTCCGAAGTTGTCACCCAACCCCAACTGTATGGCGGCGAGTTGCTGCATCGTCTGACATGCACCAGTGATGAACATATTATATATGGTCATGATGTTGAGCATCACGGAGAATATGAACAATCCCTCCTTGCCAAGACCTGTGCTGACGATATTCTGGGTGCAGAAGAAGTAAATTGTCATACATATACTTGCAACGGCAAACGGCATTCCTGTGGAACAAGCTTCGCCCAGTGCTTTGCCGAAGTCTTTAAATTTGAGTACTGCGAACCTATACAGCGACTTTCCACCGAAATAATGCCCCGACATTATGGCTATTGCTATCGCATGGCCTATGAGCGTTGCGACGGCACCGCCTGATACACCCATTGAGAATGCCTGAATCAGTACGAAGTCCATCACGATATGGATGACATTGTCTATCACCATAGCTACTGAGACCAGCTTGGGCGAACCGTCGATGGCATTGAATCCTCCGAGGAAATACACTCCCATGAAGAGAGGGGTACCTAACATGGTAGGTATGAAATAGTCTTTTGCATAGTCGTGTAGAGCCTCGTTCTTACAGAATGCACTGACGATAGGGTCGGGGAATAGAAGGGCTGCCACCATTTCTGCCAGCGAGTATAGCATGAGTACCATGACAGTCATCGTGAACAGATGGCTCATCCTCTTCGTGTCGTTCTGTCCCATGGCCTTTGCCACGAGAATACTGGCTCCGAGTCCCACCAACTGGTAGAAAGTGTAGTTGCCCTGTATGATAGGTTTACACAGTGAAGTCGCCGACATGGCATTGTAGTCAATCAAATGACTGAGTATGATGCCGTCGATGATGTTCCCAAACATTGACGAGAGAGCCGTCAGAATCGATGCTCCCAGGAATAACCTGAAAGCTTTGCTTGTAAGATATGGTTTACGCTCCATTGGTGGATAGTATATTTTCCATATTTGAGAATTTGTTTTTTTTTGGTGAATTTACAGAGCTCACCTTAAAAATGGGACCCACTCTTTATCGTGAGTCCCCTGACCTTAAATAATCTCGAAAATGTTGTCAAATCCTGTCAACTGGAAGATTTGCTTGATATCTTCCTTCATCCCAATGATGATGACCTTGCCGCCTTTTTCAACTGCACTCTTGTTGAGAGCCAACAGTACCCTCATACCGGCAGATGAGATGTATTCCAGTCCATTGAAGTCAAGCGTTATTTCCTTGCCCGCATCTGCCAATAGTGGTTCAAGGGCTGTATTTAGATTCTTGACTGCAGCTGTATCTAGTTCACCTGCAAATGAAACCAATGCCTTCTTCTCGCTGTTCTCAATAATTGTAGTCTTCATATTGTAAAAATTGTAGTTGTTATTTAAAGATGCAAAGATAACAATAAAATCTGGCATTTCCACCATTTCGTACAAAAAAAATAGAGAATTTATTCTTTCCACACCCATCAGTTGCGTTCCTTTTCAATACGGATACATCTTTTGTACTTGTCAGGACCACTCCCCCGTCATGCTCAGCGAAGTCAACCTCAACCGCACATCCAGTCAAGCGACACCCAAGTCTCAGTCTGTAAGATAACTATCTTATAGAATTAATCTACGCTCGCTATTAACTGACATTGCGCTTGTATGCGACTCAGGGTTCCTTCTCGTTCGACTGAGTTTGAGTTCTTCCACACAAAAACAGCCGACTGTCGTATCTGATAGCCGGCTGTTGGTGTATGAAAGGGTCATTATGTCAATAGGAAGAGACCATTAACTGGAGGACGTTGGCTTTGGGTTATTTGAAGATCAGCTGTGCGAACTGGTAGAGGCTGCGGCGCCATGTCTGCCATTCGTGGGCTGTTTCTGGCGAAACGTATGAGAATGCGTTGATGCCGATGCCCTTGAGATCTTGAGCTGCCTTGTCAACTCCCATGTTCTCTTTGCCGCCACAACTCATGAAGAGTACCTTGTTGGTCTTCTTGAAGTCGTTGGCTTCCTTGAGTTCGTCAACATTGAACGTACCACCACTGAACATTCCTACGTATGCGAATGTCTTTGGATTTGCCAATGTGATAGAGTGGGTCTGCATGCCGCCCATGGAGAGTCCTGCCATAGCACGGTGCTGTGTGTCGGCGATGACGCGGTAGTTCTTCTCGACCATAGGGATGATGTCTTTGAGAAGTACGTCCTGGAATGCTCCACCGAAGTTGAAGCCACCGAAACCTCCACGACGAGGACCGCCCTGACCTTGAGGTGCGCCCTGTGGACGCTGACCCATCTGAGGAGCACCCTGACCCTGTGGACGCTGACCGCCGAAACCGCCGAAACCACCCTGAGGTGCCTGCTGACCTGCCGGACGTGCGTTCAGACCGTTGTCCATGTAGATGATGAACGGAACAGCCTTGCCTGCGGCAATGAGGTTATCCATGATGATGCCTGTCTTGCCCTGAGCTGACCAACCTGTCTCGTTCTCGCCCATACCGTGTTGGAGATAGAGAACAGGGAACTTCTTCTTAGGGTTGGAATAGTATTCAGCTGGGAGATAGATATAGCCGTGACGCATTGTCTCAGTGACTGAGGAATAGTAATATACCTCGTTGACTGAGCCCTGAGGAACGTTCTTCACTGTATAGAACTCTTCGTCGGCTGCTGGGATGTCGATACCGCTACCCCAACGGCTTGCTCCATAGTAGTACTTGCTGCCTGGATCAGGAACTGATGCTCCGTCGATGTTGAGTTGGTAATAGTGGAATCCTTCGTCCTGTGGTGCTGATTCACCTGTCCATACCCCGTT
>DCGE01000186.1:8027-11590 GCA_002314525.1 Prevotellaceae bacterium UBA1786 | reverse complement strand
AGGACTTAGTTGCGGATTTGAGGATGAATAAAAAGGGAATCCCAACATGGAATTGCAAATTGCCCAGTCTAATTGCTTGCATTGCGTGTTGTATATGAATGCACCCAATAAACCGATAATTGAGATGCAGAGAAGAGCCGCTTTGTTTGTGTAGGTTGATACCAATTTGATAATCAGTAATGTGTACACAAACCACATTGTTTCACATCCAAAGCCTTCGTCAATGCTGTGTAATCCTATGGAGTATGCAAATAATGACTTGTACAAATATGATATCTGGAACTCACCTTTCATGACTTGCACTCCGATATGATACAAAAGTAATAGAAGGCAAAGCAGGGAATATGGTATGACGAGAGTGTTCCAAATTTTTTTTAATTTGTTTTTTTTGTCATCATCTTTTTTAAGTGATGAAACATATCCTGAAATGAAGAAAAACAACTGGACACTGAATGCATATAAGATAGGCGTTGCATAATGAGGGAAAAAATGTCCCCAAACAATAACAAACATTCCGAGCGTCTTCATCCAGTCAATCCATGGTAGGCGTGTGGAGGCTTGAAATTGTCTTGCAGAATATGCTTCTTTGTGATTCATGATTTTCTCAATCAAAAGTCTCAATTATTCCATTTCTCCAAGTGCCATCTGTCATTTGAATCATTGATGATTTGATGCACTTGAAACTTGGGGTTGATGCAAGTTTATTGGCAAGGAATCTTGAAGAAACTATCATCAATGTCTTCTTTTTCCGGTTGTTTTGACATAGGATAGATAGTGCTGTTATGGTTGTTAACTTGTTAAATCCAAAATTTCTCTTGCTCTTTTTCGTATTTGATCTCGCAAAGGGATTTTGGCTTGAGCATCTTGAATATCTTTGAAGCGAAGAGGACGTCATGAAGGGCAAGACCGTAGTTGTAATCAATGATTCTTTGACTTTGTGACTTTCTGCCGGGATCTCTGCCTGTGAGAACTTCTCCGATTTCGTTGTAATCGTTGTACTGGTTGAAATACCTGAAGCCTCTGACATGGTCGGTGTCGTCACCAAATACTCTGTCGAAGGTGGTATCGCAGTTCTGAAGACCTCTCATATGTACTGGTATGACTGTCACTCCGGGTTGGAAATGTGTTTCATCTTCAACTAACAGCCCATCGGCATCTGTAATACAACTTATGAACACATCGGCTTCTGATGCCATCTTGTTGATATCGTTGACAATGGTAAAAGAAACGTTTGAATAGTTCGAGAATCGTTTTATGAACACTTCTGCCTGGTCCTTGTATTCGAGCAGCTGAACGTTGAATTGTTTCTCGGGTTCGTTTTCAAGAATGCACAATAGTGTTGCTCTTGCTGTATTGCCCAATCCTACGAAACAATATGTTTTAGCATCGTCTTTCCTCAATGCCTGAGCTGATACTGCAGCAACAGCTCCCGTTCTCATGGCAGTGATCCAGTCGCAGTCAACAATGGCAACGAGTTCTCCTTTCTTTGCATTGTAGAGCATCATGTCACTGCCAATGCTTGGAACTGCACCCTTGATTCTGTGTACTTCCTTGATACCAAAGAATCTATCGCCTTCTGCGTCTTCAGGAAGGAGACATGGCATTGATGTGAAAAAGTCCATGTCATCCGGATGAACACTGATCTTTGCAGGCAGCTGTGATTCTGATTTAATTGAGAAGCTCTCACGAATCCAGCCAATACACTGTCGAGGGCTGATATTAAGTTCTCGGATGTCTTTATTTGAAATAATTTTCATTCTGTAATACAGATTGCATTCTGACTTTTTCCACGGCTTCGCCGTGACTGGTCACATGGGGATAGATGTGACAGCCGAAACGAAATGCATAGTTTATCTTGCAAAGGTAGGGAAAATTATTGTTTTTTCCAAATTTGTGACAAAAAAACTCCCACTCTTAAGAGTGGAAGTTATTATTGCTGTTCAAGGTATTTCCGGAGAAAGGCTTGATTTGCCTCTTGGATTGACTCGTAGGTGAGTATGTTTTTTGGAGCTGACAGGATGGCATATCCGAACTTGTCACGGTCTCCGTCGTCTATGTAATTGTCGTAGTAACAACCGGGCTTCAGACCTTCGTGGTTCTCGAACAATACGGTGATTCGTGGGTCGAGGAACTGGGTGATGTCGGTATGGCATACGGAGCGTGAATGTGAAGGAATATCATAGCCAAACCACATGGAGGAGACAGCTCCGTTGAGATAATGACCTTGTTCGATTCTTCCGCCGTGCAGCATGTTGATATAGTCGTGCAGGTAGTCGTGTCCTGATGCCTCAGAAACTGTGTGGCTGCAGATGAATCCACTCGATCGGGCTCCCATCTCAACTGGGGTGAATGTGCCGTCGGATTTCATTATGATTTCAAGATGCCCGAACATGCTGTGAAGTCCTAAGGCTTTATAGCACTGGATACCGAAATCTGCAATACGAGACCATGTGGCATCATCGTATTTGCTTGAATTCCAGTGATGAATGACTGTGATGTGATTGGTGGGGGAGTAGAGTGAATGGTATTGTATGGAACTCCCGTAGCAACATACGTTTCCGTATGAATCTCCCAGCAAATCGACTGTGAATTCCTCGCCTTCAACGAATTCTTCTATCAGGAATCTGCCGTCGAATGATGTCTGTCGGGCTTTGTCGATATATGTCTTGATGGTGTCGCTCGAAGTTCCTTTTTCAACGATGGTTATTCCTCGTGAACTTGCACTTACGTTCGGCTTGATGATGAGCTTGTATTCTCGGTTGAGTGATGTGATTTCCTCGATACTGGTTTCGTCACCTGTCTTCGAAATCCTGTTGAATATGCCAGCCTCCATCCAGAGGTCCCTCATTTCGTTTTTGCTCAGCACGCTGTCGAACCGTTCAGGCATAGTCTTGTTGCCGCACCAGCGGTTTATTGCGTTTACNNTGTCGGTGCAGCAAGGTCGATGCTTGAAATGGCTCCATCGACTTTGCCTTTGAATCCTTGCTCCTCAAGTGCGGAAATTATACCGTCGGCATTCTTGACATCCATCTGAATATAGACGTCTCCGGTGATGTCAGGTGTGTCGTTCCATGCAACGACAATCACCCGGTAGCCAAACTCATGAAGTTTGACAATATGTCCTTCAAGGAGTTTGTTGGCTCCGAGAAGGACAAAGTACTGTGTTGTATCAGTTTTCAGACGTTTCGTTCAATATATGCGATAGGACTTCCCTTGCGTACCTTATGGCCTTGTTCTACGCAGATCTCAACCAACTTGCCGCCAAGACATGCAGGAACCTCTGTGAGTTGACCATACTGGTTCTGGAGGTAGCAGAAGCGTTCGCCTTCTTTGTATTCCTTGCCGATGGCTGGTGAGATTGATGCTTCGCCTTCGCTTCCGCCATTGATTTCGTAAAGGATGGTTCCGTTTTCAGGAGCAACAACTGCATCTGCCTTTGCGTGCTTGAAGGCTGTAAGTTCCTCAAGACTTATTCCGGTCTTCTGCATCTCCTTGTCTTTCGCTGCCTGCAGGTCTTTGTTGAAACGCTCCTTGGCAAGTCCGCTCTTGTAATCGCGGTACTG
>DCGE01000186.1:4197-7977 GCA_002314525.1 Prevotellaceae bacterium UBA1786 | reverse complement strand
TCATCGTCCTGACCGCGATCCCAACCTTTTTCTTCCATCTCCTTGATGAAACGAGGCAGGTCGTCAGGGTAGTAGCTCTGTGGATCGGCAGTAGTGAACTCTAATCCTTTCTCCTTTGCGAGTTCCTTGAGTTCAGAAGCTACTTCTCCAGGAAGCTTGCCGCTCTTGCCGAGAATCATGCCCCAGATGGAGTCATCCATCATGCTGTAGCGAGGCTTGCCCATCGACTCTGTGAGGAGGTTCATGAGGGCGATGTTCTTCGTGTACTGTGAGAACGGAGTTACCAATGGAGGATAACCGACTCTTGGCCATACGTATGCAACCTCATTGAAGAGCTTGACGAGAAGTGCATCCTCTGAATAAGGTTCCAACCCGTCTTTCTTGCGGTTTGCATTGATTGCAGCCATTACTCCTGTGAGATCTGCCATCATACTTCCCATCATACCTCCCGGAAGTCCGCATCCGAGAAGGAGTGACGACATCAGTTTGTTGCTTGGATTCATGAAGTAGCCGAGGAAGTCATCAATGAATTCCTGAGTGAGCTTGCGTGCTTCCATGTAGGCATCCATATTGATTTCAGGTACATCAAAACCTGCGTGCTTCAGCATGCTCTGAACTGATATGATGTCTGGGTGAACCTTACCCCATGAGAGAGGTTCAATTGCTGTATCGATGACATCGGCACCTGCCTTGCAGACTTCTAAGATACTTGCCATTGAGAGGCCTGGCCCGCTATGTCCGTGATACTGTATGATAATCTCTGGATGCTTCTCCTTTATCATGCCTACAAGTTTGCCCAGCATTGCCGGCTGACCGATTCCGGCCATATCCTTCAGACAGATTTCGGGTGCACCAGCTGCAATAAGCTGCTCTGCGATACCTGCGTAGTATTCAGCGGTGTGGATAGGAGAGGTGGTGATACACAGTGTTGCCTGTGGTGTCATGCCGGCCTCAAGTGCATACTTGATGGATGGAATGATGTTGCGAACGTCGTTGAGCCCACAGAAGATGCGTGTGATGTCAACTCCCTGTGCATGCTTTACGCGATACATGAGTTTTCTGACGTCTGCCGGTACAGGGAACATCCTAAGTGCGTTCAAACCGCGGTCAAGCATGTGAGTCTTGATGCCTACCTCGTTGAATGGCTTTGTGAAGGCGCGTACTGCCTGGTTAGGGTTTTCGCCATATAACAAGTTCACCTGTTCAAAGGCTCCACCGTTTGTTTCAACTCGTGCAAAACATCCCATCTTGATGATGACAGGTGCAATGCGCTCCAACTGGTCACGACGTGGCTGATATTTTCCACTTGACTGGAACATGTCTCTGTAAACGAGACTGAATTGAATCTTTCTTCCCATATTGTTTGGATTTGTGTAGCTTGTTTTAAAAAAGGGTCCTAAAAATATCTCTTATTATGTTAATTTGTTTACACCTCGCAAAAGTACAAAACAATTTGCATATAAAAAAATCTTTTGATGAAAATATTTGTCAAAAGTCTGTTTTATGTGGATAATTCTCACTTAACATACTGGCTGATGAAACTGAGTAGCTCTTCCTTGCCTGTGCGGTTTGAGGATGATGTGAGTATGTACTGAGGCAGCTCTTCCCACTGTCGGCTCAGAGTTTCCATGAAGTTCTTGATATTTGTCTGTGCCTTTTGTCCGCTGACCTTATCGGCCTTCGTGAATATCAAAGCAAACGGAACACCGTTCTCGCCTAAGAATTCAATGAATTCCAGATCTTTTTTCTGAGGTTCGAGTCTTACGTCGATCAGTACGAACAGGCAGGTGAGCTGCTCTCTGTCAAGCACATAATGGCTGATGAGATTCTGCAGCTTATCCATCTCTTTCTTGCCTCTCTGTGCATATCCATAACCGGGAAGGTCGACAAGATACCAATTCTTGTTCTTGGATTCAATAAGGAAATGGTTTATCAGCAACGTTTTTCCTGGCATGCTTGATGTCATTGCCAGATTCTTCCGAGCTGTCAGCATGTTGATAAGTGATGATTTGCCGACATTGGATCTCCCGATGAAGGCAAATTCCGACAATGTGCTCTGAGGGCACATGTCAGCTCTAGGACTACTCTTCTCGAATTTTGCGTTGGTTATTTCCATCTTGGATCTCTCACCTGAATTATTTCCTTAGAACTTTCTTTCCGCTCTTAACCACAACTCCTTTGTATGAGTCATCCACCACCTGACCTGAAAGACTGTAACTCTGTTTCGGCTCAGTAACCGACTGGTCAATTGTGATTGGATTCAGACCTGTCTCCGTATAGGTCAGCATCTGAAACAAGGCTCCTGTTGACTTGTCGGAATAGATGTTCGATCCAGGTGTCTTGGAGTCGAAGTTGCAGTAGTTTGATGTCTGCCATACTCCACGCAGTTTGATATGGTTGTCGGAAATCTGTTCCGGCTGCATCCAACTGTTCTTATCGTTTGATGAGGCTTTTGCCACAATATCCCAGTTGTTATCGGTTGATGCAGACATTGCCTTACCAGATGTAACCAATGACCAATATGCGGGAAAGTTATTCACTTTCTGAGTCATGAATCTGAACTGTGCCTTGTTCAGGTCGAGTGGCTGAAGTTCATAGAGACCTGTGTCGCTGTTGAGACACAGGTACAGCTTCGATTCACAATGCATCAGGTAATATGCCTTGCTGCCTGTGATACGGATGCAGTCGCTAACTGTAGGCGTTTCCACTTCTCCAGTTGCCACGATGTCGATTTCTGCCACTGAAGTCCATGCCCTGCCGTTGACTTCACTCTTGGCGATGAGCATGAGGTAACGTCCTTGNNTTCTGCCGGTTTGCTGAATGATACCGTCTGAGTGGATGAAGTATCATTGAACTTCCCTGATGCGGCTGGTGCACCCCATTTCTGTTTGTCGTTCGAGAGGTATATCTCGTAGTCCTTGATTCGTCCGTTTGAACCATCAGAACGGCCTGTATATGAGAATCCGCTGACCATATATGTCTTGCCCATATCGATTACGAGTGAATGAGGACATGTAGGTTCCGTTCCTTGGTATTCAGTGTGCCACATGGTGTTTACGTTACCGTCGAATGCCTTGCTGGCTTCGTTGCCTGAATGTTGGCTGTCGAACGATACGACCTTCCACAACTTCTTGTTGACGAACATATCGAAATGATACGACATCTCAATGCCTTTCAAGTAATCAGGGGCAGTTGCGTAACAGGTGATATCTCCTCCGTCTTTCATACTGACAGGTCCTGTGTATTCCTGATAGCTCTTTCCTCCGTCAAGACTGTAATGTATTGTTGCGCCCTTGGTGCCGCAACTCATCGTTACCTTCCCGTCGGAAGTGCTTCTCTCGCAGAATACCGCATGACATACCGGAATTGCCACACGTGCCTTCTCAGAGAGTTCCTGTGAAGTCATAGGTGCTGTGATAGGCATCAGTATCAACTGCATCTCTACGTCTTGTGAACGGAGTTCGTACTTTGATATTACGTCGGCTCCACAACTTGCATTACCAAGTCCTCTTGTCTTTGCGTCAAGACATAGGATGGTGTTGTCACACGTCTTGAACTGGTATGGGTGCTTTGCCCTGTTGTTCCTGTCGGTGTAGTTGTCCTCAGGACGGAAATGTGTGGCAGAGGCTGCTATCTGATCCGGCATGACGACGAGGAGTCCCTGACCTCCGTTGTTGGTGAGTGAAAGCCAGCGCACATCCTGTTTCGTACCGTGCTCCTGTGGCATTATCTGATCCTCCCTCTGTGCTGTGACTGTACTTTCGTAAAGTCCTACCAGAC
>DCGE01000186.1:2670-4191 GCA_002314525.1 Prevotellaceae bacterium UBA1786 | reverse complement strand
AAGCTTCCTTACGGTCAACATAGCTATCCCAAGGTCCGCGACCATACCAGCAGAACTGTTCGAACGATGACGGCAGTTCGGTGCGGAGTCCGATACGAGGAAGGGTAGTACCCTTCGAAGAAGGACTGATTGTGGTTGAGAGCAATACGGAACCATCACTGCATACCTTGAAGTTGTGTGTGACGGCGTAGGTCTCATTGCCGCCAGTATATGTTGATTGCAGATTGACATCTGCCATCTGATTGTCTTCGCTGACGGTGCATCCTGTCTTTATTGCCTTGACTGAGAGGCTGCGGAGATTCAGATTGTCCCATGTCTCAGCCATTCTCTTGTCATTGTCTGTCGGCAGACGGAACAGGTTCAGGAGCAGAGGTTTGCTGATGACTGTAGTGCTGCCTATCTGGTATGATGACAGAGCGGCCTTCGCACGGTCAAATTTCACTGTGAATCCGTCGCCTTTCACTGTTATGAATGATGATGTGGTTTCGACCTTGAGATCTGCTGCTTTTGCTGCCTTGAACAACGGTTTCTCTGCCTTGCTGAGCTGTATGGCTTCCTGTGCCACCTCATATCCTGCCGATTCCCACAGTGTGGTTTCCTTGAGTGTAGCCTTAAATCTAATAAGGTGTTCAGCTTCGGCTTTCATTCCGCTTGGAGTGGCAATCTTTATGATGATGCTGTCTCCGGCAGGAACTACATCCTTGATGGTACCTGTCTCAATCTCCTTGCCTTCTTCCATGAAGGTATAGGTCAGGTTCAGATGTTCTGTGGTGAGGAATGCCTGCTTGTTCTTCAGCATGTATCTGCCTTCCTCAGCACTTACAAGCTTGAAATCCACCGGCTGGTATATCTTCTTCGTGTTGTAGCTCTTCGAAGTGAATGACCAGTCAGGACGTACAAGTCCGTTACAGCAGAAGTTTCCGTCGTTAGGATTGTCACCGAAGTCGCCTCCGTATGCCCAGTAGTCAGTTCCTGAGGAGTTCTTGGCAGTCAGTCCCTGATCCTTGAAGTCCCAGATGAACTCACCCGTCAGACAAGGATACTTCTCGTAGAGATCGAAATACTCACGCTGGTTACCCATGGAGTTTCCCATGGCGTGACTGTTCTCACACTGGATGTGAGGCTTAGGGTTGGTCTCATTCAGACGGCTCCTTCCGATATTCTCAATGTTATCCAAACCGCCGTACATCGTACTGCTGACATCTCCGTAGTTGCTGTTTCCTTCGTAGTGTACAGGACGGGTGGTGTCGAGTGACTTGATGCTGTCGCGAGCTGTCTGGAAGTTGTTGCCTCCACCGCTCTCGTTGCCGAGTGACCAGAGGCAGATACATACGTGGTTCCTGTGCCAGCGAACATGGTTGGCGTTGCGCTCTGCAAATGCGTGGCGGAATACCTCGACCGACGAAAGTCCAGTGTTTCCGTGACACTCCACATCGGCTTCTGCCAACACATACAATCCGTACTTGTCACACAGGTCGTAGAATGTGTGGTGATCTGGATAATGGCTCGTGCGCACGGTGT
>DCGE01000186.1:0-2646 GCA_002314525.1 Prevotellaceae bacterium UBA1786 | reverse complement strand
GTTTCATGGTGATGATATCCTTCTCGATTTCGTCATCCTTTATAGCGCGACCGTTTTCTGTGCTGAAATCATGTCGGTCTATACCGTGGAACACCATTCGTTGTCCGTTGATGAGCAGAGCTCCGTCCTTGCGGATGGATACCTCGCGGAAACCTACTTTCTGCTTGCGCGTGTCGATCGTCTTTCCCGATGCGTCTTTGAGACTGATTGCCAGGTCGTAGAGGTTAGGTGTCTCTGCTGACCATTTCAGTGGGTCGGCTACATCGATCTTCGTCGTGTATTTTCCTGTCTTCGATATGTTCATGTCTTTTGATGCAATCGTCTTTCCGTCTTTGCTGATAACTATTGAAACAGTACCTGCAGAAATCTTCTCACCGGTTATGCTGACTTCAATCTGAGCCACTGCATCCTTGAAACTGTCGTCGAGGTCTGTCGAGAAGAAATAGTCACGTATCTGTGTCTTTGGGGCCGACCATATCATGCAGTGACGCTGAATACCAGTCAGTCGCCAGTAGTCCTGACACTCAAGGAAACTGCCGCTCGTGAAACGATATACCTGAAGGGCGATGGTGTTTTCTCCTTTGTGTATGTAGCTGCTTATGTTGAACTCGCTTGGAAGATATGAGTCTTCGCTGTAGCCAATTCTCGTACCGTTTATCCACAGATAATATCCATGTCCTACACTGTTGAACCTGACATACACATCCCTTCCGTCCCACGATTCCGGAACAGTGAACTTCCTGCGGTATGTACCGACCGGATTCGTCATGTTTCCGCTGTACATGAACCAGCTAGGTCTGTCTGCCATCACACTGTATGTTGTCTTGTCATAACTGAACGGATATCCGGTATTGCAGTACAGAGGCTTGTCCCAGCTTTTGTTGTTGCGGATGCCGTAAACCTGCCAGCTCGACGGCACTGCGATGTCGTCCCATGACGTGTCGTTGTAGTTTTCTCCGAACACGTTCTTCGGAGCGGCGGTCGGATTGGCTGCCCACTTGAACTTCCACACGCCGTCAAGTGAGATACTGTAGTTCTCTGGTATGGTGACAGTGTGAGCCAGTTCACGGTTGACACTCGAAATCGATGGGTCGTCCCATTCTTTTCCGTCAATTGCGAATGCTGGAACGGATGCCAGCATGAATAGTGAAAGGAGAAAACAATTCTTTTGCATAGGATGATAGACAATGGACATCAGTCAAAACTGGCTGATGTCGATGATTACTGTTGTTAGTTATTGTATTTTGATAATTTCTTTTGCTTTCTGCGAGAATAATCCCGATAGTTCTCTGGTTGCAATCTTGCACGATGGTTTGCCTACTGCGAAAGGTGCGATTTCGTATGGCTGGTAAACAAATTGTATACTGTCTCCTACAAGCCATGGGTCTGTTTCAGGCAATGGGAAATCCGCGGTGTCCTTCACCATGACCTCTATAGCCTGAATGAAATCGCTGTCATTACCCTCGAAATACTGTTCCTTGATAGCCGTGAAGAGAATGTCTTTCAGATTCTCCGTGTCGGAAAGGATGTTCCAGCCATAACGGCTTCCGTCAGTCTTCGAGAATGTCATGCCTTTGGTGAATGGCATCCCGTTTGCACCGCCTGAAAATGTGTAGCCTTCCATCTGGTAGGTCACGGTGAGTTCGGTCTCGTCAATCTTGTGGATGGTGAATTGTGTGGTGGCATCTGAAGCATCGCTTTCTGCATCGTTCTCGAAGAAATAGTTTGCATACGATTCAAGCATTGCTGTGTCGCAGTTCAGTTCGCCTGAATAACTGCCGCCTAACTCTTCGTTTATCCATTCCTTGATGCTGGCAAGCAATGTGTCGGGACCTGCAACCGGGAGGTCTATCTCGGCTTTATAATATAAGGTGCCGTCTTCGTCGGCAAGACTGTCTTCGAAGTGTATTCGTTCCACCTGGAATTCCACTGACTCGTCCTCCGGACTTCCTGTACCGATAGTGGAGTTGCTGCATGAAAACGAAAATACTGATAGCGCCGTCAGCGCTATCAGTACTGCAATATTATGTCGGCCTTTCGCCTTCATGTCCGATTAGTTCAAAAGATCGTCCAACGCACTCTTCACTTCGCTGTCAGATGTCTGTGGAGCATCTGTTGAAATCATGTCTTCATGACGGAACTGAGGACGTGGCTGATGCTGACGTTTGTCGTCTCTTGGCCCACGACGGTCGTCTCTCGGACCTCTTCCTTCACGCTTGTCGTCACGTCTGTCTCTCTGAGGGCGCTCACGTTCTACATAGCCTTCCGGCTTCTCCACGAGAACTCTGTGTGAGAGCTTGAACTTGCCTGTCTTCTGGTCAAGACCGATGAGCTTCACACTTATCTTGTCACCTTCGTGGAGTCCTGCTTCCTCAACCGATTCAAGGTGCTTCCATTCAATTTCTGAGATGTGAAGCAGACCTTCCTTACCAGGGAGGAATTCAACGAAACAACCGTAAGGCATGATTGACTTCACTGTTGAGTCATAGGTGTCGCCCACTTCAGGAACTGCACAGATACCCTTTATCTTTGCCAGTGCGGCATCGATGGCATCCTTGCCAGGAGCTGAAATCTGAACCTTACCTACGCCGTCTTCTTCATCGATAGTGATGACTGTACCGGTGTCTTCCTGCATCTGCTGGATGA
>DCGE01000194.1:4352-15420 GCA_002314525.1 Prevotellaceae bacterium UBA1786 | reverse complement strand
GACAAGCACTTTGAGATTATCGTACGTCAGATGATGCGTAAACTCCAGGTTAATGATCCGGGTGACACCCGTTTCCTTGAAGGTAGTACTGTCGATAAACTTTCGTTTGCTGAGGAAAACGACCGCATCTGGGGCAAGAAGGTAGTTGTTGATGCAGGAGATTCGGAGACGCTTCATAACGGTCAGATTGTTACGTCTCGTAAACTTCGTGATGAGAACTCCAATCTCAAGCGTCGTGACCTTCGTACGGTACAGGTTCGTGATGCAGTTCCGGCAACAGCTACACAGATACTTCAGGGTATCACTCGTGCTGCTCTCGGTGCAGGAAGCTTCATGTCTGCAGCGTCATTCCAGGAAACGACGAAAGTCCTCAACGAAGCAGCGCTCAGTGGAAAGACAGACCTGCTCGAAGGCATGAAGGAGAATGTTATCTGCGGCCACCTCATTCCTGCAGGTACGGGTCTCCGCGAATTTGACAAGATTGTCGTCACGTCAAAGGACGAAGCAGTAGTGCGTGGATTTGATCCAGCTACTATGTTCAGCCGTTTCGATGACTAAACGCGAATATGATGAAGGGAAAGGTCATGGCCTTTCCCTTTGTGTTTTCAATAGAAGAACCTGATTATTTTACCTACCGGATGTTGAAAAAACTTAGAATCACATTAGCCATATTGTTTTTCGTTGCTCTGACATTGTACCTTTGTGTTCCGTCAGACTTCCTATGGCTCAGTTGGATGGCTGACATCCAGTTCCTGCCGGCAGTCCTCGCTCTCAACCTGTCTGCCATCATTATCATTGTTGCCCTCACTCTTATCATGGGCCGTGTCTACTGTTCGGTGATATGTCCTCTTGGCGTCCTTCAGGACCTCATGGCTCTTTTGGGAAGGAAGACCAAGAAGAATAAGAAACTGCCTTATACCTATTCCCGTCCAAAGAATGGGTTGCGTTACATCGTTCTGATACTGTTCCCTGTTTTGCTCATATCCGGCCTGACATCGTTTGCTGTCATTCTTGCTCCTTACAGTTCTTATGGACGCATGGTGCAGAATATCATACATCCAACTCTCTATGCAGGCATAATTGCATTGGTCTCTTTCATCGTCATTGCCGTATTGGCGTGGCGGAATGGTCGTACCTATTGCAACACAATCTGTCCTGTCGGCTCAATTCTGGGAATCATCTCAAGGTTTTCATTCCTGAAGCCATACATCGACAAGACCAAATGCAACGGTTGCCGTTCATGTGCGCGTAACTGCAAGGCCGCTTGCATCAATCCCAATGAGCATTCCATCGACTATTTCCGTTGTGTGGCTTGTATGGACTGTATTAACCATTGCCGTCAGGGAGCCATCAAGTACGGGCGTAGACCTTTACAGGAAAAAGTGACTGAGATGTATGACACTCCGGCCAGCCGTTCGAAACGCGAGTTCTTCTCTATCATCGGACTCATGACTGCTACCTATGCGTTGGCAAAGAAACACAAGGTCGATGGTGGCTTGGCTGTTATATCCGGTAAGGAAGTACCTACACGTAAAACTCCTGTTCTACCTCCCGGAGCACTTTCGGCTCGTCATTTCTCACAGCACTGCACCGCATGCCAGTTATGTGTGTCTGCCTGTCCGAATAAAGTACTGAGGCCTTCCGGCAATATCATGACTCTCATGCAGCCGGAGGCATCATACGAATCAGGTTTCTGTCGTCCGGAATGTACTCGCTGCTCCGATGTGTGCCCTACAAATGCCATTCGGCCGATTACTCGTGATGAGAAACCTGATATCCAGGTAGGCCATGCAGTCGTACATCCAAAGCATTGTGAAAAAGTCAATGGCGGCGATAGCTGCGGCAACTGTGCCCGTCACTGTCCTTCTGGGGCCATCAAGATGGTGCGCAACAAGAAGGGACATCTCATTCCTGTAGTTGACGAAGCTCGTTGCACGGGCTGCGGAGCTTGCGAATATCTCTGTCCGGTCCGACCTTTCAGCGCAATTCATGTTGAAGGCCACGAAGTACATAAACGTATCTAATAGATAAACAGCAATTATGAATCGTAGGGAATTTCTAAAACAACTCTGTGCAGGTACTGCAGCTATTGGAGCAGCATCGCTTTCTGGATGTAATTCTGGCAGTCCTGAGGGTATGTCTGACATCGAGATAGGTGATATGACACTCAGTGAAAATACTTCAACTCATGATAAAGTATCTGTTCTTGGCTACGGCATGATGCGCCTTCCTATGCTTGAGCAGGAAGAAGAAAGCAAAGAACAGATAATTGATCAGGAGGGTGTCAACGAACTCGTCCGCATAGCCATGCAGTATGGTGTCAACTACTATGATACGTCACCTGTGTATTGTCAGGGGAAGTCGGAGGCATCAACAGGTGAGGCTCTGAGTAAGTTTCCTCGTGACAAGTATTTCGTAGCCACCAAACTGTCGAATTTCGATCCTTCCATACAGTCCTTTGAGGGTTCTGTTGGCATGTATCATGACTCCATGAAGAATCTGCGTGTGGATTACATCGATTACTATCTGTTGCATGCCATTGGCCGTATTGATGATTTCCATTCACGGTTTGTCGATAACGGAATCATGGACTTCCTTCTGGAGGAGCGCAAGGCAGGTCGTATCCGCAATCTGGGATTCTCTTTCCATGGACCTCGCGACAGTTTCGAGGAACTTATGCGTCTTCATGCACAGTATCACTGGGATTTCGTCCAGCTGCAGGTCAATTACTCCGACTGGAAAAAAAATAGGGATACAGCCTATGAGTACAACCTGTTGCGTGAGAACAATATCTCCGTAGTCATCATGGAACCATTGCTTGGCGGACGTCTGGCCAAGGTTCCTGAGGTTTCAATGATGGAGATGAAGCGTCGTGAACCCGACCGCAGTGTTGCTTCATGGGCTTTCCGTTTCTGTGGCTCACTGCCTAATGTTTTGACATGCCTCAGCGGAATGACCTTCAAGGAACATCTTGAGGATAATATCATGACTTTCTCTCCTCTCATTCCGATCAATGACGAAGAGAAGGCCTTCCTCAGTACCGTTGTAGATGAAATCTTCCGCAATCCTGGCATTCCGTGCACAGGATGCCAGTATTGTATGCCTTGTCCTTATGGTCTTGACATTCCGGGTGTGTTCTCATACTACAACAACCACAAGGACGAGACATCACGTTTCGTCGGTGGCTATAATGCAGCAGTCGAACCTGAACGTCAGGCTGACCACTGTGTGGCATGCAATGAGTGTGTGAGCCATTGTCCTCAGCATATCAATATCCCTGAACAGATGTTGTTCGTGGATAAATTCGTAGAAAACATCAAACGTAGCACATTATGATTAATACACTCTTCATTGGCAATCTCGGACTTACAGAGATACTGGTTATCGCACTTGTAATACTTCTTCTCTTTGGTGGCAAGAAAATCCCGGAGCTGATGAAAGGTCTTGGCAAAGGTGTCAAGTCCTTCAAGGACGGAATGAACGGAAAGGAAGAGGATGATGAGCCAGCCAACAAGCCAACAGCCGATAAATGACGTTGGCCGTCTGCCGTTTGCCGTTGGCAGCCAACAGCCCACAGCCGATACCTTCTGGACGCATCTCGATGAGTTGCGTTCAGTCATTATTCGTGTAGTCCTTGTTACTCTTTTGTTTGCCGTTGTGGCATTCTGTTTCAAGGATGAGGTGTTCAGCATAGTCCTGCATCCGCGTTCCGGAATCACACTCATCAACACTGAACTTGCACAGCAGTTCATCATACACATGAAGATTTCCTTCTTTGCAGGCGTTCTGGTGTCATCACCGTATATCCTCTATCAGTTGTTCCGCTTCATCTCTCCGGCACTGTATGCTGATGAACGCAGGTATGTAGTTCGTGTCGCCGGTGGAGGATATCTGATGTTCATCCTTGGGGTGTTGTTCAGCTATTTCTTCGTTCTGCCCTTTGTGATAAGGTTTCTCGGTACTTATCAGGTGGATATGAGTATCCCGAACACCATCACACTCGACTCCTACATCTCCACATTCACAGCCATGACACTCTCCATCGGACTCGTCTTTGAAATGCCGGTGCTCTGTTGGCTGTTCGCCAAACTCGGGTTCCTGACGTCATCTCTCATGACTCACTACCGGCGTCATGCCATAGTGTTTATTGTCATTGCAGCTGCCGTCATCACACCGACAACTGATATTTTCACCTTGATGATAGTGTCACTGCCTATGTGGCTTCTCTATGAAGTCAGCATCATAGTCGTAAAAAAGGCTCAGAGCTCAAAAGTTCAATAATATGGATAAACTTGTTTTTCTTACAGGAGCTGGTATTTCAGCAGAGAGTGGTTTCAGCACGTTCAGGGATTCTGGCGGCCTCTGGGAACAGTATAATGTCGAGGATGTAGCAAGCATCCAGGGTTATAATCGTGATCCTGAACTTGTGCTGAAGTTCTACAACGAGAGGCGTCGCCAACTCATAGGTGCCGTTGCCAACGATGCCCACCGAATCGTTGCCAAACTGGAGGATGACTATGATGTCACCGTCATCACCCAGAACATCGACAACCTTCATGAGCAGGCCGGCAGCACCAATGTTATACATCTGCACGGCGAACTGATGAAGGCTACTTCTACCTATAATCCGAATGACTCGCGCCAGATAGTCACTCTCGATGAGGAACATATTGATATCCGGATAGGTGACAAGGCAAAGGACGGCAGTCAGTTGCGCCCGTTTATCGTATGGTTCGGTGAGAGTGTTCCGATGATCGAACCGGCAGCCATGGAGGTCAGCAAGGCCGATATCTTGGTGGTGATTGGCACATCTCTCAATGTCTATCCTGCAGCAGGACTCCTGCAATATGCCAACAGCCATGCAAAGATCTACCTCATCGATCCCCGTCCTACCAACGTACCATCAGGTATGGGTATTCATGTCATTGCCACGACTGCCACTGAAGGCATGAAGCAGCTGCGTGATATCCTGAAAGCGTGAAACTTTCCTCTGACTATCTGAATATCTCGTTCAGTAATCTGGCGAGACGCAGACCGCCGAGCAACAGCTGTTGTTCGATGACCGGAGTCCACTCGCTTGAGTAGTCGTACGACAGTTTTGAACCCACCGGTGTCGTGTCATATATCTTCTGGGCAATGGACAATGTTCCCTTTGCCCAGTCTTTTTCTGTACCTTGTGTAAGTTGTATGATGGTCTTTTTGTCGATGATGTCAAGTTGGTCGGCCCATTCGGTGTAGGTCCATTTGTGTGTTCCTTCTATGATGTCGGTGTCCCAGATGCTATGAAGGTTTGTTCCCTTGTTGAAGTACTGTATCTGCCATTTGTTGCCGCCGAGGTCTGACTTGTGTCCCATGTGCATCGGACAATGAACATCACCCACAAGATGTACGAGGAACTTCAGGGCGAGAGCTGCTGCCTCCTTCGATGCTTGGCTGTTTTTCAGTAGCTCGGTCTGTGTCTGTATGGCTGTAACCACGTCTCCGCTTGGTTCCTCGGGCATTGATTCATATGTCTGGTCTGCATCTACATTGCGGTAGTGCCATGTCTTGGTATATTCATACTGCGGAGTGTGGCTGGCATTATCCATCCAGTTGGCCCAGTATATTATGGATCGTCCGTCAAGAATGCTGGCAATTTGTTTCTTAGCCTTTTTCGAGAGGTGTCTCTGTGCTATGGCACATGTGACGTCATGTCCTTTCTGTCCCCAGCCAAAGGCCGAGACGGTGCTTATTGTCATTATGGAAATCAGTGACAGCCGGATAAGAGTGTGTTTCATTGTTTTGCTGTTATTATTGTTGTTCTATCTGTGTGAGTATTGCCAATGCACTTGAAACAGTCGGCACGTTCTTGATGAGGAGCGAGCGTGTCTGACCGTCACGGAGTTTTGTGGTTGATGAATGTGTCTGAAGATATCTGATCAGCATACCGAATGTATCGCTTCTGTAGTAGTCGCTGGTGAAGTCGCTGATGAGGTGCAGGATGAGGTGCCCTTGCTTGAGTGTAATCTTCTCAATCCCGAGTCGGGCTGCCACCCACTTCAATGGCATGATGTTGATAAGTTCCTGTGCCTCTTCGGGTATCTCGCCGAATCGGTCTATGAGGCGTGATCTGTAGTCATCCAGTTGTTCCTTCGTTTCCAGTGAGTCGAGTTCACGGTAGAGTGTGATACGTTCTCCGCTCGTAGGAACGAAACTGTCATGGAAGTATGTCGGCAGGTCACTTTCTACGACTATGTCACCGAAGTACAACCGCCATCCGTTTCCGTATGCCGCTACGGTCTGAGGGGTGTTCTCGCCTGTTTCCGTCTGTGTAGCAGCAGAGTGTTCCTCTGCCTGAAGTTCCTGCATCGGGTCTTTCAGCACCTTCTGATAGGTCTCATATCCGAGGTCTGCTATGAAACCGCTCTGTTCTGCTCCCAGCAGGTTGCCTGCCCCACGTATATCAAGATCCTGCAGTGCGATCTGCATTCCCATTCCCAGGTCTGAGAAGTTCTCAAGTGCCTGAAGGCGTCTGCGTGCATCATCCTTGAGGGCAGAGAGTGGGGGAGCGATGAGATAGCAGAAGGCCTTCTTGTTGCTTCTGCCCACACGTCCTCGCATCTGATGCAGATCGCTGAGTCCGTAGTTCTGAGCTGCATTGATGATGATGGTGTTGGCATTGGGTATGTCTATGCCGTTCTCCACGATGGTAGTCGAAAGCATGACATCGTAGTCGTAGTTCATGAAGTCGAACACCACCTGCTCAAGTTCGGCTGGATTCATCCGCCCATGTCCTATACATACCCTGGCATCGGGAACACAGCGATGGATCATCGTTTCAAGTTCGGTCAGGTTACTGATCTTGTTGTTTACGAAGAACACCTGCCCGTTCCGGCTCATCTCGAAGTTGATAGCATCGCGTATCACCTCTTCTGAGAATGTGTGTACTTCGGTCTGTATAGGGTAGCGGTTTGATGGTGGAGTCTGTATGATACTGAGGTCTCTGGCTCCCATCAGTGAGAACTGCAGGGTGCGGGGGATAGGAGTGGCTGTCATGGTGAGTGTATCCACGTTCACCTTCATCTGACGGAGTTTCTCCTTCACTGCAACTCCGAACTTCTGTTCCTCGTCGATGATGAGCAGACCGAGATCCTTGAATTTTATTGATTTGCCTATGAGCTTATGTGTTCCTACGATGATGTCTGTCTTGCCGTTTGCAAGGTTTTCGAGTATGGCTTTCGTCTGTACGGCAGTTCTGGCACGGCTGAGGTACTCCACCTTGACAGGGAAGTCCTTCAGACGTTCCGAGAATGTCTGCCAGTGCTGATAGGCAAGCACAGTCGTCGGAACGAGCACCGCCACCTGCTTGCCGTCGGTTGCTGCCTTGAAGGCGGCACGTATGGCTACTTCGGTCTTTCCGAATCCCACGTCACCGCACACCAGTCGGTCCATGGGCTGCATGCGCTCCATGTCGGCTTTCACGTCCTGCGTGGCCTTGAACTGATCGGGAGTATCCTCGTACATAAACGAACTCTCGAGTTCATGCTGCATATAACCATCATGGCTGAAGGCAAAACCCTTCTCCTTCTGACGCTCGGCATACAGTTTGATAAGATCGCGTGCAATGTCCTTGACCTTAGCCTTTACGCGTTCCTTCATTCGCTGCCAGGCACCGGTACCCAGACGGCTCAGTGTCGGTGGCTCACCGTCCTTGCCTTTGTATTTCGACAGTTTGTGAAGGGCGTGGATAGATACATATACGGTGTCTTCATTCCGGTATGTGATCATGATCTTCTCCTGCATGACACCGTTTTCAGGTACCCTGACCAGTCCTCCGAACTTACCGACTCCATGGTCTATATGCACCACAAAGTCGCCTGGCTCAAACTGCTGAAGTTCCTTCAGTGTCAGTGCCACCTTTCCGCGACGGGCCTTGTCACTCTTCAGACTGTATTTATGATAGCGGTCGAATATCTGATGATCGGTGAAGTAGCATACCTTCAGGTCGTGATCGGTGAAACCGGAATGCAAGGTCTTCTCCATTGAACGGAAATGCAGTTCCGGGAATATCTCCTTCAGACGTTTGAACTGTTTGTCGTTGTCGGCACAGATGAACAGTTTGTAGCCATCCCATTCCAGTCGGGTGAACTCGTCACGCATGAGGTCGAAATTCTTGTGGAAGAGCGGCTGACGGGTGGTGTGGAAGGTGATGTTGGCTGCTTGCTGCTTGTTGCTGGCTGCTGGCTGCTGGGAGACGATTATGTTCCTGAACCCACCGAACGACAGCTCCGATCGGTCTTCTACGAACTGTCTGTCGCGCATCACCACCAGCGTGTCTTTCGGCAGGAAGTCAGTGAACGGTATCTGCTCTGATTCAAGCGAACCGATTTCCGGAACTATGGATATGAATGACAGACGCATGTCCGACAGCTGTGTCTGGATGTCAAAAGTGCGGATGCTGTCCACCTCGTCACCGAAGAAGTCAATACGGTACGGCGTCTCACTGCTGAATGAAAAGATGTCGAATATACTTCCTCTGATGGCAAATTGTCCGGGCTCATACACGTAGTCAACCCTTATGAATCCCAATGAGAACAGGAACGACTCCAAATCGGATGTCTCGTATGTCTCACCGACCTTCAGCATCATGGAGTTGGCATCGAGGTCTTTCTGCGACACTACAGGTTCCTTGATGGCTTCTGGAAAACTGACGATGACCTTGTTCTGTGTTGTCTCCGCAGAATTGAGGTCTGTCAGCACATCAGTACGGAGCACCTCGTTGGCTGAGTCCTTCTGATCACAGCGCATCGTGTTGCGGTATGACGAAGGAAAGAACAATACATTCTTCTCGCCGTTGATCTGCGTCATGTCATGGTAGAAATAGCCAGCCTCTTCCTCATCCTCCAGAATGAACAGTATACGTGGCTGCTTCACGCCTCTTGCCGAAAGCTGACGCATGACAGATGCAAAAACCAACGCAGCCGACGAGCCCGTAAGGCCGTCAGCCGTTATGTCACCATTCTGTGTGCATATTGCATTGAGAAGTGACGTCACCCCTGGATGCTTTTCCAGGAGATGTAAGGTTCTCTCAAAATCCAATGGAGTCAGATTGCGGTGCCGTAGGTGCGGGCAAATACCCGTAGCAGAAAGAGGCTCTCAAGACTGGCGTGCATCTCAGGCACGTCATCAAACTGACCGATTGTGTTTTCCTCAAACGAGGGGCTTAGTGTAAAATGCTTCATAGGCAAGAATAACATGTTTTTAATAGAATAACGTAAAGAAATTCCATTTATTATATTTTGCATGCATTTTTGTGGAATTTCGATGAAAAAATACTTCATCTCAGGCAATATTCCCACTGCCATCCCATGAGCTTATGAGTCACGACTACTGAACTTAATGATGTTACATTACTAATGTCAGCTTACTGAGGTTACTAATGTCAGCATGCTGAGGTTAGTAATGTCAAGATGCTGACATTAGTAATGTAAAAGAGCTGACATTATTAATGTAACAAAGAAAAACTGCGGAAGTGTTGGAGCTATCGTTACTTATTTGTGTCTTTGAACTTAGTTATCGATAGAGTTCAACATCTTCAGTAGCTTGTACTTGCTTATCCACGAGACAGCCGACTATCAATCATGGCAGCCAGCTGCTTTGTCAGTATTTGAGGATAAGGAGGGTGATGGACAGATGAGCCATACACCTCGTCAGAAATCCTGCAATGGGTGACCAACCGCAACATGCAATAATACCATATTCTAATAAGTACGTAGCAGCCTTCGCATCTCTTTGCGACTAATAGAAATGACAGAGCCATGACGAGGTGTGAAGTTTCCATCTGCTTTTGTTTCGCGAACCAACTGGAATGAGGTCCAGTCGTCGGTACGGCATATCTGGTAGATACCATCCCGAAAACAATCGTAGCCAAGGAGCCATGTGCCGTTGTTGAGTCTGTAGGCAGTAGAACCTTCCGAATCAATTGTGTTGGGTTGCATGCGGCCAGGAACGAGAGTCCATGTGTCAGGAGCATGAAGGTCGGTGAAGATGTACTGTCTGCGTTGCAAGCCATCTGCGCCCCAGGTGTTGAAGAAGAGATGGAAAACGCCACCTTCATCGTACACGATATCAGTATCTATCGTCGGATCGGGATAGGTAAAGAGTGGTTGCGGTTCACATTCCAGGTCGCTGAAGTCGCTGTTGGCATAGGCATAATATACGGCATCACGAGGGAAGGGCCCGTCTTGGGGTGAATGCAGCGAGAAGTACACCATATATTTCCCGACTAGGGGGTCATAGATAGTCTGTGGAGCCCACACGGCATCTGCTTGTGCATAACGCGTTCCTACGTATCGTTCAGGAAAATGAACTGTGTGGTGCTGCCAGTGGATGAGGTCACGTGAGCGCATCATCACGATACCTCTGTTCGACCATTTGCCTCTCTGCCAGTCCATATCTGTCAGCACCATGAGAAACCAACCGTCGGATGTGCGCAACAGGTGTGGGTCGCGAATGCCGCCACTACGACTTATGGTGTCGCTGGCAATGACAGGACGGCCTTCATTGAGCGGTTCGAAGTCGAGTCCGTTCTGGCTCAAGGCGAAGCACACCTGTTGTCCCTCAGTTGAGTTGTTGGTAAAATAGGCAAAGAGATAGCCTTGGGCTGCTGTGCATTGCGGAACAAGGAACATTGCCAACATACATACATAATACATGTAAATCTTATTCATAACCTATTCAACAAGTGAATTGAACGAAGGTGGCTGCAGGTCATTTATCGTCTGAACACCTTTCTGTGTCCGACAATGTTGATGCCAGATTGAAGAAAAGAGGAACGTTGTCCACTCAAATTATAAGAAGAAGGAGAACTTTCTTCAGAAATGACAGAACAACGAATAGGTGTGGTGTCGTCATTCACATTCTCGAGCGTAAAGGCATCGACCTCTATACTGCCATCCGTTTTGCTGCTGAAGCGTACTCCAAGGTTTAGTATTCCGTCCGTTCCGACAGTGGCTTGGACAGTGAAGCGTCCGTCGGCATCAATAACGGCATTGGCATCGTTGGCAAAGAGTGAAGCTTCCACGCTGCC
>DCGE01000194.1:0-4339 GCA_002314525.1 Prevotellaceae bacterium UBA1786 | reverse complement strand
AGTACAGACGGTAGCTCCGACAATATACCGTCCTGCCGAGAGTCCTTCAACAACCTGGCTGATTGTTCCCTGCCCGTTGATGCCCCAAACCTGCAGATGCTTCTGAGTCGCAGCAATCAAGGGCGACGCAGAACCCTGAGGCTTCTCTGTCGTACTTATTTTGGGATTTGCCGTACCCGTGTAGTCAATGGTCCACCCCTCCATGTCGTTGCCGAAACCAGGGTTCACGATGTAAGGAACATGTGTATAGGGACGAATGCGGAAATAGTCACATTTGAACCACCCTGTCTGGTTGCTGGCTCGCGATCCGTCACTCTTCATGTTACTGGTTTTGATACCCACTTCCAAGGGTTGTCCCTCAGCAACAGTCACATCCACATACATATTGCTCAATGTCTGGGTCGTAGTGCCTTCGTGACCGGCAAAAGTGTTCACTTCCCCATCTGTAAGATTATTCACGTAATCGCTCTTCTTACCAAAATACTGTACATGATTGCCGGCAAAAAGTCGGGCAGTACCCAACATACCTTTCTCAGCCCACATACGGCATTCAACACGATAACTGCCAGCCGGCAGGTCGGTAAGGGTCTGATACAATTTGAAGTCATCAGGCATAGGTGTGGCGCGGAACCAACACACATTGTCACCATGACGGTCCTGACAGTCGTTGTTGATGCCGTAACTGTTGCCCGAAGGTACTGTGTTGGTCTTCCATCCGAAAGGAACGCCACGTATGGTAGTACCGTCATTCAACTCGCCGTGTGCCTTGAATTCAAAGTCGGCATTCTGGATGTATTGGTCAGTGAAGGTGTCGTTGGTCTGTTCCACAACTATTTGTGTGAGAACAAGTGCGGGGTCCAACAGAGAGATACGAACACGTATCGTACCCTCCTTGGCACTTACAAAACTATGTCCAGTGCCTGCCCACCCACGCAGTACGTTGGGTTCCCAAGCCGCTGAGCGAGCCTTGGCCTTGATGCTTTGGATGGCTGGTTTGCCTCCGTTGATGCTGATGGCATAGCGCAGATCGTACGTGTCGTTCAGAGGGAAGGTGGGCAGACAACGCACACGGATGATGCCAACACCAGCCTTCACAGGAATGTCGTAAGTTGCATATGGAGCCTTCGTCACATCGTCGTAGGCAGTAAGATCCATGGGATAGACACAGACCGCCTTCTGTTCGAGACCTAAGTTTTCGATTGTGGTGATCGTCGATGATGCCTCAGTATAGTCCGCTGCAGGAATAAAGGTGATGTGCTCGTCTTCCAAATCACTCTCTACCGGCAGTACATCATCGGTAGTTGCCACCCCTGGCATGTTGAACGTGGAGAGGCCACGAGGCTTACTGCTCATCATACCGTTCCACTTGCCCCCGGCAATGTCCTGATTGTATTTTACGGTAAGCTGTTGAATCTCATCGTAAGCCAGGCGTGCCTCATTGGATGCTTCGGAACTCTGTTCCTGCTTGCCGGCCTGAGCATAGAGGTAACTCTGCTTAGCACGTATATGTTTCACATTCATCAGGTAAGCCCCCTTCACTGGATACTCAACCATCTCGAAATAAGCATCCTGCAGACGTGTTGGTATTTGTGTCTTTACTGCCTCTACACGTTTCACGATGGCGGCATAGTCAGCCAAGCGCGCGTTTGCCTCGACTTGCGAGTAAGTGACCAGACTCATGTGCTCGGGCTTGCCTGCAGCAGCCAGACTGTAGTACTCGTTCTTGATAGCACCAATCTCATCAGCCACGTCCTCACCAAAGGTGCGTGCTGCCCACTCACGACTGTACCGGTAAGCATTCTGCGGCTGCCAGGCATCCACATCCCAAGCTAAGTCCATGCAGAACTCAAGTTCCTCCTCAGCAGGTTTGATGTCACCCACATTGATTACCCAGAGTCGCTGCACCCCCTGTTCGTAGGCACGGCAAAGTTCGTAGCTGATGAGCGATGGCGAAATGGTGGAAAGCCACAGGTAGTCCATAGGCCATCCCCAGTAAGAGAGATGATAGTACATGCCGTGCGAACCCTTGCGCTGCTGCTCCTTCGGGGTAGGCATCTGGCGGATGTATCCATGGTTGTCATCTACCCAGCACAGCGTCACGTCATCCGGAACCTGCAATCCGGCATTGTAGGCTTCCAGCACTTCGTTGTACGGACAGAACATCTGTGGCACTGTGGTAGGATTGCCTATCTCCTGCTGGATGAGACTGCGCTGATAGGCCAATATCTCGGTCAGTGCTCCCACCACTTCGCTCGTGCCATTGTAACCCTGAATGTTGCTGTCATGAACTCCACGCATCCCCAACGTGTACATCGCCTCCTGGTTCTTCGATTGTTTCACACGTTTCTCCCAATACTTCTGTACGCCCTCACGATTGGTTTTCCAGTTGTAACTGTTCGAGGTTCCACCCTCGTTGTACCACTCAAACACATTGTTGCGCAGCATCGGCTCGCAGTGGCTGCTACCCAATACGATGTCGTAGCGCGCAGCGACCTCGGGGTTTCCACTGTAGTACCAGAAGGCCTTGGTGCAGTCGTGCATGGCAGGCCACAGGATATTGGCACGCAGGCGCAGCAACAGTTCACAAACACGTTCGTAGGTTCGAGGACCGATGTCTTTGATGTCTGTATCCATCTTGTTGGCTGCCCAGGGCTGAATGCCCCAGTCCTCGTCGTTGATGAAGATGCCACGATACTTTACACTTGGTTCGCCTACAGTCAGTTCGTTGCCTGCGATATAGAGTGCCTCGCGAGGCTCGGGATTAACATCTGCCCACCATATCCACGGCGACACACCCATCAACTTCGACAACTCGAAGCAACCGTAGGCTGTGCCACGTGGTGTGCTACCGGCAATGACAAGAGCCTTTTCCACACCGCTTGTGGGACGTTCAATCACTTGCATGGTGTAAGCCTCCCATTTGCCGCTGACGGGAGCTGTTTGCAGTTTACCTTTGGATGCCAGTTCGTCAATGAACGAAGACTGTCCGATGGTGCCCACAACGATGACATTTCCTGATTCAGGCATTGTGCCAAGCAGCGAGGCTGTCTGTCTGGTTACAGCCTTGATGTCGCCGCATAGTGCAGTTGCGGCAACGCCAACCACGCTGTGGTCTGACATCTGGTCATAAACTATAGGAATAGCTCCTTCAGCAGTGGCAATGGCAAAGGCCGAAGGAGTATTTGTAACTTGCAGTTCCTCTGCTTGTACTGACATGATGCTGAAGGTCAGCATTGCTGCAAGCATCAGCCGGAAGTGTTTTTGTATTATATTCATATGAATAAATGAGTTGAACTGGGTGGCATTGGCCTTTTCTGGCATCAATACCATCATCTGATTAGTATTTTCTTTCCATTAATGATGTAGATGCTGCCCCTTGAAGGTGAGGACACCCTTTGTCCGGAGAGGCTATAGATGTCCTGGACAGCGGATTTAGGCTGTTCAGGCTTTGCTGTGATTCCGTCGGGCACATCGACCCCGTTCTTGCTGATGGCTATCCATCCTACGGTGCTGCCGTTTCTGGTGGCTGAGTTGCCCGTGATACTTGCGCTGCTGTCCATCTGCCGACGGAGTTTTGCGCCAACTACCATCGTTTCGCCATCAATGACTTCTGTGATATATCTGTCGAGACGGATGAGGTTGGTATAGTCAAGCAGGTGATTCTGGCTCGCCGCAAGGACGTATGGCTCTCTGAAGCAGATACTGCTGCTGTCAGGTGCGAGGAAACGGCATGTCTGCATAATCAAGCCACCGATAGCTGTACCGAACCGTCCGGCATGGATGCTGGTATTCGCCTCGTTCAGGTTTGCACTGCCAGGAGTGACGGCGATGTAGTAGCATGTGGTCGTAGCTGCTATGTTCCTGCTATCGCCAACCTGTTTCATCAGCTTCATGTCGAACCCTTCATTGGTGACGCACATAATCTGTGGGGTGGCAAGTGCCGAACTTGTCGTGGTAGTCATAGGCTGTACTATAACCACCGGGATGATGCCGTTAGGGAAAGGCTGCCTGAAGGTCACATGGATCGAGTCACCGTGGGAGAGTTTGCTGCGCGTGCCGTCGTCCCTGAGATACCAACAAGTGTCAACTTCAGCCGTCATACTACCCCACTGGTAGCGGCCTGGCCGGATGGCAAGGAAATCTACCGTCTCAGGTTCAATCATCACACTGCCTTCCGGTATGCTCCATGGCTCGAAACAGAAGGTGAAATTGTCCTTGGCCACTTTCGTGATGACAGGTACTATGCCGAAACTCCTGTTCTCGTTCGTCGTCATGCCTGAGAAGACTATGGGCTTGCCTTCAGACTGCAGGTATGGAATGGTAATCGCATTACTGTTGT
>DCGE01000206.1:8310-9074 GCA_002314525.1 Prevotellaceae bacterium UBA1786 | reverse complement strand
ATGCTTCACCCTACGGGCGCGAGTCTCCGACGTGCTATCGTCAGCATGGGTGAAGCGCATGTCCATATCCATCTCAAGGTTGAACTGCTTGAAGGTCTCGGCAAGTTCAACCGCCTTGGTCTCGACTATGAGCATGCCGTTGGACTTGGTGACCGACAGCACTTTGGCATTGACACCCAAAGGCAGTTCGTCGCAGCAGAAGGAAGCTATGTAGCCTCCCACCTTCGGCCGGTACTCCTCAGGCAGGTTGTCCATGAAGTAGAAGGTGGTGTCGCCTTCGGTATAGGCGAGGTACTCGAGTATGTTGCTCGTAAGGTGGATGGTCTCGTCCTTGAACTCATACTCACACTTGTAGCCGTCGTACTCCATGGTGGCAGTCTCGCCGTAGCCAATCTCCTCCTCCGTCTGCACCCAGTCCTCCATGTCGAGTGTGCAGCCGTTGATGAGAAGGAACGCAGAGAGTGCAACAAGTGATTTTCTCGTTATGGTGATGATGGTATTCTTCATATCCATTGTAGTTTTGGTGGGTTATTGGAAATACAGGTGGAAGAGATTGCCGAGAGTGCCGTGGGTCTCGCAGTCGAACGGCACGGCAGCTGACAGAGTGCGGGTGGTATGGGTAGTGCTGTCGTAGAGTATGAAGTCGATGACACGGATGATCTCACCCGAGTCGTCGATCCAGTCGCTGCCGACACGCAGTTCCATGTAATCGACACCCTTGAACGTCCTCATGACACCAAGTCCCGACAGGCGGTCGGTGATGA
>DCGE01000206.1:7792-8292 GCA_002314525.1 Prevotellaceae bacterium UBA1786 | reverse complement strand
GCCCCGAGAGTCATCACGTCAGGGTCGAAGACCTTGCCACCGACCTTGACATCGGCATAGACGATGGTCTCGTAAGGGGCTACGGGAATGCTGTCGGCATCCCAGTCGAGCACGCAGACCTGACAGCTGTCCTCAATCTGACGAGATATACTCATTCCGCGAACTACGGTCCATCCCTCCCTGACTGCCGTGAACTCATTGTTACGGTAGCTGACGATATTCTCGTTGTCGGAAAGCCAGCACATGTCAGTGAGTGTCACGCTGTCGGGAGTGAACACAGGACTTACCGTGAACGACTCGCCCCTCATGACATACATCGAGTCGCGCTCAAGGTGCATGTCAACAGGAAGGACAGGTGCCTGCTCGTCCATCTCCATGATTCCGCAGGAGACGGTAAGCATCAGCGACAAGGCCGACAGTCCTATTTCAAAATATGACAATAACGATCTCTTCATTATCAATTATCATTTTTCAGTTATCAATTATCGCTCGCTTTTCGC
>DCGE01000206.1:7578-7768 GCA_002314525.1 Prevotellaceae bacterium UBA1786 | reverse complement strand
TTTCGCTTCACCGATACGACATTCGAAGGTTCGCTCTCTCGGCCGTCTTCCATCTGGACCTGGATGAAGTACTCAGCCGTCTCGCCTTCGTCGAGGAGGCTGTCGGTGAACATACGGTCATCCGGCTCGGCAGACAAGAGGAACATGAACCGCTCGTCCTCTGGTCCCTTGCGCCAGATGCAGAAGTACC
>DCGE01000206.1:6026-7512 GCA_002314525.1 Prevotellaceae bacterium UBA1786 | reverse complement strand
GTTCTTGTCGTAGTCGTAGGTTGCTCCGAGTTTGATAGGCAGAGGGAACACAGGGTCGCCGGTGAAACGGGTGACGAACTGCAGACTGAGTCCGCTGCTCACGTCGGAGTAATTGAACGACTCGACAGCGTAGGCATATTCCTCGTAGGAGTTCTCCTTCGGATGGTCGAGAATCACGATGGCATCGCCAGCCTGCTTTACGGAGTCGGCATCGCAGCGACGGATGAGGGTCCAATTCTTCTCACTGCCAGCCAGACGGCGATAGACCTTGTGGTAGGCCATCTGTTCGTCATCGCCCGCAATCCATCGCATATACACACCCTTGGCATCGACATACGATGAGTCGAGGTGAGCCACCGTCGGTGGGATGAGCGAAGGTCGGATGACCTGTAGCACGTCGGAGTACTCACCGGTATTGGTGGAGTAATCTATCGCGCGTACCTTATAATATATATTTCTGGTTCACATCCAATGCAACGGTATCGACATAGATGGTATCGTTGATCTTGCCCTCGTTGAGCACGAGGAAGCGGTGTGTGGTGTCGTTGGCGAACGCCACCTCATAGTAGTCGATGTCGTCGCTCTTCAACTGGTTCCATGTCAAGGTGATGGTTCCATCCTCCAGACTGGTCTTTGCCTTCAGACCCGTAGGAGCCACAGGAGGACGCATGTCGGCCACGCGGAGGAGTTGAGGGATGGAATAGGAGTAGTTGCCTGCGGTATCGACTGCCGCAACTACGAGTTGGCTGGTTGGGATATTGGTGACATTGACCCGACAGACAGTATCGGCAGGTGATATCAGTTCGCCCTCAATCAGCGACTTCCACTTTCCGGCAGTCGCACGCTCATGGTAGTAGAGCAGGTCGATACCCTTCACGTCAGCCTCCAAGGTATCCTTCTCAAAATGGATCTCCTCCCATATTTCAGCCGATGGATCGTCGTTCGGACGATCTATGTTTATCCATTTGATCTGAGGAGGTCGCGGTCCTACGAGGTCAGGCATCACAACGGTATGTATCTTAGATGGTTCGGTGAGGTCGCCGAATGGGTCGTGGGCTATGATGCGGTATTCGTAGGTGGCAGGCATGAGGTTCTCGTCGGAGATGAAGCAGTCCATCTCTTCCTGTTCAGGGGTAAGAATCATGTAAGGTCGGTCGTTGACGCGGAACCACTTCGAAGTGCCCTTCACCCTACGCTCTATCTCGTAGGAGGAATAGTCGTGGCGTGACCACCACAGACGGATTCCCCGCTGGGAGGTGATGGAGTCACCTATCTCAACATCGAACGACTCAGGCTTATACATCACGTTCTTTATCTCGTCGGTGTGGCCTACATCAATAGCCACATGGCCTGTGGTGTCTATCTCAGAAGGGATGATATAGTAGTCGTAACGACCTTCCTTCTTCACGTTCCTATCGACGAAGCGCATCTGAAGGCGGTTGGCAAGGTCGGGACGGAGTTCGCTGACTAATACTCCGACGCCGAA
>DCGE01000206.1:286-5963 GCA_002314525.1 Prevotellaceae bacterium UBA1786 | reverse complement strand
GCGGTGCGTCGGGCTGGTCAGGCCTCAAACTCTTCTGGCCGTAGAGTACTCCCATAGCCATACCCGCAAGCGAATCGGTCTCGGGATAAGTGCTGTGGAACTCTTCGAGGGTGGAAGGCTGGAGGCGGAGAACTAATGTATCTTCCTTCATTTCGTCGAGGTCGAGCCTTACGATATCGACACCCACCTTGCACAGGAACTTCCACGTGACATAGTCGTCGGGAGCCCAACGGAGTACGATGCTGTCGCCGTAGGTGCGGCTTAGCACGTTGATCTTGCTGCTCATGCTCCGTTGGAGTTTGGCTTGCCACTGGGCATAGGCCTCGGTGGTGTCCTTCAGTTCTCCCGGTAGCCACTGAGGTTCAACGTCTGGACTTATGGAATCTGCGGATTCGGTCGTCTCGGAAGGACTGACAGGTACGATGGTGTCGCCAGGTTCGGCAAAGGTTTCTCTACCTGTTGCGTGTGTATTTCCCATGCCGATAGCTGCCATCAACCCAATGGCTGAGGCAAAAGCCGTGAAGGCTGCAATATGTCTTGAATATCTATATGCCATATTTATTATTAGTATCTCACTGGTTTGTCAATAGTGAATGTTTCGTAACAGCTTTCTCCACTGTAAACATACTCTACCCAATATGTACACTTCTGGTAATTATAGGTATTGCATCGGTAGATGCTGAAGTCAGCATTCTTGATGTAATCAGTATCAATTGTATATGCTACTCTGTTCGACAATCCAGATTTATTTTTAACGAAATAATCACCATCTGTTCTCCGATATTTATCCTTTCCGTACAACGTACTGTGTATGTACAGAGAGTGAGGTCCGTGTCCTCGAGAATGAGCGTTCTTCTGGTCGGCACTCTGATATCCTTGGAGAGTTCCCCAACAAGTAACTTTGGCCATGTCACCTGTATTGTTCAGACACGAGCCATAGACGATAGGGAACTGATAGGAAGGAACTCTGAGCTCAATGACATCATTATAACCAGCAAATCCGTAGATATAATGGCCTCTTCTTTCGTTATACCAAGACTGGAGGTCATTAATATCTTTAGACCAGGCCTCGCCTTTGTTCTTTAAGCAGATATTCTCATCCATCCAGTTGAATACCCTGAATATCTCGTCAGACAATTTTTGGCAGGCAAGTGCTGGATTGTAGAAATCCCTGCAATATCCTTTGACACGTTGAGTGTTTTTGGTCCCAGGTTGATAGACAGGAACCCGGCTGAGTCCAGGAAGCACGTTTCGGTATCTTGAGTCTTCTATCGCTGGCAAAGGATAACTGGTAATACTAATATACTGAGCTGGAGTATAAACAGACAGATTTCGAATTGTGGATATTGCGTTCTGTGTGTTGTATGTGTCTGTACCTGTTCCAAGTCTGCCTTCATACACACCACCTTTGTCGGTATATATGAGTGACTGGGATGTAGTGATATTCATATCCAAACGCTTTGCAGAGAACTGCCACCCGCCGAAGAAGGCATAGTTGCTGAGATAGGATATATACCAATAAGGGTCGGCAACCATCAGTTTCTTCCCATTGTATGTTGCACCGTATGAGATCTCATAGTCAGAATACTTCGCAGTAGGCGAATATGTGAATGTCACGTTATTGATTCGTGAACCTATGAATGGTTTCTCATATTGAAGCGGAGTACAATTAGTCTTACCATTGCCGTTCTTCCAATCGGTATCCTTAGCATAGATTCTGGTAAGGTCAACCAGATATGTGGTAGTCACAACTGGTTTGTTGTTGCTATCCTTGCCCGAGACTATATATTCAAGCGTGAGTCGGTAAGCATATCCAGTATTGGCTTTTGCTCCAAGAGGACTTGCGGCGATGAGGTTACAACAACGGCCACTTATGGTTTTCCACTTGGCTGGCATGTCGGATACCATCTTTCCCCAATTGTCATAGAGCCTCCATCTGAGCTCACCCTTCTGTAGTATGGTCTTGCTCACATCGGAGAAGAAGGCGAGGTTTGGATGGTTGACATCATAGAGGTGGGCATCGATAGTATAGTCTGACTTGATATTATTATAGTATGATGGGTAAGCTATGGCAACAAGTTCTTCGAAATTCTCTGGGCAGTCGGCCAAAGCCTTTGAAGGACCGGTACGGAAGTAGTAAGTCTTGGATTGACTCCATGACTTGTGGATATATTCCTTGTTTTCCTCGTCATAATAGACAGGATTTACTTCCACACCCTTTTCTATTTCCTTTGCATAGCCGGTAACCGTCATCTTGTAGTAGCGGTTTGGCTTCAGTTCCGTGATATCAAGATAGTTGGCATATCGGTTCTGACCCTTTATGTAGAATGTGCGCTTTGTTGGAGTGCCGGTCTTGGTAGTATACTCATAGAGGGTGACGTAGGAACCAACTGTGGAGCGGAAGACGAATGTACGACTTGCTTCGTTGGTGAGGTCGGTCTTGTCGCCTGTGTAGTTCTTTGCTATGCGGTTCAGTTCTGTCTCGTCGAGTACGCGGAACGGCTCGTTGAGCGGTGCTTCGGTAGTGAAGAACGGACGCTGGATGAACTTAGGGTCGATAACATTTTTGTCGCTCCATCCTTGATCTTTGTTGTCATATCCGCAACTGAGGTCTCCGAAGAGTTTGAAGTCGTCGAGGGCATTGCCGTAGAAGAGGTCACAACCCTGACCGCACTCAAATGCAAACTTACGATCCACATTTACCAATCCACCGAGGAGCTTCATCTTGACACGTGCCTGACCTTCGAAATGGGTAGGTTTCGGTCCTTGCATCTTGAACAGTCCGCCGATGCTTGCATTTGCTACGTCAATGTCTTTTGACCAGAATCCGAGGTCGATATGAAGTCCGAAATTAGCATAGAGATAAGCATAAAGTTGGCCATATCCATACCATCTCTTGTAGCCTGGATCGCCACTGAAGTTCGTACAATAAACACTATTATCCAACTTGATTATACTTATATCAAATCCGGCTGTTGCACCTGCATTGAGGTAGAACAGGCCGAGATTCACATCGAAATATCCATAAGCCTGTGCACCGAACATCACACCGCCACCAATCTTGGTAATCTGGTTTTCGAAGTCGTTGATGGAACTCTGACGGGCTTTGTTAGCCTGTGCGAGAGTAGCGCCTTCAATTCCCTTTCCACTCTCAGAACCATTGAGGAAGTTGGCTATTTCCGATGGAATATCAGGTAGTTTGCCGTTGTTAGGCAACTCATTACCAACACAGATATATCCATTGGCTCCGATATTTACGCTCACGATGCTGGACTTGAACTTGAGGAAAGTATATTGGACTCGCTTGCTCATTTCCGGCTCTCCTATGTAGAGATGCCACTTCGGCTTGTCATAAGTCTTGTTATTATCCTTCCATGTTATCTTGAATTGGATTGGGATGGTGACTGATCCAGCATTAACGGAGAGGTTTTCACCATCCTTACCGCTCTTTGACTTATCAGGAGTCCCTTGCTTGTCGTTCAAGGCCGTCAGACTACCTTCTGGCGCTAATTCTTTCAGTTTCTGATATGATGAGTTAAGTTTCTTCTTCAGGTCTGCGAGCGTACTGTTCGCACCCGTCATCTGGTTTATCAGCTTCTCTGAATCGGCTGACGCATCTACAGTGACGTCAAGCTGCAGATATCTTGAGGATGTGCTGTTCTCATAGACAAGGTTGGCCTTTGCAGAGACGAGTCCACTGACAGCCTTCACGGTACCAGTGAAGATGAAGGTGGATAGACGCTTATTCTTCGTGTCATAGATTACTGTCATCTCCACATCGGCATTGAGGGCATCCTCACCAGCGGTAGTCGATAGCTTGATGCCTGCAATAATACCGATAAGACCCTTCTGTGGAGTGGCACTCTCACCATTCCTGCTACAGTTGTAGTAGAAACCACCCGTGATGCTGTTAATCTGGATAGGTGGAGCCTGGATTCCCGACTTGCTGCCTGCCTTTATATAGAACCATCCGTAAGTGTATTGTGAGGAACCAGTTCCTGTCTTGAAATATCCTCCACTGGCTTCAACACTGAACAAATCACCTGGCATCTTGAAGGTAAGACTGCCTTCGTAACCCTCCTTGTCACTACTATCGGCACACTTCAGCGTTCCTTTTATCGTCACTCCGGAGAAACTCATATCAAGGGACAAGTCCTTGAACTTAGTCTCCTTGTACGAGAGCGAGATGTTCTTCAGGTCACTGAAACTCTTTGGAATGGTTGCCGACGCATATATCTCCACTCCACACTGGGCGCTGATATCTACACCTGAAACCAGACTGACCTTACCCTGGAGATAGAGCTTTATGTCGTTCCCTTCCTTCGAGAAGTCCCACTTGCTGAGGGAGAGGTCGAAGCCACCGACTTTCTTCTGGTCGGAAGCCAATGACCAGCTTCCTGGATTGAAGTAGCAGCTGCTGCCGAACGTCATATCCTTGCCGGTATATAGCTTTGTACCCTTGAGAGTGGCTTTCTTTGCGGTCTCCTGCATCTTCGACTCGAACTTCGACTTCCAGTCGCTTGACTTATTGGATATACGCATACCACAGAAGTGGGCTCCCGGTACCTCCAGATCCATCTTCAGTTTCGTCTTCAGCTGCTTGTTGATCCAGTCAGCACCTCCGATGGTGACGTCACCACCCATCACGAGCTCACAGCTCGTATCCATGTTGCCGCTGTTGTCAGGCACGGACTCAAGCAGGAAGTACGTCTGATCCTTCTTGAACGTAGCCTGTGCGAGGAAGAAGTCGAGCGACAGGTTATCGACCTGCTGAGTCTTAAACATATAGGCATACAGACCCTTATTGTTAGGGTCGGACGTCATCTTCTGTATCTGGCAAGTATATGCTATCGTTCCCTTGAGCAGAGGCACTCCAAACTTACCCGAGAAACCACACTTGGAGAAGTTGCTCTGGAGGAACGACACGTACTACTTGTCGAGCGAGAACTCCCAGCCTCCGGCCTTTCCGGTCTTTGCCGAGAGGATGTTGGCGGCAGTGATGTCGAGAGTGGCACCCGACTTGTCGAAGAACATGTTCTGACCTGCGATGCTCAGGCGCTTGTCGCCCGAAGTACCGAACTCAAGTGCCTTCGGGAACTTGATGCCGATCTCCTTGATGTACAGACCCTGCCAATCCTTGCTGTCAGTGACGGTGTAGTATTTGCCTTCGCTGTCCTGAACCATTCCCGTAATTCCGGCCTTCTTCTTGTCATAACCCGTAGGGAACTTGCCCATATTGTCGGAGTTACGGTAGAAGGAATGGTCATATATGATGTTCGAGGCGGTGAAAGTCCAACCTGGAAGGGCTGAAACCTGGAATGGATCGATAGTGAGTTCGACCATCCAGTCGTCCCAGTCGGCGACAGTGGTCTGTGCGTTGAAGACAGGCTGTTCGCTCGTAGCCACACCGTTCTTGTCCTTCAGAAGTCCCGGAATCTTCATATCGACATCGAGGCCGAGCATCTCAAACTTGTCATCGTGCCAGCTGATGAAGCAGCCGTTCGACGGTTCGATGACATTGTCCGGAGCATTGAAGGTCATCTCATATGTGGATTTCGGATCGTTTATCGTGAAGTCCGAAAGGAGGGCGATGGTACCCGACTCAGGGAGCAGGCGGTCCGGAGAGATACATATACGAGGTGCACCGAGTACGAGGATATCGTTCTTGGTGTAACTT
>DCGE01000206.1:0-225 GCA_002314525.1 Prevotellaceae bacterium UBA1786 | reverse complement strand
TGCAATCTGGATATCCACAGGCGACTTGTTGATGGACTTAGGAATGGAGAAAGGCATGTAGAGGTTGTCCACCTTTCCAGTCATCAATGTCTTATATATGGCACTTCCCTTCTTCACGTAGCCGTAGTATTTCTTCAGGTCTATCTGCTTGGCTATGTCCTTCACCTTGTCCTTAGCCGCACCCGATATCTCACTTGCATACGGGATGTGAGAATCATTGATAAG
>DCGE01000198.1:1764-35388 GCA_002314525.1 Prevotellaceae bacterium UBA1786 | reverse complement strand
AGGAAGATGGTGGATTAGTAGGGAAATTTATCTGGGAGCTCGCTCACAAGGAAATTTCACTGCTAAGACGCCAAGGCCTGTAAGGCCATCAGCCGTTTTCGTTGTAGGAAAAAAAGACAATCATCAGCAAGAAAACACAATTTGTACCAGTGATCCATTTTGGGTTAGTATTGTGAAGGTGGTGCAATTCTGTCTTTGCATTTCTCCATGAGCCATTTGGGGGTTGAGGTGGCTCCGCATATTCCGACAGATTCAGCACCATCAAGCCAACTGAAATCGATTTCGTCAGCATCGGCTATCATGTGGCTCTGTGGATTGACGGATACACATTCATTGAAAAGTACCCTGCCATTGGAACTTTTCGTTCCGCTTACAAACAGAATGACATCGTGACGTTCTGCAAACTGACGTATATTAGCAATACGGTTGGATACCTGACGGCAGATGGTATCATAATAAAGGAATGTCACTCCTTTGTGAATCTTATTTTTGATAAAGTATACGATTTCCCGGAATCCTTCAAGGGATTTTGTGGTCTGGCTGAAAAGTGCGATATCCTTTGAGAAATCAAGTTTTGCAGCATCGTTGATGTTTTCTATCACAATGGCGTGGCCTTCAGTCTGTCCGACAAGTCCGACGACTTCCGCATGGCCTGACTTGCCGTATATGACAATCTGTGTGTCTTTTAGTTCTTCGTATGCTGTCTTGACACGTTTCTGAAGGTTGAGAACAACAGGACATGTTGCGTCAATGATGTTAACATGGTTTTTTGCTGCCCAATCATAAGTCTCAGGTGGTTCTCCGTGAGCTCTGAGAAGGATCTTGGTGTTGTTCAACGTTTTGAATGAGTCGTGGTCAACACTTATCAGTCCCATTTTTTTCAATCTGTCACATTCGTTGCCGTTGTGCACGATATCACCGAGACAGTATAAAGAATGTGATGAGGAGAGTTCCTCCTCTGCTTTCTTGATTGCCCGTGTAACTCCGTGGCAAAAACCTGACTGCGAGTCAATTTCGACAAACATATCCTATGCTTTTGTCCGACTTCTGAACAAATCAAGAAGGAACTGGTTCTGTTGCTCTTTTGACATATCGGAATTATCGAGAACAACTGCGTCATCAGCCTGGCGGAGAGGGTTGAGTTCACGATGTGAGTCGATGTAGTCACGTTCCTCTACATTCTTCAGTACGTCTGCCAGATTGAGATGTATTTCAGGTTCCTTGGCCTTGAGTTCGTCATAACGGCGTCTGGCACGGACTTCCGGACTTGCGGTAACAAAGACTTTCAGTTCTGCATCCGGAAATACGGCAGTTCCTATATCGCGTCCATCCATGACAATACCTTTTTTCTCTCCCATCGATTGCTGCTGTTGGGTGAGTTTCATCCTTACGAATGGGAGTGCAGCTATCGGACTGACGCAGCCTGACACAGCCATTCCACGTATCTCCTTCTCCACGACTTTGCCGTCAAGACATGCTAACGGTAGTCGTGTCTCTTCATCAAACACGAAATTGATGTCGACATCCGGCAGGGCTTTCTCCAGTCCTGCTTCGTCAATCGAAATGGATTCGTCTTCAGCCGACTTGGTGATAAAACCATGTGTCAGAGCAAAAAGTGTTACCATACGGTACATCGCACCGGTATCGATATAGATGTATCCTACTTGTCCTGCCAGCCATTTTGCCATTGTACTCTTTCCGCATGACGAATGTCCGTCGATTGCGACAACTATCTTCTTTTCCATGTCTTTTTCCTAAAGGTGAGTTCTCTAAAATGAGTAACTTGCGTTGATGATAAGTGATGAGGCTGCTACGTGGTACTTTCCCCAAGCAACTCCCAATTTGAAGTCCTTTATATTCAGTCCACCTCCCAATGAAAGTCCGGCTCCGTGACTTTTGTCATCCTCGCCGGTTCTCATTTCTTTTGCTCTCAGTGCATTATAGCCTATTGCCAACCATAATTGTTTGGAAGGAAAAACGTCACATCCTAATGATATGTTATGAAAAAATGATGTCTGCCAATGTGTGATATCAGGCAGTGTGACGGTAAACCTCAGCGGGGCATTTGATAATTCGCGGGTTACTCCGAAGGCTAATGTGAATGGCAGAGCTTCATGGGTGTCGTATAAGGCTTTGACCTGTCCTCCTAGATTCTGTCCTACCAGACCTAACATCCAACCTCTGCCTGAATCATAGTAATGGAGACCGATATCAAATCCGATGGCTGTGCTGCTGAAGTTTCCGTAGTTGGAGAACAGCATCTTTCCCTGTACACCTCCGCTCCATCTTTCATCCAACATATACGTATATCCACCTTGAACATTGATGTCGTTCGCCGAATATTTCCCCAAAATAGCCATGTCGGCAGATGTTTCCGTCATGTCACCGTAGTTGAGTACCTGAGCACCAAAACCTATTGTACCTCTCTCGCCGGTCTGTTTCACGAATACAGCACCGAGTTTGTTTGTCTTTGAGATATATGATGTGTAGTCAAGACTCAGTGTCTTGTCTGTCACGTAGTTTATTGCAGCTGGATTGACGAATAGCAGTGTCGCATCGTCTTCTGCAAGCGAAACGGCGTTCCCGCCTAATGCGGCAGAATGTGCCGATGAAGGTACATTCAGGAACTCATATCCCGTGGAATATTCCTGGGCATAGATTGAACTGCCGGCTGACAGGAGTATTGCCGTCAGCAGGATGGTCATTAGTCGGATATGTCTGTCGATCGTCTTCAATGTTGTTATGACTTTGTCAGCTCGTTATAGTATGTATCTAATAGTTTTTTTGCTGCAACGAATGAGGTGACTTCTCCACCGAGTACCTTACTCTCCATTTCCGGAAGTAATGTCTTTATCTGTTGGTTGAAGAAGAACCCATTCCTTAGATGTTCGTTGATGCTTTCGTACATCCAGTACTTTGACTGTTCATTCCGTCTGTACTGGAAATAGCCGGAGTCTTTTACTTCGTTGATGTAGTCATCCACCATATCGATGACCTTGTCAACATTCAGATCGTAGAAACCTGAATAGCAAACCACTTTTGGTGTTACTCCGCTCTCTGGCTTTGGGAACAGTCTGAGGGCATTACGGAAATGGCCTGCTGCCAGTTCACATTTTTCTGCATTGTTTCCGTCGGCTTTGTTGATGGCTATTCCATCGGCAATTTCCATTATACCTCTTTTTATTCCCTGCAACTCATCACCAGTACCAGCCAACTGAATCAACAGAAAGAAATCAACCATGGAATGACACGCTGTCTCGCTTTGTCCGACACCCACGGTCTCAACAATAATCTTGTCATACCCAGCAGCTTCGCAGAGGATGATTGTCTCACGTGTCTTGCGTGCAACGCCTCCGAGAGAACCAGCTGTAGGTGAAGGTCGTATGAAGGATTTCGGATGAACAGACAGTTTTTCCATCCTTGTCTTGTCACCGAGAATGCTGCCCTTTGTCTTTTCAGAACTTGGGTCAATGGCAAGAACGGCTAATTTCCCACCGTATCTTTCAAGGATATGGATGCCAAAAGCATCAATGCTCGTACTCTTTCCTGCTCCTGGTACCCCACTGATTCCTATTCTTACGGACATCCCGGAATAAGGCAGACACTGCTCAATGACTTTTTGGGCTATTTCCTGATGTTCAGGCAAAGTGCTTTCAACCAATGTGACAGCCTGTCCAAGCATTGAGACATCACCTTTCAAAATACCCTCTACGTATTCTTCGGGGGTGAAGAGTTTGGTTCTCTTCTTTCTGAAGTTGTTCAGGTAGGGATTGACCGTCAACTGCTCGCTGACCCCTGAATTCACTTGCAGTCCCTTGAATTCCTCGCTGTTTTCCGGATGCTCCATATGGTTATCTGTTGGTTATTTATTCGGTGAATTTATAGAACCCACCTTAAAGAATGCGGGCGGATTCTTTCCGCCCGCATGTCGGGATGAGGCGACTCGAACGCCCGACCCCTACGTCCCGAACGTAGTGCGCTACCAACTGCGCTACATCCCGATATGTGTCGGTGCCAGTACCGACACATTATATGTTATTAATCTTCTGTCTTCTCTTGTTCTTCGTCAGCTACTTCGTCCTGCTGATCACAAGCCTTGATCTTCATCTTGATTTCCTCAAGGTCAGCACGCAGTTTGTCAACTTTGCGGTTGAGTTCGTCAACAAGGCTGTTACCTTCTTTGGACTTGGAAGTGAGGTTCAGGAATCCGAGATTGTTCTCGTAGGTCTTGATCTCGTTTTTCAGGATGTCGTATTGACGTGTCAGTCTGTCTTTCAGTTTGTCTGCTCCGACTGTCTTCAGTTCGCTCTTGAACCGTTCAACTCTGCGCTTGGTTGCAGTAGCACCGATAACAGAATATAATCTGTCAAGTTCTGCACGGAAGGCCTTGAATACCTTATCTTTCTCCTTGAAAGGAACATGACCGATCTGATTCCATTCGTCTTGTATTGACCTGAGGGTCTCACGCAGTTCTTCGCTTGCTTCTGCAGGAGTCTCAATAGCCTTCAGACGCTCAACAAGACCTTTCTTCTTATCCAGGTTCTCTCTCTGCTCAGTGAACATCGAACTGTTTTCCTTCTTCTTTGCTTCAAAGAATGATTCACAAGCCGAGTTGAAGCGCTTCCAGATTTCATCACTGTATTTCTTTGGAACGGTACCGATTTCCTTCCATTTCTTCTGGAGTTGAACGAACTTGTCTGTAGTGGTTTTCCAGTCTGTGCTGTCCTTCAATGCTTCAGCTTGTTCACAGAGTTCAAGTTTGAGTTTGAGGTTGTCTGTGAGATTTCCACGAACTTCCTTGAAATACTGTGATTTCTTAGTGAAGAAGTTGTCGCATGCTGCGCGGAAACGTTCATATATCTTCACATTGAACTTCTGCGGTGCAAAACCGATGGTCTTCCATTTTGCCTGAAGCTGTGTGATCTGCTCTGCAATATTGTTCCAGTCTGAGAATGACTTGAGTTCATCAAGATTGAACGACTCAACTATCTCGCAGATGGCAGTCTTCTGGTCAAGGTTCTCCTGCTCCTGTGCCTTGCGACCTTCGAAATATTCCTGGTGCTTTTTGTTTATTATCGTTGAGGCATTCTTGAATCGCTCCCAGATACCTTCACGTAATTCACGGGCAACAGGACCGACTTCGCGGAACTGCTGATGAAGGATCTGAAGTTTGCGGAATGCAGATATTGGATCAGTCTCCTCTGCAAGCTTCTCAGCTGAATCACATATCGCAGTCTTGATTTCCAGGTTCTTCTTGAAATCGTATGCACGGAATTCGTTGTTGAGTTTAAGTGTGTCGTAGAACTGCTCAACAAGCTGCTGGTAGTTCCTCCACAAATCCGTGGATTGTGTTGCTGGAACTTCACCCACTTCGCTCCATTCCTGCTGAAGGGCTTTGAAGTCCTTATATGATTTATTGACATCATCAGGCTTCTCAAGGATAACCTTGATCCTGTCAATGATCTGCAGTTTTTTTACCAAATTCTGTTCTCTCTCCTCTTCTTTAGCTTTCTGCAGTGCAGCACGACGGTCGCGAAGAACATTAAGTTGCTCTTTGAATACGACCTCATCCGGATCTGGTTCAGGCTGATAAGCCTCTGCATCACCACCTTCCTCTACAAACTTATTGAAGGCTTCTTCTGCATTTGCTTTTGCAAAGCGGTAGTAGCTGCTCTTCAATGAGTCGAGTTCCGGGCGTGATACAACCACTTCTCCGTCAATCAACTCTTTGATGTAATCTAACAGTTCGGCTTTGGAGCTGTACTGACGTGTCGGAGCCTGACTTACATCCTCCTCGATGATTTCCTCAACAGGCTCTTCTGCCTGTTCTACATTTGCACTGACTTCTTCAGGAAGTCTCTCTTGAGATGCGTTCTCTACAACTTCTTCTGTAGGAACGGTTGGATTTTGAATTTCACTCATATTTGGTAAAGTTAAATGCGAACTTTTGCTAATGGACTACAAATGTATGAATAATTATTGTAAATACAATAAAAAAAACCGATTAATTTTGTTTTTTTAGAAAAGTCCGGCGATTTTTGTTCCAATATCCGTCAGCGACGAACTGTTTACTAAATATACATATATCACGGCTGCGGGTATGGCAAGTATCGAACTGTCGAACCTGTCAAGCATTCCTCCATGTCCTGGAAGTATGTTTCCGGAGTCCTTGATCCCGATTTTTCTCTTGAAAAGAGATTCAACAAGATCTCCCCATGTGCCGAATGTTACAACCACACACGCCAGACCAGCCCATGCCAATCTGTTGAATAATTCATTCTCTGTCGAAAAATCCTGACTGAACGACGCCACGGCTTGCGATGCCGCAATCGCCAGAATGGTTCCTCCCAACACACCTTCCCATGACTTTTTCGGGGATATCCTTGGAAATAGTGGGGTCTTGCCTATTAAGCACCCCAGACAATAGGCTCCCGTGTCGTTCGACCAGATGAAGATGAATATGGAAAGTGTGAAAATAGGGTTGTAGATTACCCCAGAATTGCCATATCCGTATGAAACTCCGAAGAATGACAGAGTGCTCAGTAAGGCGAACGGCAAGGCAATGTATAACTGGCTCATCATCGTGAAAGCCCAGTTCATCAATGTGTTATTGTCTTTTAGATAGAGCTCTGATACGAAGAGGTACACCAATGTGATCAGGTATGGCATGAAGATCTCGGAACCTGTGATATTGGCATTGAAGGCCATGACCGCAAGGAAGAAATATACTGATGCAACGGTTGTGATGAATCTGTTGATCTGGCAGTTCTTTTCGTTGTTCAGTATGCTGCAGAATTCCCATGTCGTCATACCTGATACGACAGCAAAAAGCAACGCGAACGTTGATGGTCCCCATAGAATACATCCAACAAGTACCGCAACAAACAGGATACCAGTCAGACTTCGTATTATCAGATTACTTCTCATTACCATCCAAACAGACTTTTCTGTTCCTCTTGTTTTGGTTTGTCGTCTTTATCGTCACCAGTTTTGTCCTTGTCGGTCTCGGCATTCGGTTCTTCCGGCAAATCATTCTTTACTTCTGCTACCGCCTCATCTTTCTTCTCTTCAATTGCTTCCCCGTTCTTTGCCTTCTCTACGATGGCATCAATCGCTTTCTGTCTGATTATCTGAGCGTTTTCGTCACTATGATCTGAAGTGTCGCGATTCTTGTCCTCTTTTGTCGCAATTTCGTTGGCTGCCAGGAGTTCTTCTGTTCTTGAGACCCAAGGTCTCTTACCGAAGATCTTCTCAACATCTTCCGCGAATATCACTTCACGGTCAATCAGCAACTGGGCCAACTGTGCATGGCCTTCTTTGTGCTCGTTGAGAATCTTCTTGGCACGTGTATACTGCTCATTGATGAACTTCTTGACTTCCTCGTCGATGAGTTGTGCAGTATGCTCGCTGTATGGCTTGGTCATCTCATACTCATGGTTTGAGTAGTAGCATAGATTAGGCAACGACTCGCCCATACCGGCATAAAGTATCATTCCGAGTGTGCGCTTCGTTGTCTTCTCCAAGTCATTCATTGCACCCGTAGAGATGCGTCCGAGACATATTTCCTCTGCAGCCCTACCGCCTAACGTTGCACAGATCTCGTCCATGATTTCCTCTTTCGTGGTTATCTGTCGCTCCTCAGGCATGTACCACGCTGCACCAAGGGCTTGTCCTCTCGGCACTATTGTCACTTTTACGAGTGGGTTGGCATATTGGCAGAACCATGAAACGGTGGCATGGCCTGCTTCGTGAAGTGCAATGGCACGTTTCTCTTCCTGAGTCATTATCTTTGTCTTCTTTTCCAGACCTCCGATGATACGGTCGATGGCATCAAGGAAGTACTTTTTCGACACCCATGTGCTGTTATGGCGGGCTGCGATAAGAGCCGCCTCGTTACATACGTTGGCAATATCTGCACCTGAGAAGCCTGGAGTCTGACGTGAAAGCATGTCAACATCTACCGTCTCGTCGATTTTTATCGGCTGAAGATGTACATTGAATATCTCTTTTCTTTCGTTCAGGTCTGGCAGGTCGACATGAATCTGTCTGTCGAATCGTCCTGCTCTGAGCAGTGCCGGATCAAGAATCTCGGAACGGTTGGTTGCAGCCAGTACTATTACACCGCTGTTTGAACCGAATCCGTCCATCTCAGCCAACAACTGGTTCAGTGTACCTTCACGTTCGTCGTTACCGCCTCCCATACTCAGAGACTTTCCTCTTGCCCGTCCGATGGTGTCAATCTCATCGATAAATACGATGCACGGAGCTTTCTGCTTTGCCTGTGTGAAGAGGTCTCTGACTCTGCTTGCTCCCACGCCGACGAACATCTCAACAAAGTCGGAACCCGACATCGAGAAGAATGGAACGCCGGCTTCACCTGCGACGGCCTTGGCCAACAGGGTCTTACCGGTTCCCGGAGGACCTACCAGCAAGGCTCCCTTCGGAATCTTTCCGCCGAGTTCGGTGTATTTCTTGGGATTTTTGAGGAAGTCAACAATCTCATGTACTTCCCGTTTGGCTTCTGCCTGTCCTGCAACATCCTTGAAGAGTATCTTTGGAGCATTCTTGTCATTTCCGTCAATAAGCTTTGCCTTCGACTTCCCGAATCCGAATACACCTCCACCGATACCTCCGCCACCCATGTTTCTCATGATGACAATCCAGAATATAACGATCAGGATGATCGGTCCTAAGTTCCACAGGATATTCAGGAAGAGGTCATCGCTTTGCTCATAGTTGATCTTACCTGAGAATCTGCCTTCGGCTTTCTTGTCGGCAATGTATGTCTCGAGGTTGTCGATCGAACCGAACTCAACCTTTACAGGTTTCTTCGAATCAACATCTGCACTTCCGAAAATGAATTTGTTGCCTTCCTCGTTGGGTGAGAAGGTGAGTGTAAGCTTATCCTTGTTTATCAGTATCTTCTGTACATATCCGCTGTCCAGACATTCTTGGAAGTCGGAATACGATATTTCCCTGCCGCCGGTTTCCTTTCCGTTGAAGAAATACATAGCGATGAATACACCGCATAGAATTATGTACAGCCAACTGAAATTGAACCTTGGTCCTTTGCCTTTGTTGTTCTGCTGCTGTGGCAATCCGCCGTTCTCTTTATCTTTATTCATATAGTTGTCCGTCAGTTATTATATTTTATCAGTCTTCTGTCTCCACTTCATAGACCTTGCCGTCCTCCCATAGGTTGTCAAGATCATAGAAGGCTCTTTCTTCCGGCAGGAAGATGTGGACCATTATGTCGGAGTAGTCCATAGCTACCCATACACCGTTTCTTTGTCCGTCTATGTTAATAGGTTTGATGCCGACCTCTTTTCTTGCAGTCTCTTCTACGGAATCTGCAATTGCACATACCTGGTTAGGTGAACCACCTTCGCAGATAACCAAAAAATTACAGATAGTATCTTCAATCTTCCTAAGGTCGATGACCCTTATTTTCCTGCCCTTCTTCTCGTCAATTCCCTTGACTATGCTCTTTACTTCTTTGTTTCTAATCATATTACTGTCAATTCAACTTGCAAAGATAGTAATTTTTGAGTTATCTCACAAATAAATTTTTCGGAATGAATCTCAATATGGCATAAAAAAACCCGCCATATCTGACGGGCCTTTGGTTGGGATACCAGGATTCGAACCTGGAATGACAGGACCAGAATCTGTAGTGTTACCATTACACCATATCCCAGTTTTCTGTTTGCGGGTGCAAAGGTATGACTTTTTTTTGAAACGAACAAAAAAAACTGATTATTTTTCGTAACTTTGTACGATTTTTTGAGTAACGGACTAAATGAATGTTGATTTAAGTGGGCATTACGGCTATCGCCGCATTCTCAAGACCATGATTCCTTCAGTGATTATGGTGGTGACAGCTTCGGTGTACAGTGTTGTCGATGGTCTTTTCATATCCAATCTTGTCGGTGCTACTCCGTTTGCTGCCATCAACCTTATCTGGCCGGTCATAATGCTGATCGGCAGTGTCGGTATGATGATTGGTTCCGGAGGCAGTGCATTGGTCTCAAAGATATTGGGACAGAAACGTCCTGACAGGGCAAATGAGGTCTTTTCCATGCTGATAAGGTTCGGTTTGATGGTCGGAGTGATATTGTCAGCAATATGTATCCTGTTGCTTCCCGTAATAATCCGTCTGCTCGGGGCAGATGGCGAATTGGCTGATGGCTGCTATATCTACGGACTTATCCTCTTTATCGGATTGCCGCTGTTTATTATCCAGATGGCCTTTTGGTCGTTGTTCATGGCTGCTGAACGTCCTTCTCTCGGCACGTGGATGACTATCGCTTCCGGAATTACGAATATCGCACTCGATGCACTGTTCATCATCGTGTTCGGGTGGGGGTTGGTCGGTGCTGCTCTGGCCACTGTGGCAGGAATGGCTCTTGGAGCACTGTATCCTTTATGGTTTTTCTCCAAAGAGCGGAAGGGTTCATGCCTTAGACTGACCAAATGCAAGCTTGAACGGCGTCCTATCTATAAGGCATGTACAAATGGCCTGTCCGAGTATGTAACCAATATTGCCATGAGTATTGTAGGCATCTGCTACAACATCCAGTTGATGCACTATATCGGTGAGGCTGGAATCGTGGCATATGGGATATTGATGTATGTCGCATATGTTTTCGCCGCTGTCTTCATAGGCTACAATATATTCATAACTCCTATTGTAGGTTATAACTATGGCGCACAGAATCGTGATGAACTGAGAAGTCTTCTGAGGAAGAGTCTTGTGATAGTGTTTGCACTGGGTGCGATAATGACGTTGTTCTCTGAGGTTATGGCTGATTTTGCAGCAAGTATTTTTGTAGGTTATGACGAAGGACTCACACGGCTGACGACCCATGCCTTCCGGCTGTATATGCTCTCATTCCTTATCTACGGATTCAACCAGTTCGTGTCTGCTTGGTTCACAGCACTGAACAACGGTCTTATTTCTGCGATATGCAGCTTTGCGCATACGTTGGTGTTCGAGATACTCTGTATATTCACTCTTCCACTCCTGTTGGGACTTGACGGCATATGGCTTGCTGTCGATGTGGCTGACATACTGACCTTGTTGATTACCGTCACTTTCCTGGTTAAATTCAGGAAGAGGTATGGCTATTGAGATGAAATGGCTTCATCAGCTGTTCGTACCACTCCGAACGGCTCCTGTCGGAGTTGCGCATGCAGCATATATGTTCTCTTGTGTTGATGAAACCTCCTTTCTGATGAACGAGGACGAACCGTTTAGGAGCTTTCTCAGGAACTGATTTGACCTTGTAGTTGTCTTTCAGCCAGAATCCGGTAACTATGCATTCGGAAGTGAAATCGGTAAGAACCTCAGGTGGAATACATACCGAGAACAGGCCTCCGTCCTTCAGCAGATAGTATGCACCTTCAATCAGTGTCCTGAACGGCAGACTTGAACTGTGTCGTGCACGGGTCTTGCTCAGGGTGTCACATTCCAGACTCTTGTCGAAGTATGGTGGATTGCATATTATGCAGTCATACCGTTCAGGCTCCGGATACTCCTTCTGTATTGACAGATAGTCCTGGAATGACTGATGATGCAGTGTTATCCGTCTGCCGAATGTTGACTGTGCGAAATTCCTCTCTGCATCGATTACGGCATTCTCATCTATCTCTATCGCAGTGATCACGGCATCCGGACATCGTTGTGCCATCATGAGCGACAGCACTCCGGTTCCCGTACCGATGTCAAGCACGCGTATAGGCCCATCCGATTCAGGCACTCCGGCAAGAGTACCCAGCAGGTCGCTGTCTGTACCTACTTTCATTGCTGCATGGTCCTGCTGTATGGTGAATTGACGGTATCTGAATAGTTCGTTTGCCATATTGATGGAGATTCTACCTACAAAGTTACGAAAAAAAATCCATGTCTTGCATCATTGAACTCTTTTTTGTAACTTTGCGCATCAAATCATCAAATTTATATGGATTACGTAAGACCTAAGAAGTTTCTGGGACAGCATTTCCTTACCGATATGGGTGTGGCAGGCAGGATTGCTGACACGGTCGATGCATGTGCTGACATACCTGTGCTGGAGGTAGGACCCGGAACCGGCGTGCTGACTCAGTTCCTCATTCCGAAGGGTAGGGAGTTGAAGGTCGTGGAGATTGACCGCGAGTCTGTGCCGTATCTCAATGAGCATTTTCCTGTGCTTGGCGACAATATCATCGAGGCCGACTTCCTGAAAATGAATCTGGAAGAGGTGTTCGGCGGCAGGGAGTTTGTACTGACTGGAAACTATCCCTACAACATCTCCTCACAGATATTCTTCCGGGTCGTGGAGAACAGAAAGCTTATTCCTTGTTGTACTGGTATGATTCAGAAGGAGGTTGCCGAGCGTCTGGCTGCCAATCCTGGCAACAAGGCATACGGTGTTCTGAGTATTCTCATTCAGGCTTGGTATGATGTAGAGTATCTCTTCACTGTCCACGAGAATGTGTTCAACCCACCTCCGAAGGTGAAGAGTGCGGTGATCTGTATGAAGCGCAACAGTCGCGAGTCACTTGGCTGCGACGAACGACTCTTCCGTCAGATCGTGAAGACTGTCTTCACCATGCGTCGCAAGATGATACGCAACGGAATGAAACAGATTCTCGGTGGATGCGAAGGCAGTCAGGAGATGTTGGCCGACAGATTCTTTGACAAACGTCCTGAACAAGTCTCGATCGAGGAGTTCATTTCCTTAACGAATCGTGTATCTGCTTTGCGGCAGAAGTAGAGGCTCCGGGTATTCCGAGTATAGTGCAGAGTTCCTGATAGTCGCTGAGCATGCGTTCCCGTCCTTCACTACCTGGAAGGATGTCGTATAGGGCTTCTTTGACGTTGCCTGTGTTCATGTTGCCGGCAACCAGTTCCCTTACGACTTCACGGCCGGCAATAAGGTTGACCAGTGAGATGAAAGGCACTTTCAGCAGCATCTTTCTCAGCAATGAAATAATCGGACCGGCAGGTATGTAGTAGCATACGACCTGTGGAATTCCGAACAGTGCCGTTTCCAGGGTGGCTGTTCCTGAGGTCACCAATGCTGCGGTTGATTGACGCAGAAGGGCGTATGTCTTGCCTGATACTATCGAAACGCGCCTTCCTGCCGGTATGAACTTCCTGTAATAATCCTTCTCAATTCCGGGTGCACCGGCAATGACCAACTGGTATTCATCGAACTCTCCGGCACCTTCAATCATCATCCTGAGGTTGTCCTTTATCTCCTGCTTTCTGCTTCCGGCAAGGATGGATATGATTGGCTTACGCTCAAGCACGTTGCTGTCGCAGAACTGCTCAAATGATTCCTTTCCTGCATCTGAATCTAGGAAACCATGCACTGAATCCACACACGGATTGCCCACGTAGTGTATTGGGTAATCATGTTTCTTGTAGAACTCCACTTCGAAAGGCAGTATTGAGAACATCTCCTTCACGTATTTCTTGATGTCCTTTATCCTGTATTCCTTCCATGCCCATATCTTCGGCGAGATATAGTAATATACCGGTATGTCGGAGTGGGTTGCCACGAATTTCGCAATGTTGAGGTTGAAGCCGGGATAGTCCACGAGGATTAGTACGTCTGGCTTCCACTTCAGTATGTCTTCCTTGCATCGCTTCATTCCGTCCAGTATGGTCCGCAGATGCATCAGCACCGGAATGAACCCCATGTAGGCAAGGTCTCTGTAGTGACACACCAGTCCCGTTCCTTCATGGTTCGATGAGGCTGAGGCCTGAGTCATCAGGTCTCCTCCTACGTAGCGGAATTCGGCTTCCTCATCGTATTCCGACAGTGACTTTATCAGGTTCGAGGCATGCAGGTCACCAGATGCCTCGCCGGCTATCAGATAATATCTCATGGTTTCGTATTGTCCGGTTGTTTCAGAATGGTCAGAACTTCTCGACCATCAATCTCAGTTCATCAATATACCCGTATGCAGTGACGTCAACCTGTACAGGAGTGACTGTCACGTATCCATCCTCGAGTGAGCGCTGGTCGCTCGACCTGCGGTCGTCAAGACATTCGTACTTTCCCACTACCCAGTAGTATTTGTATCCGCGTGGGTGGTCACATTCCTCAATTTCCTTGCCCCATGAACCGTCGGCCATCTGACACACTCTGATGCCTTTGTATTCGGGCAGCATGGGTGCGTTCACGTTCAGACATACACCATCTGGAAGACCGTTTCTCAGCACCATCTCCAACACCTTATTTATATATATGCGCATAGGTTCGAAATCGGCGTCCGGATTGTGGTCACAGATTGAGAATGCCACCGATGGAATACGCTTCATACATCCTTCCATTGCCACCGCCACAGTACCTGAGTAGTGGGCGTTGACACTCGAGTTGTCTCCGTGGTTTATTCCTCCGAGCACGAGGTCGGGTTTGCGCGGACAGAACTTATGCACACCCATCTTCGTGCAGTCGCAGGGGGTTCCGCTGCATGATATGACTTTCAGCGAACCCAGTGAGTCTGTCGCTTCTTCTTCTCTGATTACCGAAGTGGTGAGCGGCTTCGTGAACGACACAATCATGGAGTACCCCGATCTGGCACCGTCAGGAGCACATACAATCACATCGCCGTACCGCCTGGCAATGTCTGTAAGGAAGTTTATCCCCTTGGCCTGATACCCGTCATCGTTCGAGATCAGGATCAGCGGTCTTGAGTCTAATTCATTTTTCATATCGCAAAGTTAATGATTTTTCTTTGGATTAAAAAAAATATTCACTATCTTTGCATTTCTAAAAAGAAAATCAGTCGTTGGGAACATTTAGGAAGATAGTGAACGTCATCTTTCCCGTGGCTTTGGGAAGTGTCATCATCTGGTGGATGTATCGGGAGTTCGATTTCTCTCGTGTCATGTCCACTCTTTCCGGTGGCATGGACTGGGGTTGGATGCTGTTCTCCTTGGTATTCGGCATCACTGCACAGGTGTTCCGTGGACTCCGCTGGCGTCAGACGCTCGATCCTGTCGGTGAGCATCCGCGTCTGATGGACTGCATCCATGCCGTATTCCTCTCCTATGCCAGCAGTTTGGTCGTTCCGCGGAGTGGTGAGGTGGTGCGTTGCGGAGTACTGAAACGATACGACGGTACGTCGATCAGCAAGTCTCTCGGTACTGTTGTGACCGAACGCATCATCGACTCATTGCTGATACTCTTGATCGCCTTCGTCGTCTTTCTGCTTCAGATAGGAACCTTCAGGGACTTCTTCTCACAGACGGGCACCAATCTCAGTTCGTGGCTCAACACGTTTACAGCTGCCGGCTGGATTGTCACCATCTTGTGTACCATCATCACTCTGGTGTTTCTCGTTGTAATCATGCGCCACATGATGGGCCTGAAGAAGGTACGTCAGGTCGCTGACGACCTCAGGGCTGGTGTCTTCTCGTTGAGGGATGTAGAAAACAAGTGGTTGTTCTCCTTCTATACACTTGCGATATGGGTGAGCTACTTCCTCCACTTCTATATTGCTTTCTTCAGTTTCGGTTTCACTGCCGATTTGTCCGTGATGACGGCTCTCGTGGCGTTCATCATCGGTAGCATAGCGGTCGTGGTACCTACTCCCAACGGTATGGGCCCGTGGCATTTTGCCGTGAAGACCATTCTCGTGCTCTACGGAGTCGTGGCTTCCGATGCCGAACTCTTCGTGATGATTGTGTGGGCAGTACAGACGGCATTGATTCCTCTCCTCGGCATCTGGTCGCTGATGTGTCTCATGCGACGGCCGAAGGCGTCTCGGCAGGATTGCTGAATCCTACATAGTATATCCATAACATTAACCATAACACATTAAAACTTAAGATTATGAAAATTACAGATCTCAAACCTGCACTCGTTTGGAAGTGCTTTGATTCACTCACACAGATTCCTCGTCCGTCAGGACATACTGAGGCAGTTGCCAATTTCCTTGTTGATTTCGGAAAGAAACATGGTGCAAAGGCATGGATTGACCAGGCAGGCAATGTCATAATGACTAAGGGTGCTACAAAGGGATATGAGAAACTCCAGACCATTGTTCTTCAGGCTCACATGGATATGGTTCCTCAGAAGACAGCCGACAGTCCTCATAACTTTGAGAAAGACCCTATCCAGACCATCGTTGACGGCGACTGGGTACGTGCCAACAACACCACTCTAGGTGCCGACGACGGTATGGGTGTTGCCTTTGCTATGGCTGTCATTGCCGACGACACTGTGGAACACGGTCCTATCGAGGTTCTCATCACTCGCGACGAGGAGACTGGCATGTATGGAGCATTTGCTCTGAAGTCCGATGAACTCAAGGGAACCATCCTCCTCAATATCGATTCCGAGACTGAGGGTGAGATCACCATCGGCTGTGCCGGAGGTCAGGATCTTGAGGCTACTCTCAAGTACAAGGAGGAAGATGTCGATGCCGAAGGTCTCAAGGCTTTCCGTATCAGCATCGGCGGACTCCTCGGAGGTCACTCGGGAATCGAGATCAACGAAGGCCGTGCCAATGCCAACAAACTCATGGCCCGCACTCTCTTCGCTCTCGCAAATACTGATCTCGCACAACTCTGCTCATGGAGTGGCGGCAACATGCGCAATGCCATCCCTCGCAACGGTGAGGCTGTAGTCCTTGTTGACGAAGCTGATGTCCGTAAGTTCAAGGCTATGGTGCGCAAGTGTGAGAACACCTTCAACAACGAGTATTGCGACATTGAGAAGGAACGCATCACTCTCACCGTCGAGGAAGTCAAGGTTCCTAAGAAGGCCATTCCTGAGGAAATCGAGATCAACCTTATCAATGCCGTCATGGCAGCTCACGATGGTGTGCTCCGCTATATCCCTACCATTCCGTCGATTGTCGAGACGTCTGTCAACCTCTCCATCGTCAATATCGGCAAGGGCAAGGCACAGGTCCTCATGCTGGCACGCAGTGCTACCGACAGCATGAAGCAGTTCCTCTGCAACGAACTCACGGCATGCTTCTCAATGGCAGGCATGAAGGTGAAGCTCTCAGGTGCTTACAGCGGCTGGCAGCCTAACACCAGTTCGCCGTTCGTTGCCATGATGGCCGACATCTACAAGAAGATGTTCGGCGAGGAGGCGAAGATTCTCGTTGTCCATGCAGGTCTCGAGTGTGGAATCATAGGCCCTAAGTATCCACACATGGATATGGCTTCCATCGGTCCTACACTCCGTTCTCCTCACACTCCGAACGAGCGTTGTCTCATCCCTACAGTCGAGAAGAGCTACAACTACGTTCTTGAAGTACTGAAGAACATCCCTCATGCTTAATACCGACAAAAATCTCAAGCAGTATTTTTCCATAGGAGAAGTGGCAGAGCGATTCGGAGTTACCGAATCCCTGCTGCGCTTCTGGGAAAAGGAGTTCCCTTCTGTCATCAAACCCATGAAGGGAGGTCGTGGCGTGCGCATGTACACCGAGAAAGACATAGAGAAGATAGGTCTCATCTATCATCTTGTCAAGGAACGTGGCATGACCCTCGAAGGAGCACGCCGTAAGATAACTAAAGACAAGGGTACCGAACAGTCCGAGAAACAGCTGAAGATAATCAACTACCTCAAGTCCGTCCGCGACGAACTACAGGCCATCGGTAAGGAACTCAACGATCTGAACTGACCGTTCATATCCTTGTGACGTTCTTGATGTCGGGAACCTTCTTGAGGTTGGAGATGATGAGTTTTAGTTCGGTGGTGTCGTGGACGAACATCTGGATGGTGCCGGTGAAGATGCCGTCGTTGGATTCGATCTCGAGTTTCTTCATGTTGAGGCCATGCTCCTTGTAGATGACTTCGATGATGTTGTTGAGGACTCCCATGTTATCGAGGCCTTCGATGCGGATGCTGACAGGGAATACGTTGATGTGGTTCATCTGCCACCTGGCTGCATAGAGGCGGTTGCCGAACTTGGCCTTCAGGCTTTCAGCCTCAGGGCACTGGAGTTTATGGATGATGATGTTGTTGTCGGGGTCGGCATAGCCCATGACTTTGTCGCCCGGAATAGGACCGCAGCATTCGGCGAGGTGGTACTGGGTGTTGACGGTCTCTTCGGTGATGACGATGACCTGTTTGGTGTCGGGTTTCTTCTTGTTGGCCGGTCTCTGGCTTTCGTCGGCATCTGCCGGTTTGTTTTTGCGTCCGAAGGAAAGGAGTTTCTTGAGACTGTTCTTGTTCTGGTCCTTGATGGCTGTGAGGTCGTTGACTCCGAGCTGTATTGCTTTCTGGCCGATGAGCAGGAGGAGCTCGTCGGTCGTCTTGCATCCGTGGAGTGAGTTCAGACGGTCGAGGACTATTGTCTCGCGTTCTACTCCGTGACTGGTGAGGAACTCGTCGAGTATGGATTCGCCCTGCCGGCGGAGTTCTTTTTCTTCACGGCGCAGCACGACCTGTATCTTCGACTTGGCCTTGGCTGTGGTGACTATGTCGAGCCACGAAGGGTTGATCTGCAGGTTCTTGGATGTGAGTATCTCCACCTGGTCTCCGCTGCGGAGCTTGTAGCTCAGCGGCATGAGGCGGTGGTTGACTTTGGCTCCCATGCAGTGGCTCCCCACGAAGGTGTGGATGGTGAAGGCGAAGTCGCGTGCGGTACTTCCGGCCGGCAGATACTTGAACTCGCCCTTCGGCGTGAAGACGAAGATCTCGGATGCGAAGAGGTTGAGTTTGATGGTGTCGAGGAAGTCCATGGAGTCAGGCAATGGATCGTCGAGTATCTCGCGGATGGTGACGAGCCATTTTTCGAGTTCGGATTCCTTCTCGACCTCGGTGATGTTGTCGGGGTCGGCGATTGCTTCGCCGTCCTTGTATTTCCAGTGTGCTGCAAAGCCTTTCTCGGCGATGTCGTTCATGCGTTCGGAACGTATCTGTACCTCGACCCATTCACCTCGGTTGCTCATCATGGTGGCATGGAGTGCCTGATAGCCGTTGGCACGTGGCTGGCTGACCCAGTCGCGCAGGCGTTCAGGGTGGGAGGTGTAGATCTGGCTTATTGCCGCATAGATATTGAAGCACTCCTGGATTTCATTGCTTGAATCGGAAGGAGTGAAGATGATTCTTACGGCGAGGATGTCGAATATTTCCTCGAAGGACACTTGTTTGGTCTGTTCCTTATGCCATATGGAATAAGGTGTCTTGATGCGTGCCTTGATCCGGTACTTGATGCCGATCTTGTCGAGCCGTTCGCGGATGGGTGCCGTGAAGTCGTCGAACACGGTGAGTCGTTCAGCTTCGGTAGCGGCGAGTTTCTTCTCGATGTCGGCATAGATGTCGGGGTGCTCGTACTTGAAGCTGAGGTTCTCGAGTTCGGACTTGATGCTGCTGAGTCCGAGTCGGTTGGCAAGCGGAGCGTAGATGTAGAGCGTCTCGCCCGATATCTTGTATTTCTTGTTTTCGGGTTGTGCTCCGAGTGTGCGCATGTTGTGGAGTCGGTCGGCAATCTTGACGAGTATGACACGGATGTCCTCACTCATGGTGAGCAGGAGCTTCTTGAAGTTCTCGGCCTGCGACGATGCCTGGGCACCGAAGATTCCGCCGGAGATCTTGGTGAGTCCCTCGACGATCTGCGCGATCTTCGGTCCGAAGAGGTTGGAGATGTCCTCGACGGTATAGTCGGTATCCTCGACCACGTCGTGGAGCAGTGCACAGCAGATGGAAGTGGAACCCAGTCCTATCTCGGAGCATACAATCTGTGCCACTGCCAGCGGGTGCATGATATATGGCTCGCCCGAGAGGCGTCGCACACCTTTGTGGGCGTGGTTGGCAAAGTTGAATGCCTTGGTGATGATCTCCACCTTCTTGCGGTGGCGTGTGGTGAGATAGGAATCGATGAGATGCTGAAAGGCATCGTTGACCATCTTCTCTTCGTCCAAGATGTTGTTCTGTGTTTCTTCCATGTTACTTTCCCTTTACCTGTTTCCTATTGATTTTGTTGCTAGAACGAAATACTGCACTGCACACCGTACGAATTAGGCATCATGCTCGGACGGCTTGCCAGATTGTCTTTCGACGTGATGACCGAAGGACGTACCTTGAGTGAGAGGTCCTTGTTGATGTCGAAGCTTGAGAGTTCTGCATCGACGTAGGCATCGAGTATCGACAGTGCATAGACGCCGATCATACAGAACATGCTGAGGTCACGATATCTGCGGTAATAGTCTTTCTTGCGTTTGAAGAGGTCTTTCAGACGTTGTTCGTTGGCTTTGATATCATAGCCGATAGGCACGAAATTCTCGTAGCTCTTGGTGTTGGGGTCATCGTCCATGATGTCAATATATGCCTGTGAATAGTCGCTGTACATGGTGTTGTTCCATTTCAGTGCATAGACACATCCGATGAATCCACCGTAGATGATAGGCAGTTTCCAGTATTTGCGGTTGTAGATCTGTCCACCACCCGGAAAGGCGATTGCCAGCCACATGGCCCTCTTGGAGTCGGGTACCCAACGAACTGGTATGGAGTCGGTCTGTGTGGCAGAAGGAAGCACATCGGGCATGACTACGACACTCTTCTGTGAGGAGTCGGCAACAGCCTCGATCGATGCCATTGATATGATTGACGAGTCTCTCAAGACGGTAACGGAGTCGGTTGTGTTCTCCCTGTGGGCCAATGACTTAGGTATGGGTTGTACGGGTTCCTGTGCACTGACCCAGAGTGCCAGTGACATCATGGCTGCCGCCATCGACAGAATCCTGTTAAACCGTTTGAACATACTCGTCATATCGCAATCAATCTGCAAAGTTAGTAAAAGTTTGGTGAATTATGTAATTTGTTTGTGTGATTTAACAAAGAATCAAAATAAATCAGAATGCGTTCCGGTTCCTGTAAATATCAATGTAAATTCTCTGTCGTTTTGTTTCCAGACCAAAAGCCAATCACCCTTCAGATGACATTCCCAACATCCATCCAAATTACCGGAGAGCTTGTGTGGATGATAGGTCGGAGGTAATGAACCTGTTTGCTCAAGCAAGTGGATTGCCACACTCAACAATGACATGTCATATCCTCGTTTTTTGCACTTGTCAACATTCTTGGAGAAAGTGCGTGTCATCTGAATGGAATACATCGTTATATCCCTAATGCTTTGCACATGTCGTCAGCACTATCAAACTTTTCGACACGTCCATGTTCTATGTCTTCAAGCGATTTCTCCATAGAAGTCTTTTTGTTTTTGATGGGAAGTTTGGTGAGCTTGACATTTAATGCACTCAGATATGCAATCAGGGCCTGGCCGGTGGCACTGCGTTCGTTTAGTGATATTGAATACGTTGTCATTTATCCTCTCTTTGAAATTATTTGCAAAGTTACGAAAAAATTGTTCACCTCCAAATCAAAACATCAAATTTATAAAAAAATGATGCCTCCGTACTTGCATCTGCAACAATAATAAGTGTGAATCCGTCAAAGAAATGTGAGGATTTCTGTAGTTAAATCTGCAGTTCTGCGTCTAATGGGTATAAAAGGTTTAAGAGGTTAAAGGTTAAAGGTTAAATTTANNAAGGTTAAAGTAAGTATAAGATAAGGTAAAACAATTATGAATACTATTGCAAAGATGATGCTGGCAGTGCTCTTGATGGGCATGGCAACTGGGATGGAAGCCCAGGAAATCAAGGGAAAGGTCGTTGACGACAAAGGGGAAGCTGTGGCTTACGCGAATGTCGTGCTGATGAACCGGAATGACTCAACGATGGTAAACGGTGCCGTGACAGGCGAAGATGGAAGTTTCGTGGTGAAAGGTGGTATAAATGGTACCTTCCTCCGCATCTCGTCGGTAGGCTATGACACACAGTATGTCAACCCCGACAAGACCGACTTAGGTACACTGACGTTGACTGAAGGACAGATGCTCAAGGAAGTGACTGTCAAGGCGATGAAGCCGATTACGAAACTCGTGAACGATGGAGTACAGACATCCGTAGAGGGTACGATGCTTGAGAAGGCAGGAACGGCGAACGACGTGCTCAGACAGATTCCGGGTCTTGTGGAGAAGGAGCGTGACCAGTTCGAGGTTATCGGCAAGGGAACACCGACCTATTATATCAATGGCAGGGAGGTGAGGGACCTGACGGATCTGGAACGGCTCAGTTCGGAGAATATAAAGGCGGTTGACGTTGTTTATAACCCAGGAGCAAAATACGATGCATCGACAGTGGCTGTAGTGAGGATAACCACCAAAAAACCACAGGGTGAAGGTTTCAGTTTCTCGGACAGACTCAATGTCAAGCAGGATGAGAACTTAGGCGGTTCGAACCTGCTGGACCTGAACTACAGGAAGGGCGGATTGGATATCTTCTCGTCACTGTCCGTAAGTGCTGGAAAGAACAAGTATGAGAGTATTCTTGAAAACTCCATAGCCACGACCGATACCCTGTGGAATACGACAAACACGCAGAACATAAGGATGAAATACACGAACCTTGAAGGTTCACTGGGCTTCAACTACTATCTGAATGACCGCAGTTCGTTCGGCTTGAAATATGTGGTAAAAAAAGATGTACCTTATAAGACAAATGTGGATTTCCAGAGTATCGTCACCGGAAACAGCGTTCCGTATGATGTGGTGAACAGTATCACTGAGATGGAAGACGACAAAGAGCCAACTCACTATGTCAATGCGTATTACGACGGAATGATAGGTAAGGGCGAACTCTTCGTGGATGCCGACTTCCACTATGACCGCAACGAACAGACCACCCTGACTTCGGAGACGAGCGAGTCGTTTGAGGAGAGGAAGTTCATGACCGTCAGCGACAACAAGAACATACTCTTTGCAGGCAAGGTGGATTACACACTGCCTCTGTGGGACGGTTCGCTGAGCGTAGGAGGCAAATACACCAACATGAACCGTGACGACGACTATTACATCAGCGAGAAGTATGTGCCGTCGTCAACCGGCAATATCAAGGAACGCAATGCGGCTGCCTATGTACAGTACATCCACACACTGCTGGGAGGACAGCTGACTGCCGGCCTGAGATATGAGAAGGTGTCGTTCGACTACTATCAGAACGGAAAGCACAACGACGTGGAAAGCCGTACCTACAACAATCTGTTTCCGACTCTCGGCTACACCCGCCAGATAGGAAAGACGACCCTCATGCTGAGCTATGATGTGGAGACCACCCGTCCTTCATATCAGGAACTTACGAACAACGTCACATACGCCAGCCGCTACATCATGCAGACGGGTAATCCTCTGCTCAAGACCTGCTACTCACACGATGTGTCGGGAGTCGTTGTGTGGAAGTTCCTGCAGTTCATGGTTGACTACAGCCACCTGAAGGATGCTTCGATGCTCTGGGACGAGCCATACGGCTCTTCTTCGTCGGTGACACTGGTCAGTCAGAGAAACAAGAGCTACGACATGCTCACCGCAGGAGTGACGGCAACCCCTTCGTTCGGATTCTGGCAGCCGGTCGCTGCAGCCTACATCCTCAAGACCTGGCTCGATCTGCGTACTGAGACGCGCTCGTTCTCTACCGACGTACCTCTGTACCAGTTTGTACTGCAGAACAACTTCCGTCTGCCTCACGGATACATCGCCAACCTTACATACCGGCTCACCACGAAGGCCGACTATCAGAACTACGAGCTGACATCAGCCACCAACGTACTGAATGCATATGTCAACAAGTCGTTCATGAAGAATGCACTCGACGTGACGGTAGGAGTGCAGGATGTCTTCCAGCAGCAAGGACGTCAGGATATTGTGATTCATGGCAACAGGATGCTCATGAAACAGTCTATGAAATATCCTACGAGAAACGTGTATGTCACACTGAAATACAAGTTCAATGCTGCTGCAAGCAAGTTCAAGGGCAAGGGCGCATCGGAATCAGAGATTCAGCGCCTGGCTGCAAAGCAGAATTAACTCAAGTCAAAGAAAGTCGCATCCAGAAAAAAGGATGCGATTTTTTTTGTCATGTGGATTTTTTGTTGTAAATTAGCGCTCAAATTAATAGCCTTATGGCAGAAGAACGACGACAAAATATCTTTGTGACTCTGGCAACCGACGGACTGGTACTGCGACGACGTGCCTATGATGCTGTAGTACAGTACCCTCTTTCGGAGGATTGCATAGCGCCAAAGGACGGGATGATACCTGGTGACGTCATGGTTGACTTAGGTCGCAACGCATTGTCTCTTGATGATTTCGAGGTTTGTGTGGATGCGTTGGGGGCGGTGTTCAAGTCTCTCGGATGCAAGATGGCGGGTGACATGGACATGCAGTACTGTCGCATGAGTATCAATGGAGGTCCCGACGAGGTGTTGGGCGAGTTGGTGCTGTCGTTCATCGTGAAATAAATATAACATGAAGTAGAAATAACAAAAAAGACAAAATAATGGCAAGTAAAAAGGATTTCCACAAATCAGTGGAGACGAAAGGAAAAGTAGCCAATCCGGTTCCGGTGAAGGAACAACCCGGAGACAGTTGGATGGCTCAGAACGGCAGTTGGTTGTATCCAGCTGTTTTTGGTGTTGTATTCGCAGTCTTTGCCTTCGTCGTGCTGGCTGTTCAGAACGCTGATTATCTCTATGCAACTCAGGACAGGTCGATATTCATTGATAACCTGGAGTTCTACAAGGAGAAGACAGCAGTGCCGGGCGGGTTCCTGGCATGGGTGGGCTGCTACCTCACCCAGTTCTTCATCTATCCGTGGTTGGGCAGTGTGATGCTCATCATAGTGATGCTGGCAGGTTATTTCTTCACCCTCAAGGCTTTCCGCTTCCGTGGAGCATGGGCAGCATTGGCAATCATTCCGGCTGCAGCACTCCTTGCTTCAGTGATAGCTATCGGTTACTGGATATATTATCTGAAACTACCCGGATACTGGTTCCGTGAGAGTCTTGGATTCATGCTGATGGCTGCAGCACTGTGGGGTTACCGCGCACTGAACTGCCGGAAATGGTTCCAGTTGGCTTATCCTGTGGTATGGCTCGTTGTAGGCTATCCTCTGCTGGGTTGGTGGGCAGTACTGGGTGGTGTAGTCATGGCTTGCATGCGAGGCGGTTGGCTGTTCTCACGCATCAGTGCAGCACTGTCAGTCGTCATAGTGCCATGGGTAGGCTACTACTGCTATTCACAGTTCCGCTTTGAGGATGCATGGACAGTCAGCTTCCCTCTGTTCCAGAACGATGCAGTTACCTCCATGCCGCTTATCATTCCGTTCGGAATACTGATATTCGTGATGATAGGCTTTGCCTTCATCGTAGGTGGTGAGAAATACAATTACCGCAAGTGGGACGTCATTGCAGGTGTTGTCATACTGGTTGCATGCGGATTCATGGTGATAAGGTTCAACTTCCAGGATGAGAACTATCACAGAGAACTGCGTATGTTCCGTGCTGCATCGGAGCAGCGATGGGATGAAGTCATCCGTGAGGCTGCCGAGGCAAAGAACGGCACAACACGTGAGATCGTTCTGCTGAAGAACCTTGCACTGACGAATACAGGTCAGTTCGGTGAGAAATTCGCATACTTCGACAATGGTGGTGTTGAACCGACCAGATTCGATTCCATCCCGTTCCATCTCGTTCAGAGCTGCGGTCCGCTTCTCTATATGTACTATGGCAAGGAAAACTTCGCAACACGCTGGAGCATAGAGAACGAAGTTGAGTTCGGACTTGACATCACGAAAGCCAAGACCCTCACGTGGGCTGCTCTGGTGGCAGGCGAGAAGGAACTTGCACGGAAATACATAGAAATCCTGAAGACTACCACATTCTACAAGGACTGGGCAAGGAAGTACGAGCCGATTCTGAATGATATGAGTCTGGTGAGAAACAAGGAGAAATATCCTGAGTTCCAGTTCATGGCCGAGATTTACGACCACTGCGGAACGGTTCTCGACGGTGATGAAGGACTCGTGGAACTCTATCTGCTGAACTACTTCAGCCATACCCAGAACAAGGACAGCAAACTGCTCAATCAGGTTACACTGAACTTTGCCTGCATAGGTAAGGACATCCAGTTGTTTTGGCCTAAGTTCTTCCTGTATGCGGAACTGCACAAGGGAGAGGAGATGCCTACACTCTATCAGGAGGCTGCCTTCCTCTATGGTCACCTTGAGAATCAGGTGGATATCAGTCACATGCCTTTCGACCAGGACATCAGAGACCGATACAACGGTTTCCAGCAGATGTCGCAGTCACTGCTCCGTCAGGGACTGGATGCAAAGCAGGTGGGTGAGGCTATGAAGCCAGTATATGGCAATACCTTCTGGTGGTTCTATTTCTTCTGCAGAGAAGTGAAGTCGTATTGATGAGACAAAATGAATAATAATTAGATAATCGGATATGAAAAAGATTTTATATATAGCAGTTTGTTTACTGATGGTTGTTGGTTGCACAAGCAACCCAAATGTACCGGATAACTATTCAAATGTTGACAAGAAACCTGTGATATTCCCTGAATACACTGATGTCACCGTTCCGTCGAACATCGCACCACTGAATTTCGCCGTGAGGGAACAGGGTGAGAACTGTGTGGCTCGTCTGACATGCGGCAGTATGAAACAGACCTATGGCGACGGCATGAAGGTGATAATCGACGATGACGACTGGAAGAACTTCCTGAATGCTGCGAAAGGCAGCAAGATTGACGTTGAGGTGTTCGTAGAGAAGAACGGGCAGTGGACTGCCTACAAGCCTTTCTGCTTCTATGTGGCTGAGGAACCGATAGACGAATACATATCATACCGTCTGATCAAACCGTCATACGTTGCCTACGAACTCCTCACTATCAATCAGCGTAACCTGACGAACTTCGAGGAGAAGGATATCTACAATAACATGATGGTATCGAAAGAGGCGAAGGGACAGTGTGTGAACTGCCACTCATACCGTAACTACCATACAAAGGACATGCAGCTTCATCTGCGTCAGGGATGTGGCGGTACTATCATCGTAAAGGATAATCAGATTTCAAAAGTCGATCTGAAGACCGATTCCACCATCAGCGCCGGAGTATATCCTGCATGGCACCCGACGGAGGATGTGATAGCTTACTCAACAAACTCCACAGGCCAGTCATTCCACACGAAGGACAAGGCAAAGATCGAGGTTCAGGATACGAAGTCAGACCTGATTCTGTACGACGTCAACAAGAACGAGGTGACAAACATATCATGTCTGGAGAATGAGTTCGAGGTGTTCCCTACATGGGATGCCGACGGAAAGAACCTGTACTTCTGTTCTGCTCATTTTGAGTACCTTGATACCATTCCGAAGGAAACCGAACTCATACAGAGATACAAAGAGGTGCACTATAACCTCTATAAGAAGTCGTTCGATGCCAAGACACATACCTTCGGACCTACCGAACTGGTATATGACGCAGCCAGCAAGGACAAGAGTGTGACTCTGCCGAGAGTCAGTCCTGACAACCGCTACGTCATCTTCTCAGAAGGTGACTTCGGATGTTTCCACGTATGGCATCCAGATGCAGACATCCACATACTGGATCTGAAGACAGGTGCTGAACGTAAGTTGGAGAATGCAAACAGCGACTGCAGTGAGAGTTATCCTACCTGGTCGAGCAACGGCAGGTGGATCATGATGGCAAGCCGCCGTGACGACGGGAACTTCACACGTCCTTACATCGCTTACTTCGACAAGAAAGGCAAGGTTCACAAGGCATTTGAACTCCCACAGCAGGATCCTAACTTCTATACATTCCAGGGCAGGAGCTATAACCGTCCTGAGTTCATGGTTGAACCGGTTCAGGTCACTCCTCATCAGCTTGCAGAAGTAGGAAAGCAGGATGCCGTGAAGGCAAACTTCAAGAGCAACGGAGTTTATAGCACAACTCTCGATGCCAGCACTGCAGCATCAGCACAAAATAAGAACACCACACCATAAGCACACTAATAATAACATCCTACATTGAAACAAAATATGAAACTTGCCCTACTAAAGCCTGCAATCGCACTTCTGGTGCCGATTGCAGTGCTGTGCTCTTGTTCTGAAGAGATAGATGACTCCAATCTATACACATTCACAGGCGAGATGATGACGGAGCACTTCCAGAACAATCCAGAACAATTCAGCAGTTACTATGCTCTTCTGAAGCGTGTACATCCAAGCAAGCGTTCGGAATCCACCATGGCCCAGCTGCTGCAGGCCCGTGGACACTACACCTGCTTCGCACCTACCAACAAGGCTATTGACCACTTCCTTGACTCCATGTTGGTTGAGGGTAAGATAGACAGCAAGGTCATAGAGGATCTTCCCGACTCTGTTGCCAATCCTATCGTGTTCAACTCAATCATTGACAACCAGAGTGCTCCGGCCTATGCGACTACTGACTTCAGTGTCGGTGCCCTGACTCTGACCAATATGAACGACAGATACATAAACATCTCCTTCGATTCGGATTCGGCAGGTGTGGTGATTTATGTGAACTCATCGTCCAAGATCATAGATAAGGATATCGAAGTTGAGAACGGATACATCCACGCCGTAGACAAGGTGCTGTCTCCTTCAACCGTCATCCTCGGTGACATCCTTCAGGTAACCCCGAACACCCATTACTTCGGCTATCTGCTGAAGGTAACCGGCTGGGACAAGAAGATGTCGGTATATCGGGATGAAGTATATGAGAACGACGACAGGAAACTTGTCAAGCCTAAGCGCTGTGATGATGCTGCCCACTGGAAGGGTATATTCGTGGAACACCGCTATTTCGGTTTTACGGCATTCGTCGAGACCGACTCTGTATTTCAGGCTGAACTCGGTGGTTTTTCTTCTGAGAAGGAGTTCCTGCAGAAACTCAACGAATACATAAGGGAGAATGCATACTACAATGACAATACTGTGTATGACGATGACTACCAGAATCCGGAGAATGCAGTCAACCAGTTCGTAGCATACCACCTCCTCCCTGAGCGCCTGATATGGAACAAACTTGTAATCTACTCCAACGAGAAGGGCTTCAGCAACGAGAGTCCGAACGATGGGACTCATTTCTCTACCAATGTATGGGAATACTATGAGACATTGGACCCGCATCGTCGAAGTGTCAAGATAACAGGTACACGTGACGGAAAATTCCTTAACCGTCACTCCATCTACGATATCAACAGCTACAGGGAGAAGAGTGCAGACATTACCGGGCTGAATCTTTCTCCAACCAATGGCGCTTACGACAATGCCGCACTCAACGGCTATTACTATCCTATCGACGGCATACTCATATGGTCAAAGGACATTCCTAACAGAGTTCTTAATGAACGCCTGAGATATAATATTTGTGCACTGCTGCCGGAACTGATGACGAACAACTGCCGTAGAGTCGGTGACTCACAGCATCGGGCATGGTATTTCCTCAATGACTACTTCGAGAAGAAGAACGGAGGCTCAGGTACACTTATCAACGTATCCAACGAGACAGACATCAGTTATCTGACCAACACTCAGAACAGTGTGGGGTGGGTGAACTACCAGCTTGACGAGTTCAATATTGCAGGCTCATACGATTTCACCATGAAACTGCCGCCTGTACCATATACGGGAACATACGAAATCCGGTATGGGATGAGTGTGAACGGAAACCGAGGTATGGCACAGATATATATCGGAACCAATCCAAATAAGCTACCAGCGGTCGGCATTCCTATCGATCTCCGTATCGGATACAACGACAACGAACACCCGCTCGGCTGGTACCACGATGCCGAACTGGGTAACGACGATGCCATCGAGGCCAACGACAAAATGCTCCGCAATATGGGCTATATCAAGGGGCCGAAGTATTTCTATCCGTCTGCCACCAAGTCTGCACGCGAGTATCCTCATTGTCTTCGCCGCATCATCTTCATGGGACAGTTGGAAGAAGGTAAGACATACTACATAAGATTCAAATCCGTACTCGAGAGCACGAAGACGGAACTGTTCTATGACTATCTCGAGTTTGTTCCAAAGACGGTCTATAACGGTGACGAACCTGAAGACAAGTGGTGATACCCCCTATATCTCATACTGAATAGTGACAAAGATACTGAATAAGGACAATAAATGGTTGGTCATTGGACTCATCATCTTTACGGCACTGGTGGCAATCATGCTACCGGTGCTTAATTATGACTATCTCTATGCCGTACAGGACCATTCTCTGTTCCTGAAGGGTAGGACATTCATGTATGAGAAGTTGGCTGTACCGGGTGGACTGCTCGAATGGCTCGGCTGCTACCTCACCCAGTTCTTCTACTATCCTTGGCTGGGAAGTGCTATGCTGCTGCTTGTCTGGCTTGTAAGTATTGTGCTTGCCATAAGGACTTTCAGGCTCTTTGGCGCATTGTCGTTGACTGCTATTCTGCCGGCTGTGGCTTTGCTCTGTTCGGTAATAGATATCGGCTACTGGATGTACTATCAGAAATCGCCAGGTTATTATTTCAGTCAGAGCATCGGCTATCTCATCACGATCCTCGCAGTATGGGGCTGCAATTCCCTCCAGCGGAAGAACCCATACCTTGCCACACCTTATATTATTATATGGACGGTACTTGGCTATTGCTGTTTAGGCTGGTGGGCACTTCTCGGTTCTCTGATATTCGTCTTACAGAAGAAATGCCATGTCGTCAATCGGGCAGTGTCATTCGCATCAATCGTGTTGGTTCCTTGGCTGGCTTATTATTGTTACTCTCAGTTCCGTATTGATGAGGCTTGGTGGATTGGCTTCCCGTTGTTCCAGTATCAGGATGTGATCGATTGGCACTTGTCTGTACCTTTCTTTGTGATTGCTTTTCTCGTCATTCTCTTCGGTTGGATAGGAGACTGTCATATCAAGTCAAGGTTTGCAGAGTGTTTGATTGTGTTTGTGCTTCAGATAGTGATCGCAGTCTTTCCTTTCGTCAGCAATGTCAATGAGGAGAACTTCTCGTCAGAACTTCGCATGTACAGGGCAATGGATGACTCGCGTTGGCAGGATGTCGTTGATGAGTTTGCAGCGCATGGAAAAACTCCTACCCACCAGATGGTGATGATGAAGAACACTGCCTTGCTGCATCTCGGTCAGTTGGGTGAGAGAATGTTTGAATCAGGTAATTGCGGCAGAAAACCTGATACCGGCAAGTTGAAGGTGAGGATGACGGTCACTGCCGGTCCGATGCTGTATTACCAGAACGGACTCGTAAACTTTGCCTACCGATGGGGAATCGAGAATGAGGTGGAACGGGGACTGTCGGTGAAACAGTTGAAGATGATGGTCCGATGTGCAATATGGAACGAGGAAAACGAACTGGCAGTGAAGTATCTGACCATGTTGAAATCCACACTGTTCCATCGCAGTTGGGCACGTGAACGTGAGCGTATGATATATGAGGTTGCTGCTTTCCGTCAGAGTGAGGAGTACAAGGCAATATCACCTCTGGTGGTACAGGGTGACAGCGAACTGGATTTCGACAACGGATTGTGCGAGGAATACATCATCAACAATTATGCCTATCTCATGGCACGTAATGCATTGCAGCAGGAGGCTGCAGTATGCTACGCTATGATGTTGAAGGATGACGAACTGATGAAGTTCCAGATAGCAAACTACTATGAACTGTTCCCGTCGGATAATGTGCCGAAACATATTCTCGAGGCTGTTGACTTATTGAACCAAGAGCACTCACCTTCATTACAGAAGTTTATCTCGGATTACCGTACCTCACTCGGTATGGGACGCAGAATCGTTGATTTAGGCAAGGACCTGAAGAAAGAATACGGTGGAACATATTGGTGGTACTATTATTTCTATAATGACTTCAATATTTATTAATTCCTATTATGATTATGAGAGCTAACTTGATTCGTTTTATCTGTTTTGCATTATTGCACTTTCTGTCCATGAATGCGTTTTCGCAGGGTAGGGTGGAGGACTACAACCGTGCATGGAACCTCCGGAAAGAGTATTCCGGCAAGGTAAAGAACGACAACCTTCAGGTCCGTGCCATCGGAGATACTCATAGATTCTCATTTACTCTTCAGGGTAAGGATACGACAGAGACTTTTGTCGTTGATGCCGAATCAAATACCGTTGAGCCATATCGTCCAGAGGGGGCAAATTCCAATCGTCCACCTCGCCGTGAATGGGGCGATATGTGGAGAAATCCCCAAAACGGGAAGAAACCGACATGGCACCAACAGCAGCATCATTGGATGGAGGTTGATCCGGAGAATGACCTGTGTGGCGATACCTGGATAAATGACAGTCTGACTCTTTCATGGAAGGAAGGCAACCTGTGGATAGGTGAGCGTCAACTTACGAAGGACGGTGTCGACACCTTCTTCTATTCCATCCATGCAAGACTTTCGCCAGACGGCAGGTATATTGCAACAACCAAGATAAAACCTGCACCCAGACATATCATCACATATGTGAACTCATCACCTTCGGATCAGGTGCAGCCGAAATACAGTACACTTCAATATACTAAACCTGGCGACTCGCTCAACTATCGGGTTCCTGTGATTGTGGAACTGGCAACAGGCAAGACCAGTATACCATCTACAGCCCTCTTCGAACATCAGTACGAAGTGAGTGCTCCATCGTGGGATGATGACAGCAAGTCCGTCACCTTCGAGTTCAACGAGAGAGGTCATAAGACCTTCCGCGTGCTGGAAATGGACCTTGATGGCAATGTACGAGTGCTGATTGAGGAGACCAACCCGAAATACGTGGCTTACAGTCGTAACTACCGCCATGATTTCCGTGACGGAAAACGTATAATATGGAAGAGCGACAGGTCGAACTATGCCCATCTGTACTTGTATGACAGAACTCAGGGCAATATCGGCCGTCAGATAACCAAAGGTGAATACTGGGTACGCGATGTTCAGAGAATTGATGAAGAGAAGGGTGTCATCTGGTTTACTGCCAACGGAATGAACAAGGACGAAGATCCGTATTTCATTCATTACTACAGAATCAATCTCGACGGTACAGGACTCACCGAACTCACACCGGGCAATGGAACACATAAGGCGGTGTTCAGCCGTGACATGGAATATCTTGTCGATACATATTCATCCGTCACCCAGCCGCCGATTACGGTACTGCGTTCAGGACGTGACGGAAGTATTGTCAGGGAACTGGGCCGTGCGGATATCACCGAACTTGAAAAAACCGGCTGGAAGGCACCGGAGGTCTTTGTAGCCAAAGGACGTGACGGCAAAACTGACATGTGGGGACTGATAGTACGTCCTTCCAACTTCAATCCGAAGAAAAAATATCCGGTGATAGAATACATCTATTCAGGTCCTGGTGATCAGTATGTGCCGAAATCGTTCTCGACTTGGTACGGCAATCTCTCTGATATTGCCGAACTTGGATTCATAGTCGTTCAGCTTGATGCAATGTCAACATCCTTCCGCACTCTTGACTTTGAACAGGTCTGCTATAAGAACCTCAAGGATTCAGGCTTTCCTGACAGGATTGAGTGGATAAAGGCCGCAGCCAGGAAGTATAAGTACATGGATATTTCCCGTATGGGTATCTATGGCTGTTCGGCTGGCGGTCAGGAGGCTCTGGGTGCCTTGCTGTTCCATGGCGACTTCTATAAGGTTGGCTATGCTGCCTGTGGATGCCACGACAACCGAATGGATAAGATATGGTGGAACGAGCAATGGATGGGTT
>DCGE01000198.1:0-1742 GCA_002314525.1 Prevotellaceae bacterium UBA1786 | reverse complement strand
ATAGTTATGTGGCCAGTTCCAACGTGGTCAATGCCGGTAACCTCACTGGCAAGCTGATGCTTGTAGTCGGTGAGATGGATGACAATGTCGATCCTTCATCAACATTTCAGGTGGTCAATGCCCTTCAGAAGGCAAACAAGGATTTTGAATTCATATATCTTCCGGGAGCAAAACATACGATGGGCGACAAGTATGGAGAGCATAAGCGTTATGATTTCTTCGTCAGGAACCTCCTCGGTGTGGAACCTCCGGCTTGGACAGATTTTGACAAGAAAGACGACAGGAAAAGAAAAAAGTAAATGAATGACAAGAAAACTCCAAAGGAGTTAGGAACGGAAAAGGTTGGTAAGTTGCTCGTTCAATATGCCGTGCCTGCGGTCATCTCGATGGTGGCCGCATCAGTCTATAACATAGTTGACCGTATCTTCATCGGACAGGGAGTGGGTGCGTTGGCGATATCAGGTCTTGCAGTGACTTTCCCGATTGTCAATCTCGGTGCCTCGTTCGGTGCTATGATAGGGGTCGGCGGTAGCACATTGCTTTCCATCAAGCTCGGGCAACATGATTACAACACTGCCACGCGTGTGTTGGGAAACGTCATCTCGTTGAATGTCATCATCGGTTTCTTGTTTTCGCTGTTTGCCATCCTTTTCATTGACCCAATACTTGAATTCTTCGGTGCAAGCGAAAACACCATTGAATATGCAAGAACATACATGATGATAATCCTCTATGGCAATATCATCAACCATCTGAATCATGGACTTTGCAGTGTACTTCGCGTCGTCGGCCATCCGAACAAAGCAATGCTATCGACAGTCTTCGGAGTTGCACTCAATGTCATCCTCGACCCGATTTTTATTTATGACTGGGGCTTCAATCTTGGTATTGCCGGTGCAGCATGGGCAACCGTACTCTCGCAGACCCTTGCTACCATCTGGTTGTGGTACGTACTATGTGATAAGAACGATCTCATACACTTGCAGCGAGGGATTTACGGGCTTCGCAAGCGAATAGTCAAGAATATTATTTCAATCGGTATCTCTCCGTTTTGCATGCAACTCTGTGCTTGTATGGTCGTGATATTGATCAACAGAGGTCTGCGCGATCATGGCGGTGATTTGGCTATTGGTGCCTATGGTATTGTAAATGGTATCACATTTATGTTCGTCATGATAACCCTCGGAGTATGTCAGGGCATGCAACCGATAGCAGGATACAACTATGGTGCCCAGCAGTACGATAGAGTGATTGACGTATTCAAGAAGACTGTTGTCTTGGCGACAATAGTTATGACATGCAGTTTCACACTTTGTGAGTTTTTCCCTCAGCTGCCCGTCTCGATGTTTACTGATGATGAACGTCTCACTGCCTTGTCAGTGGAAGGCATGAAGATCATTGTTCTCTTCAACCCTCTTGTCGGTTTTCAGATAGTAACAGGTAACTTCTTCCAGAGTCTCGGTATGCCAAAGAAGAGTATCTTCCTCTCTGTGAGCCGTCAGTTGGTGTTCCTGATGCCGTTGCTGCTGATACTTCCACACTTCTACGGAACAGCAGGCGTGTGGGCAAGTATTGCGGCATCCGATTGCATCTCCATTGTGACGGCTGGAGCTCTCCTGTGGCATTTCTTCAGAAAGGGTACTCTTACAGCTAAGAATTCATTAACTGATTAATTAAAGGTGGGCTCAATAAATTCACCGAACAAATGAAATTTTAACAAATATGGGTGATATCGTTCTTTT
>DCGE01000221.1:15304-15586 GCA_002314525.1 Prevotellaceae bacterium UBA1786 | reverse complement strand
TCCAACAACCAGGCATCGGCATGGCTCATCAACCAGATAAACCCTCACAACCTCGTATCATATCTGAGGGAGATGGGAGTTGGAACAGTTTCGATAGACCCTACCCTGTCACTCTGTCTCGGACCTTGCGACATCAGTGTGGGCGAACTCTGCAGTGCCTACACGGCATTTGCCAACAAGGGCGTGAGAATGGCTCCGATGTTGGTGACACGCATTGAGGATGCCCAGGGAAATGTTGTCGGCACATTCATTCCGAGAGCCAACGAAGTGATGAGCGAGAAT
>DCGE01000221.1:0-15275 GCA_002314525.1 Prevotellaceae bacterium UBA1786 | reverse complement strand
CAGCATACCAGATGATCACGATGATGAGAAGTGTAATCACGAACGGTACCGGACGCCGTCTGCTCAGTTACATAGGCGGTGCCGACACAGGAGGTAAGACAGGTACTACGAACTCACATTCCGATGCTTGGTTCATGGGAGTGACTCCAAACCTCGTAGTAGGCACATGGGTTGGTGGTGACGATCGCGATATCCACTTCAACAGCATGTCGTTCGGTCAGGGAGCTCGTGCAGCCCTACCGATATACGGATTGTTCATGTCACGCCTGTACAAGTCAGGAAGTCTGTTCGGAATTACCACATCCGATGAATTCGAAGAGCCGGAAGACTTTGAACTCTGTGCCGACGAACTCAACGGACTGGCATCACCGACTATGGTACGACACGACTCCATTGACGTTGAGGTTCAGGACGAAGACATCGACGAATCATTCATGTAACCAATAGGAACTCAAACATCAAAAATCATCGACACCATGTTTTCAGGAATAGTAGAAGAGACAGCAAGAGTAGTTGCCATAGAGCGGGAGCAGGAGAATATCCATTTCACGATGGAATGTTCTTTCGTAGAGGAACTGAAGATAGACCAGAGCGTTGCCCACAACGGAGTATGCCTCACTGTTGTGAGATTCAACAAAGACGCAGAAGGGAAGAAGACCAGTTATGTCGTTACAGCCATGAAGGAAACCCTCGACCGGAGCAATCTCGGTGGATTGGCTGTGGGTGATGAAGTCAATGTGGAACGCTCCATGAAGATGGAAGGTCGGTTGGACGGGCATCTGGTTCAGGGCCATGTTGACGAAACAGCCATCTGCACATCGATAGAAGATGCCGAAGGCAGCTGGATATATACCTTTGAATACAAGCAGGACGCAGAGATGGCAAAACGCGGATATTTCTGTGTTGACAAAGGTTCGGTGACTGTCAACGGAGTATCACTGACGGTTTGCAACCCAACGAACAATTCGTTTCAGGTATGTATCATTCCGTTCACTCACCAAGTGACAAACTTCCACAACTTCATAGTCGGCACGAAAGTCAACATCGAGTTCGACATCATAGGCAAGTACATTGCCAACTACATGAGCGTAATAAACAATTAACAATTAATATCCCAATGAAGAAATTATTATTTTTCAGCATTCTGGCAATCACGATGATTGCAGTATCATGCGAAGACGACAAAGCGACAGCGACGATTCCTGTTCTGGGCAAGTTGACGCTTTCGCCAGACACCGTATATCAGGGCAGCCAGATTAAGGCAACAATCAAAATCGCCGACGAAGGAACAAACAGCGACCTAAAGAAGTTTACAGTAAGCTACAACGCAACGACATTTTCCGTTACAAGCTTCAGCCGCGACTCAGCAAACAACATCTTTTTCGGTTTCACTGCACCGAACGTCAACGGCAAGCTCTACGTATCAATCACAGGTACAGCATCAGTTTATGCAGGCGATGCATTGTATAAGACGACCAACACAGTGAATTCAACGGTAATCATCCGCGAAAGATAAATCATTCATCAACCAACCTACTTATGAAGAAAAACCTATTATTGACAGCACTGTTGTCGCTTTTCGCACTTGGCATCAATGCGATTGTACCGGATTCTGTGTATCTGTTCATCTACAACACACCCAACGACTCGCATAAAGGACTGCACATAGCCTATAGTGTCGACAACAAGAATTGGACAGCGATAGGCAGAGACCGTTCGTTCGTCAGCAGCGACTTCGGTCCTTGGGGTGCAGAAAAGAGCATGTACAATCCATCAGTGCTGAAAGACGGCGATACCTGGTACGCCGTTTGGCAACTCAATGACAGAGTCAACCAGTTTGCCACTACACTCACACAGAAACTCTCCGTATGGAAGCCTCAGGACTATCCTTACGTTGTTCCGGCAACTGGATTTGAGACAAATGGCGGTGCCTTGACTGTTCTGGAACCAGTATTGACAAAGGATCACGATGTGTTCGTAGTGACCTTCAAAGACAAAGAAGGAATGGCATGGGAAGTGACGAGCACGGATTTCAGGAACTGGTCGAAAGCCCAGAGGGTACGCAATTGGAAGACGACACGCATCGCTGCCAAGATCGATGGAGAATCATTTATGGGAAATATCTCGAAGGCACCATGGAGTCTTGTAGACAATATAATAAATAAGGTGGAGGCAACTCAGGCACGTGAGGCTGGCTACAATGAAAGCATGAGAGACGATGCCATACGATTCGCCAATCTGAAGGAGGTGAGTGGCACGATGACCATTGACCCTACGTCATCAAAAGCCATAAGCAAGAATCTCATAGGTATCTTCTTTGAGGACATCAATTATGCAGCCGACGGAGGACTCTATGCAGAGTTGGTTCAGAACCGTGATTTTGAATACTGCGAGAAAGACAACCGCAACTGGAACCACCTGTCATACTGGAAGACAGAAGGCGATTGCAGCGTTGAGGTAACTACCGAAAAACCTATCCACCAGAACAACTCCCACTACATCAGACTCACAACCGACAAGTCGGGGGGAAGACTGATCAACGAAGGTTTTGACGGGATGTCGATCGTCAAAGGCGAGAAATACAACGTTTCTGCATTTATCCGCGGAAAAGGGAAGATAAAGGTATCGCTCATAGATGGCGGAAAAGTCCTGTCGTCCGCAACCCTCAAAGCAACAGACTCCTGGATACAGCAGAAAGTCGTCCTCAAGGCTTCTGCAACCTCGACCAAAGCCCAGCTTGCCATCGAGCCAATGCAAGAAGGGACACTTGAACTTGACTTCATCAGTGTTTTCCCTCAGAACACATACAAAGGAAGGACTAACGGCATGCGTAAAGACCTGGCTCAGGTACTTGCAGACATGCATCCTCGCTTCATCAGATTCCCAGGCGGATGTCTTTCCCACGGCAATGGCCTCAACAACATGTATCACTGGAAGAACACCATAGGGCCACTTTGGGAGAGGAAAGGCGACTTCAACATCTGGAATTACCACCAGAGTCTGGGATTGGGATTCTACGAGTATTTCCAATTCTGTGAGGATATCGGAGCAGAGCCGCTTCCTGTATTGCCGGCAGGTGTTCCTTGTCAGAATTCGAGCAAAGGCGGCATGGGACAGCAAGGCGGACTGCCTTTTGCATACCAAAAAGGCCGTGCAATCGCCACTGTTCCGACCATGGAGGAATATCTTCAGGAACTGCTTGACCTGATTGAATGGGCAAATGGCGATCCACGCACATCAAAATGGGCAAAGATGCGCGCTGATGCAGGACATCCAGCACCGTTCAACCTCAAGATGCTCGGTATAGGAAACGAAGACCTCATCTCCGAAGTATTCACAGAGAGATTCAAGTTCTTGAAACGAGGCATCAAAGAGAAGCATCCTGAAATAGAAATCGTCGGAACAGCAGGACCTTTCTTTGAAGGAAGTGACTATGAGTACGGTTGGGATTTGGCCAAGGAGGAGAATGTAGAGTATGCTGACGAGCATTACTATGTCAATCCAGGCTGGTTCATCCATAACCAGCAGTTCTACGACAAGTACGACCGTCAAGGCACGAAAGTATATCTCGGAGAATGGGCAAGTCGAAACAACACACTCGAAAATGCACTTGCAGAAGCACTCCATATCACCAATCTTGAGAGAAATGCCGATGTAGTCGTCATGTCATCGTATGCACCGCTATTCGGCAGAGAAGGACACTGCCAGTGGAATCCTGACTTGATATACTTCAACTCATCGGAAGTCAAGCCATCGCCGAGCTACTACACACAGATGCTTGCAGGACAGAACAACGGAACGGAATATCTATCGTCGTCTGTCAGTCTTCAGAGCAACAACAGAAGGGTAAACGAGAATGTAAGACTGCGTGTCAATTCATCGGTCGTACGTGCAGAGAATGGCGACCTCATCGTCAAACTCGTCAATCTGCTTCCGGCATCTGTCAACATGAAGCTCAATCTTGGAGACATATCCGGATATCAGCATGAAGCATCACTTTCTGTACTCACAGGCAAACCATCAGACAAAGACTCAAAACCTACATATTCCAAAATACCGGTTTCAGAAACAACGGACTATGAACTGCCTGCATACTCTTTCTGCGTCATCCGACTTTCCAGATAAGTTCACATATCCATTCGAATATACACCTCACCCGCTGTGCATACAGGCAGCAGGTGAGGTTATTAAGTATCTGCAAGCATCAATTCCCGAACTGGAACGCCATCATGGCAAGATGTTCGGAGTTATGATTGTCAGTACCGGCAAGGAAGAGTCAGGAGAAGTCAATTTTGTCACAGCCTTTTCCGGTACATTGAACTGGGGAGTGGATGAATCATTCTTCGTACCGTCAGTCTATACTCTCCCACCCCATTCCATTCCGAACACTCCCGAAGAATCAAAACAACTTCAGGATTACATCTATTCCCAGTACAATATGCTGAATGCTGAAGGTGAGACACGCAACCTGCTTGACATCTTCTTCGAGACACCGTTGAAATACCCACCTTCCGGCAGCGGTGACTGCTGTGCTCCCAAGATGCTGCAATATGTCTTCCAAAACGGATGGCAACCCATCTGCATGGCTGAGTTCTGGATAGGACTCACTCCGAAAGGGGAGATACGCCACCATCTGTCCTACTACCCTTCATGTCAGGGCAGATGCAAGCCAATACTGTCATGGATGCTCAAAGGGTTGGAAGTGGATGACGATCCTATGAATGCTGATAACAGCAGATTGGCCGAAGAACTCAAGGTGGTATATGAAGACGAATGGCTGATAATCGTCAACAAACCTTCCGGAATGCTCTCCGTTCCAGGAAAAGTACATGCTCCATGTGTGACGGATATCATTCAGGATGTCTATCCGGTTCACAGACTTGACATGCATACTTCAGGACTTCAGATTCTGGTGCGTCATGCCCAGACACAGAAAGACCTGCAACACCTGTTTGCCGACAGACAGGTAAAGAAACGCTACCGGGCCATGCTCGAAGGAATAGTTGAGAATGACAGTGGTACGGTATCACTGCCTCTTTCGTCAGACTATCTCAACCGTCCACGCCAATGCATTGACTACGAGCACGGAAAGAAAGCCATCACTGAGTTCAGAGTAGTTTCAAGAGCCGACGGGAGGACTCTCGTCGACCTCTTTCCCCATACCGGTCGCACATACCAGCTAAGAGTTCATTGCGCGTCAGAAGAAGGACTTGGATGTCCGATTGTCGGTGATAATCTATATGGCATTCCGTGTAGCACTCCGACCCCTCTCCAACTTCAGGCACAGATGCTTGAGTTCATCCATCCTATTACACAAAAGCAGATTCATATTGAGATCGAATAAACTTTTATTTGGAGGTTACACTTTTTTTTCATAAATTTGCATCTTCAATTTTTTAAAAAAATGGAATCAAATAACTGGTTTGAATGTAAGATAGCAACCGAGAAAGAGATCGGTGAGGGAAAGATTAAAAAGTTCAGTGAGACATATCTTGTTGACGCAATGACATTTACTGATGCAGAGGCACGCATCATAGAAGAAGTGTCACCATTCTGCAACGGTCAACTTGACGTGACAAACATCAAGCGCGCGAAATATGCAGAACTCTTCATGTCTGATGACGAGAATGATGACAGATGGTTCAAGGTCAAGATAAACATGATATCTATCGATGACAAAGGCAACGAAAAGAAGTCACCATTCGTCAGTCTTGTACAGGCAAAGACTCTTGAGGGAGCACTTGAGCATTTCAAACGAGGAATGCAAGGTTCGATGATGGACTACCAGATTGCACTTATTCAGGAAACCAACCTGCTTGACGTATTCACGCTCAAGGTTGAAGAACCGACTACAGAAGAAGGATGAGGGTGAAATTCTACATAGAGAAAATCCTTGACGAACTTCCTGATGACGTCAAGTTGGTGGCGATATCGAAATATCACCCCAACGAGGCCATCATGGAGGCGTACAATGCCGGACAGCGCATATTCGGTGAGTCGCACGTTCAGGAACTCATGCAGAAGCAACCAGCACTTCCACAAGACATCCAATGGCACTTCATCGGCCATCTGCAGACAAACAAAGTAAAGTATATCACACCTTTTGTCTCACTTATCCATTCCGTTGATTCACTGAAGCTTCTCAAGGAAATTGACCTACAGGCACGGAAAAGCAACAGAATAGTTGATTGCCTGCTGCAGATTTACGTAGCACAGGAGGAAACAAAATTCGGCTTCACAAGTTCCGAACTCACTTCCGCCCTTGATTCGTTATTTGTCGATGGCGAATGGATATTGAAGAACGTCAGAGTGAGAGGTCTGATGTGCATGGCAACAAACACGATAGACGAAAACCAGATTCACAGTGAGTTCCACTATGCACACGACATATTCAACGACATAAAAAAACGATATTTCCCGGATGACGACAAATTCAGCGAACTGTCAATGGGANNGAATGAGCGATGACTACCAGATAGCCTTAGATGAAGGTAGCACGATGATTCGGGTGGGATCACTGATTTTCGGCGAGCGGCACTACTCCTGAATCATTATACAAGCACTTATAGTTACACTACATTGTTAAACGCCTTATGTTAGAAAAGACAAAAGAACTTATAAAAGAAATCTCAAGAAAATACGAGATTGCATTAACACCCGATGATGTAGATCTTCTGGCAAGTCATTCACAAGTCAGGAAGTTCAAGCAGAAGAAGACCATCATTGCAAAGGGAGAAATATGCAATGAATATTATTACATAGAAAAAGGAATGGTTCGCCAATACATCATTTCCGATGATCAGGAAATAACGATTGCCATTGCAAACGAAGGGTGTATTGTCTGCAGCATGGACAGTTTCTACAATCAGAAGCCATCCGAGCACATTGTTGAGACCATTGAACCTACTACACTATACTGCCTGTCATACGATTCCGTCAAAGAGCTGATCTCAACCAATTTCAATATTGCGCAATTCTGTATTGCATTCACAGCACAAGTTCTGCAGGCAATGGAGAATGGTTACCGCATACTGAAAACTCCCAAAGCAAAAGACAGATACCTGAAACTGATGGCTGAATTCCCTGAGATCGTCCGACGTTCACCAGTCAAGCACATAGCCTCACTACTTCAGATCCGTCCGGAGACACTGAGCCGCATCCGCAAAGTCTGCCCTGACGAAGCCGTGTGGTCAGCGTACCTTGAAAGAGAGGGCAAGTCGCTCGAAGACAGGAGCTGAATGTTCAAAGAACCTTCTGTATCCTTCACACAGGTAGTTCAGTCCTGATTCGCCATCAGCAGTCACTGCAAACCTGTTCTTCGGACATTCGCCGTTACACAATCTGAGCCACTTACATTGCCTGCATTGTACAGGAAGCGATTCCCGTTTGCTGCGTCCAAACTCCTGCTGCCGCATACCGAACATCATCTCAACCAACGTGTTTTGCATGATATTTCCCAGCCTATATTGAGGAAACACGAAATGATCACAGCAATACACATCGCCATTATGCTCCATGACTCCGGCATGACCGCAATATGGGGCGTATGAGCAGTTTCCAGGAGGCATACCCACCCAGTTTGCCAAAATGGAATCAAAGATCTGGATAAACCACACACCTATGTCACGCGCCTTCCATTCATCGAACAACCTACAAAGAAACCGACCCCACTGTTCAGGACTGACGGACCATTCAGCCAGACGTACGGCATCCTTATCCATGATATTGGCTAAACGTTTTGTACCATTTTCCAACACGATACGCTCAACAATCGGAGTGAACTGGATGTAGTGACATCCTATTGACTTGAAGAACCTGTAGAATTCAGCAGGATGATCCGCGTTGACATTGTTGATCACAGCCATGGCATTCCACTCTGCGCCACATCTGTCAAGACACTCAATACCCCTCAGCACCTTTGTGAAAGACGGCTCCTGGTTACGCATTTTCCTGTACAGGTCGTGGTATTGCTGCGGACCATCGATAGATACTCCTACAAGCCAGCCATGATTATGGAAGAATCTTGCCCAGTCGTCATTGAGCAAAGTGCCGTTTGTCTGGATACAATTATCAATCTGTCTTCCAGCACCGTATTTCTCCTGAAGACGTATCACCCTCTCGTAGAAACTTATCGGAAGGAGCAACGGTTCTCCCCCATGCCATGTAAACATCACCTGAGGAAGAGTCTGCGATTCAATATAGTCCTTTATGAATTTCTCCAACAGAGAGTCACTCATCACAGTACCGGCACCTTTGTAGAGATTCTTCTTCTCAAGATAATAGCAGTATTTGCACTCCATATTACATGCAGCACCGACAGGTTTGGTCATCACGTACATATTACGTGAAAAAGGAGCAATTGTTGACATTGTCTTCTTGATTTTCGTACAAAGATAAGGCATTTTTCTGAAAAAGCAATGTCAGCGCATAAAAAACTCTCAAAACACACCTATTATATTAAACCAAATTAGTATCTTTGCGTCATATTAGTATAATTTGAAATTTATTACAGACAGATAATCATTATGAAAAGATTTATTTTACTGGCCATTGCAATGGTAATGGCGACGGCTATGAACGCGCAGAAGTTTACCGTCAATGGCATTATCATCGACAACGACACAAAAGAGTCAATTCCATCAGCAACAGTTCAGGTGCTGCAGGCAGAGGATGGTAAGTACGTAGCAGGTGCTGCTACTGACATTGATGGTGCATTCACCATCAAGGATCTTGAAAAGGGAAAGTACAAGCTCAAAGTATCCTACATCGGCTACAAGGCAAAGGAACAGTCTTTCGAACTCTCCATAAGTAAAGCCAAGAAGAATACAGATCTTGGTTTCGTTACTCTTGAGAGTGACAACGTTCTAATCTCCGAGACTCAGGTAACAGCCAACGCAGCAAAGGTCAAGGTATCGGGTGACTCCATCATCTTCAATGCCGCAGCCTATCGTACTCCGGCAGGAAGTACCCTTGAAGCACTCGTAAAGAAACTCCCAGGTGCAAAGGTTGATGAAAACGGACAGATCACCATCAACGGAAAGACCGTCAACAAGATTATGGTCAACGGTAAGGAGTTCTTCCTCAACGATACTCAGACTGCAATGAAGAACATTCCGGTTGACATCGTTGACAATATCAAGAGCTACGACCGCAAGAGCGACATGTCACGTGTAACCGGAATTGATGACGGTGAAGACGAGACAGTTCTCGACCTCTCAGTCAAGAAGGGTATGATGAACGGTTGGATCGGCAACCTCAATGGTGGTGTAGGTACTGAGAAGCGCTACGCAGCAAGGGCCAACGTGATGCGCATCACTGAGACATCACAAATTACAGTTCTCGGTGGTATGAACAACGTCAACGACATGGGTTTCGGTGGCGGTGGAGGCCGTGGATGGAGTTTCGGTGGCGGTGGTCTCCGTGCCAGCAAGAATGCAGGTATCAACTTCGCAACCACAAGCGACAAACTTGAGACCGGAGGTAGCGTAAACTTCAACTACAACGGTTCCGATTCACGTACTCAGACTTCTCAGCAGAGTTTCGTAAGCAAGAGCGGTTCGTTCAGCGAGAGTCTCAACCAGAGCTACTCAAGCAATATCAGCCTCAACACACAGTTCCGTCTCGAATGGAAACCTGACACAATGACAAACGTCATCTTCCGCCCAAGCTATACTTATTCACGCAACCGTGGATATTCCTACAGTGGTGAAGCAACCTTCAACAAAGACCCTAACGAAGTAGTTGACAATCCGCTCGACAGTATTCTGTCAGGCAAGATTGACAGATTGACCGAAATTGTCGTCAACACTAACACAAGCCGTCAACAGACATTCAGCGAGAGCAACAACCTGCAGGGAACATTGCAGGCCAACCGCAAACTCAACGACGATGGCCGCAACATCACCCTTCGTCTCAACGGAAGCGTCAACAACGGAGAAAGCCAGCAACTCTCTGCAGCAGATATCTTCTACAAGTACAACATGAGCGACCAGTACAACAACCGCTACTACAACACACCTTCACGTCGCAACAATATCAATGCCCGACTGACCTACAGCGAACCGATTGCCTACAAGACATACCTGCAGTTCGGCTACGAATTCGGTTACAACTACAACAAGAACGACAAGCAGGCATTCATTTATGAATCAACTGAGGAAGCATACCGACAGCTCTACGACGCGTTGGATAGCTACCGCTACGATGTTGACGGTATCCTCAAGTACATGGACGAAGTGGCTAAGAAGAGCCGCATATACGACGAGTCACTCAGCCAGTTATCCGAATATAAGACTTATCAGCACACTGCATCGCTGTCTTTCCGCCGAGTGACCGACTTCTCGAACTTCAGTCTGGGTGTTGATTTCATTCCTATCAACACAAATCTCCACTACATCTACAAGGGAAAGACCTACGACATCTCAAAGAACCAGTTCAATTTCGCCCCACGCATCCAGTATCGCTATCAGCCTAACCGCATGACCCAGCTGCGCATTAACTACAACGGACGAATGAACCAGCCGAATCTTACCAACCTCCTTGATATCACAGACGACTCCAACCCTCTGAATATCACAAAAGGTAATCCAAACCTAACTCCTGCATTCAACCACAACATCCGTGTTAACTTCAACACATACAAGGAAGAGACACAGCGCAGCTTCTTCGGATACCTCAATGGCGGTTTCACACAGAACAACATCTCGAACATCGTTGAGTACGATTCTATCACTGGTGTTCGCACTACCACCCCTGAGAATATCAACGGCAACTGGAATGTCAATGGCGGATTCGGATTCAACACTCCGCTCGATCAGGAGAACAAATACTTCACAGTCGATGCATTCACCAACTTAGGCTACAGGAACAATGTCGGCTACACACAATTGAACAGCGAGAATGTCAAGTCTACTACCAAGTCATTCGACATAGGTCAGAGTGCAAGTATCAGCTATCGTCGCGACCTCATCGAAGTTTCTCTCAATGGTGATGTGAACTTCAGCCACTCTCGCAACAACGTCACAGATGCCAACAACCAGGACTCATGGGACTTCAGCTATGGTATGGATTTCCAATACACTACCAAATTCGGTCTTACCCTCACTACCGACATAGGTATGAACAGTCGTCGCGGCTACTCATCTGCAAGTATGAACACCGACGAACTTCTCTGGAACGCACAGGTATCACAGACATTCCTCAAAGGTAACCTTACTGTTATGCTCGAGTGGAATGATATCCTCGGCGAACAGAGCAACATCTCTCGTACAATCAACGAAATGATGCGTCGTGACTCACGTACCAACTCCATCTACCAATACGGAATGCTCCGCGTCACCTATAAGTTCAATGCATTCGGAGGCAAGAGTCCATTCGGAGGCCGTGGTGGCTTCGGTGGCGGTATGGGAGGCTTCGGAGGCGGAATGGGCGGTTTCGGAGGTGGTTTCGGAGGAGGCTTTGGAGGCGGCATGTTCTAAGATTTCCCCAATTACCCAAACATAAAAAGAAACGACGGCACACTCAAATCATGCCGTCGTTTCTTTTTGCCTTCAATCCTTATCCTTCCCTTCTGGCCAATTTACCAGATAGACCTTCCTTGTGGCTCTCGTGAACGCCGTGTAGAGCCATCGGTAATACTCAGGTCCTATCATCTCAGGCGCGACATAGCCCTGGTCTATGAACACATTCTTCCATTGGCCGCCCTGTGCCTTATGGCACGTCACCGCATAGGCATACTTTATCTGAAGGGCATTGAAATGCACATCCTCCTTGAGTTTCTTCAGCCGTTCCTTCTTGTTAGGGATGTCATCATAGTCCTCCATCACCCTTGTGAACAGGGTCTCGCTCTGTTCTGCAGTCAGCGAAGGAGCCTCGGCATGGAGAGTGTCGAGAAGTACTGTTGCAGATACAGGTAGATCGTCATAGTCAGGCAAGTATAAATCACACTCCGCAAACCTGAATCCATAGAGTTCGTGTTCGTGATACACGCGTTCAACCACCGCAATATCACCATTGGCAAGAAATGAGATAAGTCCGGTTCCCGACCTGCTTCCATCTGATGCCGTATCACCCTCAGCAGGAAGCGGAGGATAGTTCTTATCCAGCCAAAAGTAGTTATTCTTGGCAATCATCAGGATATCTCCGGGTTCCAGTTCCTCCTCATAGTCAAGGATCTGAGCCCTGATACCTTGGTTGTATATGTTCGCTCTCTTATTCGACCGACAGACAATTGCCGTCTGTTCAATTCCGAATCTGTCATACGAATCAGAAATGGCTTCTATCAGTTCGCTTCCTGATAGGTTGACAGTCTCCTTGCTGAATTCAATCCTCGGCAGTTTCCCATCCGGGTCATGGCCTCCGAGCGAAAACATCGAACCTGCATCAGGTATCAGGCTTCTTAAGAATGTTGCATTCGAAAGGATGCTCGATTGACGTGTCTGACGGATTACGTCAGTAAGGGTATAGGACGTTACGTCAAGACCCATTGTGGAAAGCATGGAATCCTGTAGAGCCGGACTTTCATAACTCCCCACCGGAGGCAGCTGTGCCGTATCACCCATCAGTATCAGCCTGCACCCAGAACCCGAAAAGACATAAGATACCAAATCATGCAGAAGGCCCGAGTCAAGATCTATCATTGAAGCCTCATCTATGATGAAAAGCGTATCCTTCATCTTGTTGAAGTCGATAGTATAATGCTGCCCCCCCGAAGTATCGAAATCAAATTTATAGATACGTTTATGTATCGTATATGCAGGAAATCCAGAATAGTGAGAGAACACTTTTGCAGCCCTTCCGGTAGGAGCCATCAGTACACATTTACGCTCCATCTGTGCCATAGCACGAACCAGTGCACTTACCAGAGTCGTCTTTCCCGTTCCTGCAAAACCTCGCAGAATAAATGTAGGTTTTTCATCACTCTGACCATCAGCCTTTGGCAGCATGAATTCAGCAAGAGCATGAATCAATTCATGCTGTTGGGAGGTTGGATTCATGCCAAATTGGCCGATTATTTGGCTTTTTAGGTAGTCAATCAACATTTTTTTGAAAATAATTGGTCTTAGTCAGTGGTGAATTGTGAATATTTTATTAAATTTGCGGTACGAATATACGAAAAATAAAAATAACAACATCAATTATGAACAAAAAAAGTATTTTTAACTGGGTGTTACTTGTAATTGTATTGGCATTAGTCTATGTTTGCTTCTTGAGCATTTACAGTGACATCGAGTTCGATGCAGCAAAGAAGGAGAGAGAAGAAGCAGTCATCTCACGTCTTATGAAGATCCGTGATGCTGAAGAGAAGTTCAGGGCAAGTCACGCAAATCAGTACTGCGGTGATATAGATTCACTTGTCAGTTGGGTACGCGACTCAATGGCAGTTGAGAAGGTCATCAAGGAAGGTGAACTCACCGACGACCAGCTCGAGGCAGGACTCACAGAATCCGAGGCTGTTGCACAGGGAATCATCCGTCGTGACACCGTATGGGTAAAGGCATCCGAGATGCTCGGCATCACCAATGCAGACTCACTCAAGATATGTCCTGTAGGACGCGAAGGCGGTCAGATTGCCGTTCGCAAATCTCTCAACTACAACAGCAAGTCACAGGAGTGGGATCAGGTATGCGAAATCCGCGCCAATCTCGACGACTACTTGGACGGCTTGGATTCAAAGAAGATCAAGAACCTCAAGTCAGAACTTGAGAAGCGCAACAAGACACGCGATATGTGGATTGGCACCAAGCAGCCTGATGGTACAACAGCCTGGATTGAAGACGAAAACGAACAGTGGTACGGTCTCCGCATGGGTGACCTTGACGACTCCAACAACAAGATGGCAGGTAACTGGGAGTAAGATTGTTCGGCTGCGCCGAAGTTAGGAGTGGGTTCGACCGGCTCACCATGAGTTAGGAGTTAGGAGTTAGGAGTGATTTATCAGCCCAACTGTTAACTCCTAATTATTTTCTCTCTGCCTTACCTTTAACCGCTAACCACAAGCCCGTATGCGAATCATTTCAGGAAAATACAAACATCGCAGATTCGACGTGCCTCATAGTTTCAAGGCACGTCCTACGACTGACTTCTCAAAGGAAGGTCTGTTCAACGTACTTCACAACACCTACATCGACTTCGATGCAGCACCGACAGCGCTGGATCTGTTCTGCGGGACAGGAAGCATCAGTCTTGAGTTCCTCTCACGAGGCTGCAGCAAGGTCGTGTCAGTAGAGAAGGACTTTCAGCACTATCAGTTTATCAATAAGGTGTGCCGTGAATTAGGCGACCGCAACTGGATTCCGCTTCATGGCGACGTATTCAAGTACATCAGTTCAGCAAACAACAAACAGCAAACAGCAAACAGCCGCCAGTTCGACATCATCTTCGCCGACCCACCCTACGCACTCGAGAACATTCAGGAGATACCCGACCTCATCTTCCAGGCAGGCATTCTTGCTCCCGATGGACTTCTCATCCTCGAGCACGGCAAGACAAACGACTTCACCACCCATCCCCGTTTCGATTCACACCGCACCTACGGAAGCGTAAACTTCACATTCTTCAAATGACTTCCGACATATCAATAACCAACAGAGCCGGCAATGGTGCCGGCTCTGATTTATTGATAAACACAAGGTATCTGGACTATGCTGTTGCAAGTTCAACGGCCTTTTCCACTGCCTGCCTGATTGTTTCAGCATTCTTGCCACCGGCAGTAGCAAAGTGAGGTTGACCACCACCGCCGCCCTGAATCAGTTTGGCAGCCTCACGTACAATAGTGCCTGCATTCTTTCCAGCTTGTACAAGATCGTCAGTGAATGCGACAGTGAGGTTCGGTTTGCCGCCGGCAAAACCACCGACTACCACTACGAGGTTCTCAGGGAACTGGTTCCTGAGTTGGAACGCCATATCCTTTGCACCCTGTGCATCGACAGGAGCAACCGCCGACATCACCTTGATGCCATTCAGTTCACGGGCATTGCCTATCATATCCCTCTTGAAGTTCTGTATCTGCTGACTCTTGAAGTCATCGACCTGATGCTTGAGTTCCGAGTTGTCATCAATACACTTCTTCACCGTTGCCATAAGATCAGGAGCATTGTTGAACAGCTGACGCAGGTCGCGTACGAAGTCCTCTGACTTGTAGATGAATTCCTCAACGGCCTTACCGGTTATTGCCTCAATTCGGCGCACACCTGCTGCAATTGAACTCTCGGAAACGATCTTCACCATTCCGATACATCCAGTTGACTTGGCATGACATCCACCACAGAACTCAA
>DCGE01000189.1 GCA_002314525.1 Prevotellaceae bacterium UBA1786 | reverse complement strand
CACCGCTGAAACTTCTCGTCCAACCGTTTAAGCTATCAAACTCAGGATTTGAGAGATAGGTAGCAGTTACGTCGGTGTAACCAGCAGGAACTGTCTGGGCACTGAGCCCCATACAACCTAACATGCAGCAGATAGCTGCCAAAATCGCCTTTTTCATTTTTCTACTATTATTAATGTGATTACTTAGTGATGACTTTCTTTCTGCCAACGATGTAGATACGACCTGGCATCATAGTGGAGACTTTCTGTCCAGTGATAGTATAGATGCTGCCAGTCATCGCGCCTTGACCGCCGTTTCTTGTTTCCTCGATTGCGGTGACAGGATTCCATCTTGTGTTGTCTCCGAGCGAGACGAGAGTGAGGTGGTAGTTGTCAGCAGAAATCTGAGAGCCGGAGAACGGAACACACGCATTGCCGTCGGTGTCATGGTGTCCGAGAGTGTAGGTGGAGTCGCATGTGACACCTATGGTGAGCCTATGATTAGTTACCTCGACAAGCAGTTCGTTCCACTGCCATCCATAGCCCATTCCGCCATTGACGTTCAGTATTTTCTCTTCCTCAGAGCCTTCGATGACATCCTCGCCCATATTAGTGTCGTCCATGGCCTTACTCCAGATAGAGCCGTATGTGCGGCAGATGTACTGCAAGGAGTCACCTCCGTCGGCAGCTGTAAGTGCAGGATCCACATATTTGGTAAGGTTTATCTGTTCCGTGTGTACGGCCTTGAAGACTGTACCTTCAGCATCGCCGTCAGGAGTGGCGTAGAGATAAAATCCTTCTGCCCCGTGAGCTGCATCCATCACACGGCACATAGCCTTCAGCTCGTAAGTGCCGTTAGGTATGCCATCGATGTCCTGCCATGCAGAATAGCGGAGGCCTCCGAGAGTCGGATTCCAGGAATTGTGGTAACGGCTCGACCCACCGTCGTAGGCATTTCCTGCACTGGTCAGCTGGTTGCCCGTAGCATTGTCGTAGTTCCATCCCACTTCGGCTACATCGACGGTAGAGTTGATGATGGTCGAGGTATAGTCGGTTTCACCGAAGGCATACAGATCAGCGATGCTGCATCGGCGTTTCATGTCGGAGAGTGTGGTGATGTAGTCTCTGAGAGTTTCTTCGGAAGGCAGTTCGGTGGTGGTGGAGAGGGCATTGGATTGCTTCTTTATTTCCGCCAGGAACATATCCCGGGCCGTCTGGTCTGACACTGTCTGTGCGAAAGCTACAGCCTCGTCGAGTGCGGTGCAGTAGCTGCCGGAGAGGACGGAGAGAATGGTATTGACGTCAGAGAACCGTGCATATGTAGCATCCTCGCTACTTATCAAGTCATCGACAATGGCTATGGCGTTAGTGAGGATAGGAGTTGCGTCGGCACTGTATGATGATTCCTGAAGCCCGGTGCTGATGGTTGCATACTGGCCACCTACGAGCTTCTCGTATGCGTTCTCAGATACCTTCGCACTGTCCATGGCCGTATTGAGCGATTCGAGAGCGGCATTGATGTCGTCCTTCGAAGTCTTGCCAGATGCAAGGGTGATGGTTTGCTGCAGTGCCGTGCGGTCTGCGGCAAAGTGCATGGCATCGGCATATTGCCCACATTCGTCGAGGCGCGATTCGTAGATGCGGATAAGTTCGTCCTCACTGGACTCCCCATGATAGAAAAGGGCGAAGTCGGTAGCGTTCCACCATCCTACGGTACCGCCACCTGATGTGCTTGCGAAACCGATGGTGAGCGAACCGTCAACGACAGCCACCTGTGGGGTTTCGAGTCGCTCCCATGCTTCTTCCACGTCGCCGAGGTCAACGGTCATTTAAGGACTCTCCTTGATTCCTGCAGTGGAACGGATATAGGCATGCTGGTCAGTGAGCTGGCCTGAGTATGTATGTCCGTAGCAGACGAGCGAGTAGTAGCCGTTAGGCACATCAGTGATGTCCTGATGGAGATCCATGGATGTGAAGTTGCTGGACCATGAGTTGTAGCAAGTGCGTCCGGCATGGAATCCCGAACGGAAGTCGCCTCCGTTGCTTACCGATGCATTCACCCATCCGCTGCTTGTACCCCATTGGCTGCGGTTGTCGTTGTTGGCATCCTCACGGGCGAGGCCGCAGTCTTCATTAAAGAACGCAGGATTCTTGATGAGAAAGGTAAAGTCTGCCGGACTGTCCTGAGTGGCAGTCTGTGAGAAACGATAGTCCCTGATTGCCTGCTGGAGTTCTGCATACGCCTTGTCGAAGTCGTCAAGATTGTATTCATTGGAGTTGTCGATGTATTCGCAGGCATTGTCAAGTGCTTGGCTCATGGCGTTGATACCAGGATATGACGTAGTGTTTATCAAGTAGTCAGCCTTTGCTATCAGAGTATTCAGTTCCTGGAACACCTTGATGCGGACTTTGTATGAAGGAACGAGTGCCTTCAGTTGTTCGGTAGCCTGAGAGATGAGTTCGGTATCGGTGAACTCTACTGCAGTATAGTATATTTCCTCGGCTTCCCCGGCCAGTTGTAAGGCCACTCCCTCGAAACCATTATCGGACAGTTCAATCAAATAGTCGGAAATATCATCGAAAGCGAGTTCGAGTTTGTGTAGGTAGGCTTCAAGGACATCGTCACCATCCAAATAGTTACAGAGAAGGGTGAATTCATCGAAATCAATCACAGCCCCTGAGGCAACATCAAAGGTGATTCCGAACTTCAAGGTATCAGCATCGACATCGACATCGACGGTATAGATACGGTAGTCGCCACTGGTTACCTCAGTAGTATCGGAATTGGCAAATAGGGTGATGTGTCCTGAGAATGACGAAACCATGGCCACTCCTATGGTGTAGTTACCATCGGGCAGGCCGTAGATAGTTTGGTATGCAGTGCCTGAATAGGCAGTGCCCATCCATAGCTGCCAGTGGTTCTGTCCGGCAGGGATGATTCCGCCACCTTTCTCGCCGGTACTGATCTTAGACTGCGGACTCCCGGTGGTTTCCAAAGTCCATCCGGTTGTTCCGTCATCGAAACCTGGATTAGTGATCAGGTGAGTACAATACTCACCACCTTGCTGTGCATGGGCCTTCTGCATGGAAACGTTTACGAAAACGAAAACGAAGGCAGAAACGATTGCAATGAGATGTTTCATAATAATTTGTTTAGTTAGGATTTATTTATTGACAAAGATTTTTTTCCCGTTTTGTATGATGATGGATCTGCATAGAGTACTCGAAGACGGAAGTCTGAGTCCGCTGAGAGTATGGACGTAACAGGCATCGGAGGCAGAGGAGAAACCATCATAGGCTCGTGATGGCATTGACGTCTGTGGTGAACCAATCGTGGTTGCCTGACTTTCAAGTCTGAGGCAGCATGGCCGGAGCACGGTGATGGTATTGCCGTGCATCGTTGCCGTGCCTGTCTCGACCCACTGGTTTTCGCCGTCCATATAGCCTTCGGCCACACGCACTATACCGAGTGAGGCAGGGATGGAGAACTGTCCGGACGACGTAGGCAGAAGCAGGATGGAATCATCGGTATGGCGTACGGCTATGGCCTGGGTACGATTCTCGTATGGGGTGAAGGATATTCCTGCAAGACCCGTTTCAGGGCTGACGGAATTCCCCGCATAGTTATAGACGTAGAGCCCCTTGCCGTGGGAACGGAGGGCGATGTCCTGATTGGCAAGGTTGAGGATCTTGTTTCGCTGTCTCACCTCACCGACATGGCTACGTTCAACGAGGGTCGTGCCGTCATTGGAATAGAGGGCATTGCCGTCAACGACACAGTAGTTGTAATAGTCGAATGCCTTGTCTCCGGCAAGTGCGGCCATCTGGTATATCGGTGAATTGCTATCCTTTGCCCCGCATTCCATAATCATACGGTAGTTCTGGCCCGTCGCGTCAAGATAGCCGCTGAGGTTTCCCTTTACTGCCGAAGCACTGGTACCATAGATGTCAACACCGACGAAATCAATGCTGGTTCCACCGTTCCTGCGTCGTTTTTCATTGGCGGCGGTACGTCCTGCCGTTTCGTTGCAGACGCAGTTGAGTCGAGTCCATACTCTGTGCTTTGATGCCTTGACAGCATCTCCCACCACATTGTAATACTCGATTATCTCAGACGAGGAAGCGGAGTTCTCGTAGTGTCCCCGAGCCTCGTTTCCGAGTTGTACGCCGATTACGGTGTGTGGCTGGCCGTTGTTGGCTTCCCATACAGCTATGTGTTCCATCATCTGGCCGACAACATACGCCTCGCGGTCACGCAGCCTGGTATCTCGCCAGTCGAGTGAGTATTCCATGGACGAGTGCAGCATGTTATAGTCGGAATGGCCGTCAAGCGAACAGACGTAGTCAGGAGTGCGCAGCTGGGTCCTGCCGTTCCAGTTCCATAGGTACTGCACTCTCCCCCCACTGCTCCAACTGAACCACAGGAGCTCCATCCTGATATTGTACTTCATGCACCATGTCATGAACTTGTCAAGAATCTGCCAGTCGAAGAAATCCTTCTCAGGTTCGATCTCCACCCAGTGAACAGGTATGGAAACGGTGTTGAAACCATCATCAGCTGCTTTTTCCAGTACTGACTCCAGTGCAATGTCATCCCATCCCTGATAGCCATATAGTTTGTCGAGCCTGACCTGGATGTTGGTCATGTAGAATGGTTTGCCGTCAACGCGCAGTACGAATTTCTCCGATCCGTCAAGTGAAAGGTCAACAGTGGAGATGGTCTGTGAAATGGGCGAGATGGTGTATTGTGTATTATAATATAAGGTGTAAGCCTTCTTCAGCAGTGCTATCTGCTGAGGAATGGCATCACACTGGTTTTGGGCGGATTCGTACATTTCCTGTGACTCATCGATGACCTTCTGGAATGCGTCCTTCCCGCCGAATGACGTCGATGCTATGTATTTCTTGGCCGTCTGTATGGCATCGTACAACTGGGTATATGTCTTAAACGTAGAACGGAACGTGCCGATAGCATCGTCAAGGTCTGACAAAGCCGACCTGATATCTGCCTTGTCACCTGACGTAAGCAATGCCTTTGCGTTTTCTATGGCAGTACGCAATCCGTCAGCCACGTCATACCCTGGATGTGTTGAGATGCCCGCCCAGGCCATGGTATCCAGTGTTGCCTCTTCGATCCTGCCAGACAGAATGGATCTGTATGACTGGATTCCGGCATCTATGAGTGTGAGGGTGAAGTCATCATAGTCGATCAGCAGTCCGTTGGTAGCATCAAAGTCTATGCCCAGGTCGAGTCGGCCGTTGCTCACATCTGTCTCGACTGAATAGGTTGCTGCACCTCCATCGGGAACGGAGGTGGAACATGCGTCTGCAAAGAGCGAGAGACTGCCTCCGAAGGACCTTACAATCTTCGCCGTCACAAGATACTTGCCATCTGGCAGTCCGGTGGCTGTCTGGTATGCTTTCCCCGAAGACTTTCCACTGCCTTGCCACAACTGCCAGTGGTTTTGTCCGGCAGGAATGAATCCGTCAGCTTTTGATGCAGTGCTGATCTTGGACTGTGGGCTTGAGGTACACTCCAGTGCCCATCCATGCGGTGCATTGTCGGTGAAGGAAGCATCGCCGAAATCAGGATTGACAAGGCAGTACGTCATGTCTATGGAAATCTTGCCGTCCTGAGTGGCGGATGAAGCATTTACACAGCAAATGCCAGCATCTGACATTTGCAACAGACACGCAAATAAAGAACAGAAAAACTTAAGTTTCATACAAACTTTTTTTTTGTTTGCAAAGTTATGGCTTTTCCAGATACCAGAAGGTTGTTATTTAGTCATTATCAGATATTATATCATCATTTCGAAAGCAGGTTGTGTCAAAAGGAATGGTTTTCTGTCAAGAAAGGATGTTTTTCCACCAATACCCATGTCCCATAGTGTGTTGCTTGAATATTTTTCGTATCTTTGCAGCATGAATAAAACAAGCTTCACTCTGGTGT
>DCGE01000142.1:21114-21387 GCA_002314525.1 Prevotellaceae bacterium UBA1786 | reverse complement strand
TGTAGAAATAGGATAAGGAACAACGAGCTACCGCGCCTTTTCTACTGGCCGAGTGTTGTGGTTTGATGTAGAAATAGGATAAGGAACAACTGGAACGTGTTGTTGTCGTCGAAACAACAGTTGTGGTTTGATGTAGAAATAGGATAAGGAACAACATTGAATCCGCTTTGTATTAAGCGCGCCAAGTTGTGGTTTGATGTAGAAATAGGATAAGGAACAACGCAGTGAAAAAGAATGGGGAATCAGTTTGGTTGTGGTTTGATGTAGAAATAG
>DCGE01000142.1:17503-21045 GCA_002314525.1 Prevotellaceae bacterium UBA1786 | reverse complement strand
GTAGAAATAGGATAAGGAACAACTCAAAACGGAAAAGTTTTAACATCATCTTGTTGTGGCTTGATGTAGAAATAGGATAAGAAAAACCACAATTACGTATCATTCCGCTGAAAAAAGTGTGATGTTTTCACGTTTTTTTGTTAAGAAAGTGTGGTATTTGTTCGTTTTTTCCGTTGAAAGTGTGATTACATTGTCTGAATCTGCAGAGCATTTGGTGTCAAAAGTGTCAAAAGTGTCGGGTGTCACCGGATGGGTTTTCGCTGTTCGTGTGTCTGAACATGAAAAAACCGACTGACGTCAGGGGTAGGACCTTGGGTCAGTCGGTTTGTGTTGGGGTTATGTGTCAAAATTGGATTTATGACTTTCTTGTTACGTATGAACCGTCGCGGGTGTCAACTTCGATGAGGTCGCCTTCGTTGATGAAGAGAGGAACGCGGATCTCGGCACCTGTCTCGAGGGTTGCTGGCTTGGTTGCGTTGGTTGCAGTGTCGCCCTTGAGGCCTGGCTCTGTGTAAGTGACCTTGAGAATCGTCTTGATTGGAATTTCGGCTGTGAGGATGGTGTCGGTAGATGCGTCGATTGCTACCTGTACGTTGTCACCTTCCTTGAGGAACTGTACTCCTTCGATGAAGTCAGCCTGGATATTTACCTGCTCGTATGTCTCGTTGTTCATGAATACGAGGTCGTTGCCTTCTTTGTAGAGGAACTGGAACTGGCGGTGGTCAACCTGAACTTCTTCAAGTTTTGCACTTACGATCCAAGTGCGTTCAAGAACGCGGCCGTCAGCAACGTCGCGGAGCTTGGTTCTCATGACTGTGTTACCCTTGCCTGGCTTTACGTGCAGGAAGTCGATAACTACATAGATTCTGCCGTCAATGCGTAAGCATATGTTTTTCTTAATGTCACCTGCTAACATAGTAGTATGATTTTGGAAAATTTTTACTTACCGTGACGTTCACTTGATACTGTGAGTGACTTGCGACCCTTCTTACGGCGTGCTGCCAATACGTTGCGACCGCCCTTGGTTGTCATTCTCTGACGGAAACCATGCTTGTTTACCCTCTTGCGATTGTGAGGCTGAAATGTTCTTTTCATTGCTATTTATTATTTTAATTGTGAGTTGTTAATTATCAACCAATATGAGGACAAAGATTGCTCTATGCCCAATTCGGCTTGCAAAGTTATGAAAAATATTTGGTTATGCCAAATTTTTTCTCATTATTCTTCGCTTTCGCCTTCTTCGAGGGTGTTGCCGTCGGTTTCGGGTTCGGGTTCAACCCACTCTCCGACATACTGGTCATCTTCCCAGAGTCCGTCTTCAACCGTGCCGTCGCTGTAGTACATGGTTCCGTGTCCGTGACGCATGTCGTTGCGGTAATTGCCGATGTACTGGTCGCCGTCGGACCATGTGTAGGTTCCGTAGCCGTTGTACTTGCCTCTTGAGAATTCGCCATCGTACTGGCTGCCGTCGGAATAGTAGTAGCGTCCGTGACCTTCCCACTGATCGTTTTTCCAGCCTCCTGAGTATTTGTCGCCGTTGGCGTAGATCATCACGCCCTTACCCGACTTGAAGCCGTTGAGCATGGAACCTACGTATTTCTGTCCGTCGGACTCCATGACGGCACAGGAATCTCCGTTGAGTCGGCCGTTGCGGAAGTTGCCTTCTTCGTAGCTGCCGTCCTTGCGGAGCAGCTTGCCCGGACCGTTCGGCTTGTTGTTGCTGTAGCCTCCGGAATACTTGTCGCCGTTGGCAAAATAGAAGGTACCCTGTCCGTCGGGCTGGTTGTGGCGGAAATCGCCTTCGAAGCGGTTGCCTGTCTTCTTGAAGTTGTAGACTCCCTTGCCGCACTTCTCGCCATAGACCCATTCGCCTTCGTATGTGTCGCCGTTGGTGAAGGTTATGGTGCCGTGTCCGTGATGCTTCCCGTCTTTCCATTCGCCTTTGTATGTGGCGCTGTCCTTGTATTCGTATTCGTGGATGCCTTCCTTGAAATCGGATGGCTTCGGACCTTCTTTGCATGAGAAGACAAGAAGGGAAATGAAGACGAGAGACAAGTCCTTCGACCATTCGACTGACTCATGGCAGGCGAAGCTCAGGAACCGAGAGAAGACGAGAGGGCGTATGTTTTTGGTTCTCATATTTTGGGGGGATTGAAATTATAGTAATTCTACTGATTGTATGAGGCGGGTGCTGTTGGAACCTTTGACGAGGATGGTGTGGCCTTTGACCGGGTTTTCCTTGATGTAGTCGCAGAGGGCGGTGATGTCCTTGAAAAGGGAGAACTGTGCGGATGCTTCCGGAACTACTTCGTCCCATTCCTCTCCTACGAGCATGACGTCGTCAATGCCCATAGCCTCAAGTGTGGTGATGATCTTGCGGTGTTCTTCTGTGGAGGCTTCGCCGAGTTCGCGCATGGCTCCGAGAATGCACATCTTGTTCTGGGCTTTCATCAGCCTGAAGTTGTCGAGGGCAGCTGCCATACTGGTTGGGTTGGCGTTGTAGGCATCGATGATAAGGTCGTTGCTATCGGTCTTGCGGAGCATGGAACGGTTGTTGGTAGGGGTGTATTCAGTGAGGGCGGATATGATGTCGTCGTCGCTCACTCCGAACTGATGTCCGACGGCTGCGGCACACAGACAGTTGTCTGTATTGTATGCTCCGATGAGTTGAGTTCTGACTTCTTTTCCTGCAAAACTGAATGTGAGGAATGGGTCGGATGAGAGGAAACTGCCGTTGTTTCCGTATCTGATGATGGAAAGGTCGTGGCTGATGCCCATAAGGTGCTGGTTGTTCTCGTTGATGAAGGCTGTACCCTTGTGCTCACGGAGGAAATCATAGAGTTCGCCTTTGGTGCGTACGACTCCCTCAAAACTGCCGAAACCGAGCAGATGGGCCTTTCCGACGTTGGTAATCACGCCGAACTGTGGTTCTACGATATTGACCAGCGTCTTTATCTCTCCGGGATGGTTGGCACCCATCTCGACAACTGCGATGTCGTGGGCGGGAGTGAGCTGGAGGAGTGTCTTCGGGACTCCTATATGGTTGTTGAAGTTGCCCTGGGTATAGAGAACGTTGTACTTCTTGCCGAGTACGGCTGCGACGAGTTCCTTGGTGGTTGTCTTGCCGTTGGTTCCGGTTACGCCGATGATGGTCTTGCCCCAGTGACGGCGATGGGTGTTGGCGAGGTCCTGGAGTGCTTTCAGGACATCATCCACGAGAATCAGCCTTGACTCCAGCGGTGTGCCCTTGACTCCTTCAAGGATGCTCCCGTCATCGATCACTGCGTAGGCGCAGCCTTTCTCAAGGGCGGCGGTTGCGTATTGGTTGCCGTCGAAGGATTCGCCCTTCAGTGCAAAGAAAATGGCACCCTCAGGGCAGTCGCGGCTGTCGGTCGTGATGACCGGATGTTCGGAAAATATATCGTATAGTTCCATGATATGCGTATTATGGCGCAAATTTACATATTATTTTTGGAATAAGGTAAGACAAAGACGAAAAAGTGAAAAAAACGGCTTGCATCCGCTGAAACGATGCAAGCCGG
>DCGE01000142.1:11845-17475 GCA_002314525.1 Prevotellaceae bacterium UBA1786 | reverse complement strand
AAGCCGTAGTCTTGAGATATTTGATACTTTGTATCTGATTATTTTCTATAGGCTTTGTATGTTTTGCCTCCTTGACGTACTATGAAGAAGCCGTGCTGAGGAGCCTGCTGGAGCTGAACACCTGAGATGGTGTAGAAGCGAGGTTCGCCGACATATTCTGTGTCGTGGGCAACTTCCTCGATTGCGTCAACATATCCGTAACCATAGAGTACGATGCCCTTTGCACGGAATTCCTGTGTAGCACTGCCTTCTGCGAGGTTAGCCTGGAATCCGAGAACTACATCCTGCTGCTTGTCGATGGTGAAGTAGATTCCGTGGTAGAGTTCGTCGTTGTCGCTGGCCTTGCTGATAGGATAGTATGCGATGGAATTCTCCGTGATCTCGCTTGTAGACATAGTGGCATCAGCTGCAAAGATGTAGGCCTTTGGACTCATGTTGTAAGTCGTGTTGTAGGTAGCACCGAAATAGTATGTACCTGCAGGGAGATTGACTGTGCGGTAGAGACGTGCATCGGCGATGTCGCCTTCTTCATTGTTCTGGCGGTCATCCCAGATACCGAGTGACAGACATTCGTAGCCTGGATAGTTGTCAACGCCGTTCTTTATGCCTTCGCCGCCTTTTTCAATCAGGAAGTTCTCAACAGTCCAGTTCTTTGGAGTAGAGAAACGTGTGGTTACCGATGGGTCGAGGCGTGAGAATGCGGAAGACTCTACGAGATATTCCTTGGTGATGTCAGTGGCATCGATCTTGATAGGCTGACCACCAGGGTTCTTGCCGTTCTCGATGAAGTCGTTGTAGGCTGTGTTGAGGTTGTTGTACGTTGTGGATACAGTCTCGAAATCAGCATCCTTGTCGAGCTTCTTTGCCTCAGCAAGAATTTCCTTGAGCTTGTCGACAGCATCCTGAGAATAGAAGCCGGTGTTTTCGTTCACCTTGATGCCTTCCAGTTTCTCCTCGATCGAAGCGACGAGGGTCATGACCGACTCATAGTTGATGGTGCCGTAATAGAGTAGCTTGACAGCCTTTGCGCGGAGGTTGTTGGTCTGGCAACCGCTGAAGTCAGTCTGGAAACCGAGATACAAATCCTGTTCCTCGTCGAGGTTGAAGTAGATGCCACGGAACGAACCGTCGCGCGGAGCCACGTTCACCTTCTCGAATGCGATGGTGTTAGTAGATATCTCGTTTGTAGGAACGATTTCGTCTGAAGCGAAGATGTAGAGTTCCTCGTTAGGCTCGAAGTTAGGATAAGCCGCACCGAAGAAATAGCGTCCTTCAGGAAGATGTACCTTCTGGTAGAGGCGGACATTCTGGATGTCGTAGCCGTTGTCAGGGAAGGCACCGCTGTTCCACCATACCTCAAGATGCAGGCAGTCATAGCCAGGATCGTGGTCGATACCACCCTGGTCGCCGAATCCGAAGTTCTCGACGGTCCAGTACTCAGGAATACCGAAACGGTCTCCGTCATCTGTTTCTGCTGTACGCTTGAAGTTATCGGCTTCGTGGAGCTTCTCAATAGTCATGTCCTCAATCCATCCGTCAGCTGGAGCCGCACCAGGATTGCGTCCTTTGGTCTTGAAATCCTCGATGGCCTTCTGGAGAGTGCTGTAAGCCTCCATGAACTCCTCGTAGGTTGCTGACTCGTCAATCTCGAGAGCCTTCTCCATTGCCTCCTCAAGCACTGCCACTGCAGCCTTGCTGTAATAGCCGGTGTTGGAGTTGACCTTGGACTCTGCAATCACCTGATCGGCATACATGTAGAGTTCGTTGAGGGCATCGTAGTTCATGTTGCCGTAGTAGAGTAACTTGATTTCTGACACACGGAACTCCTGTTCGGTAGCACCGTTTGCCATGTCGGCCTGATAGCAGATAACCACTTCCTTCTCTTCCTTCACTGTGAATGTGACTCCGAAGAAATTGCCGGTCTGACCGTTCTTGATAGGTGCGAATGCGATTGATGCATCCTCAACGTCGTCAGTGTCGAGTACCTTGTCTGCTACATAGAGGTATGCAGCATCGGAGAGGTTGTAGTTTGCATTATACTTGTTGCCGAAGAAGTAGCGTCCTGGCTCAAGTGTCACCTTTCTGTATATACGCGCGTTGCGAAGGTCGCATGTGTAAGGCTGCTTGTCTTCGCTGCCCCAGATGCCGAGACTCAGTGCGTTGTAGCCTTCATAGGCATCGATACCGTTCTTCACACCCTTGGACTCGTCGTTCTCCTCTACATAGTAGTTCTCGACAGTCCAATTGGCAGGAGTACCGAAACGTGATCCCATAGTGGTTGCTGCGAAGTCAGTCTTCTCGAGCATCTTTTCGATAGTCATATCAGTTGCGTTCTCCTCGTTTGCAGGAGCACCCGGCTGGATTCGTCCGTTTGACTTGAGCAGTTTGTATGCCTCGTTGATAGTCTCGACAGCCACTTTCTGGTTAGCCTCAGAACTGCCGATGTACTGCTTCTGAGCATTGATTACATCAGAGAAGGCCTGAACGTTTTCCTTGTTGTACTTGCCGGTGTCGTAGCCGGATTCGAGGAGCAGGTCCTTCACCTTTGCCTCGTATGATTCGATGATGAGAGCGAGGTCAACTTGCTCCATCTCACCGAATGTGATTACGAATACCGGAGCGATGTCATTTGGCTTTACGTCAGGAAGGCTGACAGTCACACCGTCAATTGACTCCTTGTAATCAACCTTGCCGTAGCCTATGAGTTCCACACTCTTGACCTTGCCGCTGTAGTACTTGGAAGCAATGCTAAGTGAGGTGAAAGAGAAACTTTTGCTTGCAGGCCAGCGCATGATGGTTGCAAAGAGTGAGTCGTTGCGCTGAGCGTAGCGAACATCCTTGGCACTGTAGTTGTTGCCTTCGTTGAATCCCTGACCCGAGAGAGGGTTGGACTTCTCAGCCAACGGACCTTCACCGAAGGTCTTCCAAGGGCGGGTTCCGTATATACTAATGGAGTTCACGTCCATCCAGGCCTTGATCTGCTCAACGATGGCCTTCTCCTTCTCGTCGATAGTACCATCAGCTTTTACAGGGACTGAAAGAAGGAGGTTGCCGTTCTTGCTGACGATGTCAGCAAGCATGTCAACAACCTGCTGAGCACTCTTGTAGCTGCCACTCGTATAGATTCCCTGATCGTAGTGCCAACTGCCGATACATGTACAAGTCTGCCAGTATTCTTCCTGAATGGCATCAGGGATACCACGCTCAACGTCCCATAGCTCATGCTGCTTCTGAGCGTCGGTGAGCTTCTTGCCTGTAACTACGACGTTAGGAGTACCACCGTTTTTCTCGGCACTGTGATTGTAGTAGTGGGCGAGGATATTCTTGCCGACGGCATCGTCGCATCCGTAGAACGGCATGGCTGTGTCGTCGAAGTAGATAAGCGCAGGATCATAGTCGTTGATCATCTCCAGTACTCGGTTCTGGAACTTGGTCTTGTATGCTTCTGACGGAAGGCTCGCGCCGTTGCCCCATTCCCACTGGCTGTGGATGGTTCCGCTTTCGTCATAGCCCGTGGAAGGATCGTGACGCTGGGCATAGAGTTCCTGTGGGTCCATGCCTTCCCACCATTTACCTGTTCCTTCTTCTTTGGTGAGATTGCCGTCGAAGTCCTGTGATGCTTCGAGCCATGTCCATGCGTGGCTTGCGTGGATGCTGACACCGATAGGTAGACCAGCCTTCTTGCACGCATCACTCCAACCCTTCAGAAGGTCGCGCTTAGGACCGATGTTGACTGAGTTCCACTCCTGATAAGGAGAGTTCCATAGGTCGAAGTTGTCGTGGTGGTTACCGAGTGCAACGAAATACTTGGCACCGGCACTCTTGTACAGGTCAATCAGCTCTTCTGGATTCCAGTTGGCAGCCTTCCAGTCACGGCAGAGTTCCTTCAAACCGTACTCGGAAGGGTCTCCGTAGGTATTTGAGTGGTAATTGTACTGGTTTGTTCCAGGATAGTACATGAAACGTGCGTACCAGTCACCATACTCGGCCTGACACTGTGGACCCCAATGAGCCCAGATACCGAACTTGGCATCCTTGAACCACTCTGGGCACTGCCATGCGTCAAGGGATTCCCATTCAGGTGAAAACTTGCCGGTCTTCACCTCTACGTTCTGTGCGCTGGCCGTAATGGCAAAGGCAACGAGAACTGAAAGTAAAAATGAATTCTTCATACTAGAAAGAAATTTGTTAATAGTGATATAATATTGACTTTATCATTTCAACGTTGCAAAGTTACGACAAAAATGCGTACAACTTTGAAAGATTTTTATTACAGAATAGGACAAAATTCGCAAATATGTTGAAATCCAATATGAATTAGTATAAAAAACGGCTTGCATCTGCTAATGATGCAAGCCGTGAAAATTGGCGCTCTTGACATAGAGACTGATTTTCCCACCTTATTTTATTAACACTTTCTTCGTAGTTCCTTCAGGAGTGCGGATGATGTTGATGCCTTTCTGCGCTTTGTCGTGACGGATACCGTCAAGCGTGTAGTATGCATCGGCGTCAGAGTTGTCGGATGTTATGTCCATTATAGGAGTCACGTCTTCCTTCTGGATGTCAGTACCATAGTAGCAGAGTCTGAATCCGTCGATTACCACCCAGTTGTTCTCAATCTCCTTTTCGTTCCTCATACCGATCGTCACCTCGGCCTTGGCACGAAGATTGATGGAAATGACGTTGTCGTAGAGTCCGTTGTCAAGATATGGTATAGCGGCAGTGATATCGTTAGGCTGGTAGTATCCGTTGATCTTTCTCTCGACTCCGCCTTGATTGAACTTCTCCGATACCTGACCTTGTACTACGTGCTTGATGAGTTGCTCGTTCTTGTTCACGATGAAGTAGGTCGAAACGTCATTGATACCCTTCTTGTAGTTGTTGGCTGCAATCATGGCTGTTCCAGGACGTTGGAAGGCACGGACGAAGATTCCCCATGTGCCTTTTGCCAGGCGGACAGGAAGTTTCTGGGAGAAACTGAACGTCTCGGTAGTGTATTCTATCTTTGAATCCTTGATGGTACCGATACCATTCCAGTTTGAACCAGTAGAAAGGTCAGGATCATCGATGATGAACGAGAGGTCGAGCGGGTTGTGAACGTCGATGGCTTGTATGTTAGCCAGATAGGCCATGAGTCCTTCCAGCATGTCGCTCGATGCCGATGAGAGCTCAAGTTCCGTAACTGCATTTTCCTTGCGGAGCTCGATTTCGTCCACCTGCGTGCGGAACGATGCATCGGCATCGACGGTAAGTTCCTTGTGCTCAGTGTTGAGAAGTACCTTCGAACCAGCGATGTAGCGCTCCAGACGTTCTGTGTCAAGTGCCATCTTCACCTTAGCGATTTCCTTTACCTGCTCAGCGGAGAGGATGATCCAGTGTTGTGACTCTGAGGAGTTGGCAAAGTCGAGTTCTGCGGATGAGACTGTGCTACCCTTTGCGGTTGCCATGTTCATGACAGGCGGGGTGATGTCGCGGTTGCCGTATGCAAACCAATAAGGCTTGATGCTGAAATCCTTCGTACCCACCTTGAACTCATCGTTGTAGCGGCAAGGCATGAGGTGGATGTTCTCGGCATTTGACGGTGACTTGGTATCCTTCAGACCGAATGAGGCAGTGCTGTATGAGAAATA
>DCGE01000142.1:10405-11838 GCA_002314525.1 Prevotellaceae bacterium UBA1786 | reverse complement strand
AATACTTGCCCGACTTTACGTTACGGATATGGTACATGCCCGTCTCCGGTTGGAATATGAGGTTCCAGGCAAACCTGTCGTCATCGAGTTCCTGAGTATCGGTGATATCGACGTAGTTCAACTTTCCAGTTGCCGACTCACATAGGAACTTGGAGTTCATGCCGAACTTCTCGTTTGAGATGAAGTACTTCAATGTATCAAGACTCTCGAACGAATAGAAAGGACAGGCTCCGTCGCTGACTGCAGGAAGACCATCTTCATAGAGAGCCTGATATAGGCTGGCTGTACGGATACGCTCTATATCGTTTCCGCCATTCTGGTAACAGACATGGATGTTGTCGCCATTACAGACCAAACCAGGTTCAAAGAACTCAGTGATACGGTTGGCCCTTTCGCCCAGCCACCAGATACCACTATCACCCCAGTGGAGGTTGCCGTCCCACCAGCGCCAATGCTGGCCGACACCTATGCCGTGGCCAATCTCGTGGAGCATGGTACTCGTGTCACCACGCCAAGGACCTACGTTGATCCAGCCACCATAGCTACAATCGGCAGTCTCGGTTCCCGGACTGTAGTTGGCGGTAGGGTGGAAGCCACGAATACAAGACCATGTGTTGAGTGCCAACGTAGCCTCACGCATTGCGTTGTCAATGGCCTTGTTCCGTTCCTCGTCGGCATTGAACAGATAGGTGTATTCAGTACGGCCCTCTGGCTTTGTGATGATACGTTTCACCTCTCCGTAGCCTACTGCGTAAGTATTGGTCATGACGTAGGCACGAACGTAATAGACTGTGGCAGGAGTGAGGTTCTCCATTACATAGATGTTGTTACCGCCAGAGGAAAGTGTCTTGGTATTCCTTCCGTCGAGCACGGTAGGTTCTGGGTCGGTACTGTAACAGAAACCAGTCTCAAGGACGTTCTTCCTGTCACCCTTCACTGTAAGACGTCCGCAGGCGGCAGTACTTCCCTCGATTACGACCGGGAAGGTCTCTACCTGAGGTGCCTCACCTGATGCATTAGCGATGTGGAATGCAAAGACTGCATTGGAGAGAGCAAGGCACTGTGCGTCGACGATAGCCTGTGTGAGTGTGCCGCTGAGATATACCTGCTCGGCATCGGCGATAGCCTTCTCCAGAACCTCCTTGTCATTAGTGCCGTCGGAGAGTGCCTTTGTCGCATTGGTAATGGCGCTCTCAAGAGTCTTGTAGAGAGGTATGTTGGCTTCGGCAGCAGCAATGGCAGCCTTGAGTCGCTTGGCAGCCTCGTTGATACTCTGGCTGCCCTCGGCCGAACGTGCCTGAGAAAGGGCTGCATTGAGCTCTTCCATTATGTTGGTATCCATATCCTGACTCTTCAGACTCTCGGCCTGAGAGATGAGGGCATTGAGTGCATCCTTCTCCATGTCACCTGACATACCTAAATATAAAAGGTGG
>DCGE01000142.1:0-10377 GCA_002314525.1 Prevotellaceae bacterium UBA1786 | reverse complement strand
CCAGTTGCCCGACGCATTCTCGGCAACGAAACCGATGGTGGCCGAACCACCTACGACGGTGAAATCAACAGAGTACCTTGCATCCTTACTGACGGCAGTCCTCTGGTCCTCGCCGAATATCCATGCACCCGTACAAGTAGTGGCTGTCTCCCATTCTATGATGTTGTGGGCTACGGCCGTAAGTCTGTATTTGCCACTTGGCAAGTCGGTGATAGTCTGGTAGATCTTACCATTGCCGACGCCGGCACTTCCAGTCCATTTCTCAGCGTATGTACTGCCGACTTTCACCTTGAACGCATCGTTGCTCTGAGTGCCCATACTCTCGAAGGTCCAGTCCTTTGAACCCTTCTCGAAACCGGCATTGGCAACAAGTTCGGTGATGTCGTATGGATCTGTTTCGGTCGCTATGCTGAAACGATAGTTGAGCATGGCCTTGCGGAGACGGTTCATAGCCTCGCTCAGTCCTTCGGAACTGTCACCATCAAGATAGGTCCTCAGAGCCTCACGGGCAGCATCGAGTTCCTTCTGAACTTCGGTACCGGTATGGTGGTCAAGAGCTTCGGATTCCTCGATGAGCTGTCGGACACTCTCACGCAGTTCGTTGATGTCGGCCGAATAGGCGAGACGGAAGTTATCGACGCAGACGTAGTTGCCTTTGCAGTTCTTCGTCATGGCACCTACAAGCAATTCGCCGTCAGTAACCAGACAGCTGACCTTATAGTCATCTGCAGCACCGAACTCCGTCTTTTCGTTATTCAGAAAGATATACGCACCGGTTGAAGGTTTGCCTGACTGTAGGTTCTGGCATGTTACAGTAAGAGTATAACGACCTGCTGGAAGTCCACTTAACTGCTGTCGGATATACACGTCAGTCACGGTTCCGCCATCTCCGGTCCATGTCTCAGCATAGACATTGCCGTGTTTCAGCGGAAAGTCGCTGTTGGTCTGACCTCCCATGCCACTTGTCTGCCAACCGTTAGTTCTGTCCTCGAAGTCAGGGTTGGTGAGCCAACTTGTCACATCCTCCTGGGCAACTGCCTGAAGAGAAATGAGAGCAATTAATAGTGTTAATAGTTTTTGTTTCATGAAATTTTTGTAAAGAATTAAATCATCGTACTAATACTTTCTTGCCGTTCACAATGTTGATTCCTTTCTGCAACTTGCTATGACGTATGCCATCGAGCGTGTAGATGCCCTGAGGTGCAACAGCTGGTTGAGGAGAGAGAGCCTCGTTGATGCTGGTAGGGATGTCGTATCTCAGCAAGCTAACAGTCTCCGCACGGAATTCCTGTTCTGCCGAACCACTGCTTAAGTTGGCCTGGAAACAGATATAGTACTCACCAGTTTTCTCTACAAGGAAGTAGAGACCATACTGATCAGTGCTGATAGGAGCTTCGTTGATGTCGTAGTATGCCACCGAACGCGTGGGAATAAGCGAAGTCGCTATAAGTTTCTCTCCGACATACATGTATGCTGCATATAGGTTGTAGTTGGCGTTGAAGGATGCTCCAAAGTAATACACGCCGGGTTCAAGTGTCACTTTCTGATATATGCGTGCGTTAGTGAGACTTCCCTGCTGGTTTTTGTCGCGGTCGTCCCAGATGCCAAGCATGAGTGCGTCCTGGCCGCTGTACTTGTCAAGCCCGTTCTTCGTACCGTCGCCACCATTGGGAATCTTGAAGTTCTCGACCGACCAATAGAGTGGGGTAGCGAAGCGGGTAGTAACACTGCTGTCCTTGCGGCTGAACTGCGACACCTCCTTCAGTATGGCTAAGGTGATGTCCTCCGATCCAGTCGAGTCGGCAATTCCACCCTTGTTCTTCCCCTCAGTCTGATATGCTTCCCATGCATCACTGAGTGAATAGTATGCACCTTCGAGATCCTCTTCAGCCATCTCTTCTATTTTAGCAGAAATGCCGGCTGTAAGAGCCTGCATTTCTTCAAATTTCTCAGGGTTGTAGTAACCTGTATTGATAGGTTTCAGCTTTGAGGAGAGTGTGTTCAACTTCTTCCCGATGTTCTCAGTAAGTTGGGTGAGAGTAGTTTTGTCGATTGCCGGCAACTTATACATCACTACCTTCTCCGCACGGAACTCCTGGGTGCTGCTTCCGTTCTTCAGGTTTACCTGGAACCCCACATACACATCCATATCCTTCGGAATGCTCACCCATAGTCCATGGACCGAAAGATCGTTCGGCAGGCCTGCCAAACCAAGGTATGCTAGGCTCTTCTCTGGGATATCCGCAGTGTTACAGAGTTCCTTGCTAACGAACATATAGGCCTGGCTGCTCAGTTGGTATGCGGCATTGAATCCGGCACCGAAGTAGTAAATTCCTTTTTCCAATCTTACCTTCCGATAGATGCGGGCATTGCTCAGGTCGCCCTTGTTGTTGGAACCGGCATCGTTCCATACACCCAGCATCAAGGCATCCTTGCCACTATAGTTGTCGAGTCCGGCCTTTGTGCCGTCACCTCCGTTAGGTATGTTGAAGTTCTCGACTGTCCAGTTCTTTGGAGCACCGAATCGGCTTGTCCCACCACTTGAACGAGTGAAGTTGTTTGCTTCGACCAGTTTGTCGACGGTCACATTCTTCTCATAGGTGCCTTTCCATGCACCACCTGCGTTCTTTCCGTTCTCTTCGAAGTCGGAGTAGGCAGCGATAAGTTCTTCCTTCGCAGTCTTGAAGTCTGATGAACCACTCTGCTTTACGGCCTTCTTCGCCTGTTCTATTGCCTTCTTGAGTTTCTGGACCTTTATGGTGTTGTATTTTCCGGTATTGATGTAGCTTGTTCTGTTGTCAAGTCCCTCGGTCAGTTCGTCGAGTTCACCAACAATACTCTTCATCTGCTCAGCCTCGCTGCGTGTGTCTTCCTTCAGAGTGATACGGAATGCCGGTGCGATGGCGTTAGGTTTGGTTGATGGTACGTTGATGGTCAGACCTTTGAGCGTTTGGCTGAACTCCACCTCACCATATCCTAAGAGAGTCACCTTCTCAACGATACCACTATAGTATTTCGATACCATCGAGAATGCCTTCATCGTGTATTCGCCAGCCTCTGGCCATGCCATGATGGTTGCATAGACCGTGTCGTTCCTGTGAACGTAGCGGACGTCGGCACTCGTGTAGTTCTGTCCTTCGTTGAATCCCTGTCCTGTCATTCCGTTGACAGCCTCTGCCAAAGGACCCTCGCCGAAACACTTCCATACTCTTGTACCATATATGCTCTCGCCGTTGATCTCCATCCATGCTTGGATGCCGTCGAGAATCTTGGCTTCCTTCTCGTCGTATGTACCGTCGGCACGGAGAGGTATGGACAGCAGAAGGTTGCCGTTCTTCGATACGATGTCGATGAGCATGCGGATAACCGTCTCAGCGCTTTTGTACGAGCCGTTCCAGTAGTCAGGGAGACTATAGTGCCATCCACCGATACATGTACATGTCTGCCAGTACTTTTCCTGCGGACGGTCAGGAATGCCTCTCTCTACATCCCATAGCATTGATTCCTTCTGAGCCTCAGGCAGGATCTTTCCGCAGACCAGTACGTTTGGATCACCACCTTCGTTAAGGTTCGACATGTGGTTGTAGTAGTACGCAAGGAAATCCTGCCCCCACTGGTTGTCGCATCCCCAGAACGGAAGTACGGTATCATCGAAGTAGATCATATCAGGTCGGTAGTCGTTGACCAACTGGCGACAACGGTTCTGCAGTTTGGTCTTGTATTTCTGGTCAGGAATGCTCGCTCCGTTTTCCCATCCCCATTGGCTGTGGATGGTACCACTGTTCTCCCAGCCAGAGGAGAGAGGAGAGTGCCCCTGAGCATAGAGCTCCTGAGGATCGAGCCCCTTCCACCATTTCTCGGTGCCGTCGGCATTCAATTTGAAACCGTCAGCCTTCGTCAGTTTGGCATCGTATTTCGTGGCAATCTCGAACCACGACCATGCGTGGCTTGCGTGGATGCTCACACCGATGGGCAGTCCCACCTCACGGCAGGCTTCGGCCCATTCGCCACAGATGTCGCGCATTGGACCTACATCCACTGAATTCCACTCCTGATACGGAGAATCCCATAGGTCGAAATTGTCGTGGTGGTTGCCGAGTGTCATGAAGTATTTGCATCCTACGGCCTTGTATTTCTGGATGAGTTTCTTCGGGTCCCAATTCTCAGCCTTCCAGTCGTGGCAGAAGTCCTTCATACCATATTCCGATGGATTGAAGTTGATTCCGCGTCGATAGTCGTATGGATTGTCGCTGAAATAGAGATAGCGCCCATACCAGTCACCGCTCTCAGCCTGACATTGGGGACCCCAGTGAGCCCAGATGCCGAACTTTGCGTCTTTGAACCATTCTGGACAGTCCCACTGCTCCAGTGAATTCCAGTTGGCTTCGAACTTACCCTTCTCAAACGGTATGTCTGTAGGGACTTGAGCACTGACTACGGCAATGGCCATAGATGTCAGGATTGATAGAAATAATTTCTTTGTCATGGCATTATTTTTTGATTTGTGGTGCAAATTTAGTTTTTTTTATTTAGTTTTCATGCAATAATGTGAATAAAAAATAGGACGAAATGCTTGAGGAATGAAAAATCTTTACTATCTTTGGGCCCGAAACTTGAATACGCCCATGCAAATTCCAATAGAATCGCTGAATCTCCTGATGCTCAATGTCGGACTTGCACGTCATAATGCCGACTGGAACTGGAAAATGGTTTCTTCACCATTTACCCGCATCTTCTATGTTACTGAGGGTTCTGCTCGTAGTCATCTGTCTTCTGGCACTATCTCATTGCGTCCGGGCTACTTGTATCTGATACCTGCATATACAGTACATAGTTACGAGTGTGACCACCTTTTCACGCTCTATTATCTGCATGTCTATGAGGGGTTCAAGCAGGAGACAGACATATTTGATATCTATGATTTCAATCTTGAGGTAAAGGCTGATGAGAACGTGGAGTCTCTTTTCAGACAGATGTGTAAACAACATCCTAACGCAAGGTTGCCTGAGAGTAATCCTGTATCATACGATAATAGGACAATGTTTACGGACTACGTGACTCGCTACAACGAAATGCCGCTCCATGAGAAAATGCGTATTCGTGGTGCCATTCTGATGCTTATTTCGCAGTTTCTTCAGTATGCTCAGCCCAGGCATTGGACTCAAGATCCCCGTCTTTCAAGGGCTCAGCGGTTCATCCTCGACAATATCTACTGTGACATCGACGTAGAGGAATTAGCTTCGGTTGCGTGTATGTCGAAACAGCATCTCATCAAACTCTTCAGCAGGAATTTCGGTATCTCGCCTCTTCAATACATCAATCAAAAGAAGATAGAACGTGCTCAGTTGTTTCTGGCAACCAGTGATGAACCTATCAAGCAGATAGCCTATAATCTCGGCTTCAACGACTATTCCTACTTCATCCGCTTGTTCCGTATGAAGACTGGAACAACACCTTTGAAATACCGAGAACAGATGAGCAGTCCCACACCACTAGTAAAAATACCTACATTATGAATAAAAAACTATTTAAGTCATTGTCATCGTCATTGTTTTCGTTTACGTTTTCGTTTACGTTGCTTTTATCCTTTTCATCCCTCCAACTCTCCGCTCAGGTCGAGGAACGTCCGCGACCTGCCGAATGGGCAAATCTGATTACCGGCGGGAGATTCATGGATCGCCTGCTGCCTATGCCTGAGGGGAGAACCCGACGTGGCATTTGGGGCACAAAGGAGGTCCAGAACCGCTTCGTTGACAACGGCCTTGAACTGAAGGACTTCTCTTTCTGGGGCGGCAACATCCTTGAAGGCGAGGATGGTGACTATCACCTCTTCGTTGCAGGATGGCCTGAGAATTCACCCAACGGACATATGTTCTGGTCGAACTCCACCGTCTATCATGCTGTGGCAGACAATCCGTTCGGACCTTTCATCGTACAGAACTCCGTTGGAAAGGGACATAACCCAGAGGCTTTCCGTCTCGATGATGGTCGTGTGGTGGTGTATGTCATCGATGGCTATTATATTGCCGATGGCTTTAACAGCAAGGTGTGGACCTATGGGCAGTTCTCGTTCGACTCGCGCGGCCATAATATAATAGAAGGTCTGAGCAACCTTACCTTCACCCGTCGTCAGGACGGTTCTTTCTTGATGGTCTGCCGAGGGGGTGGGGTAAGGGTGAGCCGTGACGGACTGTCTCCTTACGAACAACTCACTGATTGTCGTGTCTATCCTGACATTGACGGGCGGTTTGAGGACCCTGTCGTCTGGAGGGATTCACTGCAGTACCATCTCATCGTCAACGACTGGCTCGGACGCATAGCATACTATGAGCGTTCACTCGACGGACTCCATTGGATAGTGGAACCAGGTGAAGCCTATATGCCGGGAGTGTCGCGCCACAAGGACGGAAGCGTTGAGGAATGGTTCAAGTACGAGCGTCCGAAAATCCGCCAGGATGAGTATGGACGTGCGTGCCAGATAAACTTTGCAGTCATCGATACGATAAAATGGGAAGATCAGCCTCTTGACCGCCATAGCTCGAAGAACATCTCAGTGCCTATGAATCCGGGACTCCGTATGGAGGTCCTCAACAGTGAACCGATAACCGCCAAGACAAAGAATGTCCGTCTGTGCATCAAGGCAGAGAAGGGTTTTGCTCCTGCTGAGGATCTGGATCTCGGCAGTGTGGTCTTCGGAAGTTACGAGGATGTCAACTACGGACGAGGCGCTAAGGTGGTGAAATCGGAGAAGGACGGTGACGACCTCGTGCTGACTTTCCGAGGCAAGGACTGCAACCTACCTTCCGGCGAATGGGCACCGAAACTCATCGGGAAGAAGAAGGACGGCAGCATGGTCTTTGGCTATGCCCGCCTGCCTTACATCGACTATACTCCTGCTGTTCTCTCCGCAAGCCGTCCTGAAAAGAAGAAAGACCGTCAGGACTTTGTGTTCACCGTAAAGAACTACGGACTCACATCATCCCAACCGTCTGTGGCAGAAGTCATCTCCGAGGAAAAAGTCCTTTCGGCTGTTCAGATTCCATCACTCCGTCCTTACGAGTCAGTCGAACTCATCCTCGCTTCCGACTTCCCTAAGAACGGAAGAATAGTTATCCGATAAAAAGAGTTAAAACATTCTTGGAATAAAAAGAGGGTATGTCAGTCGTTTTGACAAACCCTCTTTGAGTGTGCGTTATGTGATGTGGCTTTATTGCCTTTCGTCTTTTATGTATGAGGTTTCATCAGGGGTGATTGTGTCGGGCTTCAGGGCGAAGTAGATGAGGATGTCGGCGAAGAGCAGCCATGCGAAGGCTGCGAAAATACCGATGCAGCAGCAGAGAAGTCCGAGGAGGATGATGCAGATTGAGAGGAGGATGAATCCGAACAGGCGCCAGAAATTGCCGCTTGTCATGTTCCAGCTCATCTTGATGGATTCGATGATTCCCAGTTCCTGATCGTCGAGCAGACAGTATGTGGCGAACTGCAGACGGATGCCGATCACGATGCCTGGTATGATGCAGAACAGAAGTCCGATGCCTGTCAGGAGGTTGACGAGGAAGTCAGTTACGATATATTTGACGTATGTAGAAATCGGCACGTTGAATGCATCGAATGAGAGTTCGTCCTTGACGCCTTTGATGATAAGGAACACCATGCGGACGAGTCCTACCATGATGACGGACTGTATGATGGTCTCAATCAACTGCGAAGCAGAAAGAAGTTTGAAGTCTATATCATCGAGAATCTCCTCGATAGCCCTGTCAGAAAGCCTGTTTGAGTGCAGAATATCCTGCAGGTCGTCGGCATCGATAGGTGAGAAGAGTGATGATACGATGTCGGTGATGATGCTTGCTCCGAGAATCAGGAGGGCCATCATCCAGTACTTCTTGAACAATTCCCAGCCTTGTTCGAGTACGTCACCAATTGAAAATGTCTTGTTGTACATGATGTTGTTTTTATTTGTTAGTTATCTGTATTGTCTGTGCTGCATGGAATTCTCAGGTTCTCGCTCCATGACTCGCGTGTTAGTATCATGTATATGGTCATGTCGGCCAGTAAAACCCATGGAATTGTGACGAATATGCCGATGAAGCAGCATGCAATGCCGAGGAGGTAGATGAAGAATGAAAGAATGCCGAAAGCGAGCAGCCGCAGGAAATTGCCTCGGGTGATCTGCCAGCTCTTCTTTATTGCTCTGAAGATGCTGACGTCGTCTTCATCAAGGACGATATAGGTGGCGTACTGCAGCCGGAGGCCAAACCATACTCCCGGAATGATGCATAGGAATGTTCCGATGATGGTGATCAGGAACACAATCACGGATGTGGTGACGAACTTCCAGTAGGTTTTGTGTCCCATTGCGAAGCCTTCGAACGTAAGGCTTTTCTTCTGTCCGTCCATGATCAGCAACATCATGCAGTAAATGCCTGCAAAGATGAAGTACTTGATGAGCAACGATACGATGGCACCGGCCTGCATGTTCGGATGGTCGAACTGGATGATGTCCATGATGAGAAACGGTTCCCTCGCTATTCTGGTGGAGTAGGCTGAGAGCATGTCTTCTATCCCGTCGGGCATGAAGATGAACTCAACCATCTGGATCAGTACTACTGCACCAAAAATAATCAGAGACAACTTCCAGTACTTTTTATACATGTGCCATCCTGCTCTGATTACCTTTATTATGGAAAATGTTTTATTCGCCATTTGTTGGGATGATAATATTCAAGTTGCAAATTTAGTGTAAATTGTGCAAAAGACAAAACAAAAAGCAAAAAATCAGTGGTTTTTCTCTGTATTAACGGATTTTTTTTCGTAAATTTGCAACTGATATGGTTTCGATTGAAAACTTGTACGTGGAATTTAGTTCAAAGCCCTTGTTTGCGGACGTGAGTTTCGTGATCAATCCGCGCGACAGGATTGCTTTGGTGGGAAAGAACGGAGCGGGAAAGACTACGCTGCTCAGAATTATTTGTGGTGAGGAACGGCCTACGACCGGTGTCGTGGCGCGCGACAAAGATATGATTATCGGTTACCTGCCTCAGGGTATCCAGATATCTTCGACACTTGCTGATGAGCAGGAGACTATCCAGACGGTGATCGACAACGTGCAGGATGCTCAGGAGAAGGCTGAACTCGACAGAATGTTCACCGGACTGGGCTTCCGACGTGAAGAGTTCGAAAAGCCCCTTTCAACTTTCTCCGGCGGATGGAGGATGCGAGTGGAACTGGCGAAGATACTGCAGAAGAAACCAGACCTGCTGCTGCTCGACGAACCTACGAACCACCTTGACATCGGATCGATAAAGTGGTTGGAACAGTACATCCAGCAGAAAGCGAAGGCAGTGTTGCTGGTCAGTCACGACAGGACGTTCATCAATAACATCACGAACAGGACGATAGAGATCACCTGCGGCAGGATCAATGACTATAAGGTGAAGTACGATCAGTACGTACAACTGCGTGACGAGAGACGTGAACAACAGATACGTGCCTACGAGAACCAGCAGAAGGAGATTGCCGACATCAAGGAATTCGTTGAGAAGTTTAGATACAAGCCGACGAAATCGAATCAGGTACAGAGCCGTCTGAAACATTTGGAGAAGATCATACCGATTGAGATCGATCAGGTGGATACTGCGATGCTTCATCTGAAGTTTCCTCCTTGTCAGAGAAGCGGTGACTATCCGGTTATCTGCGAGGATGTGGCAAAGAGCTATCCTATGCCGGGAGACGAGGGACGGGAGAAGGGGGTTTTCTCGGGAGTGAACCTGACTATCAAGCGCGGTGAGAAGGTGGCGTTCATGGGAAACAACGGTGAGGGCAAGACGACTTTAGTGAAATGCATTATGGGTGAAATACCATTTGATGGTAACCTAAAGATAGGTCACAACATTCAGATAGGTTACTTTGCCCAGAACCAGGCCCAGTTGCTTGACGGAAACATCACGGTGTTCGATACAATCGACCGTGTGGCACGTGGCGACATAAGGACGAAGATACGTGACCTTTTGGGCGCGTTCATGTTTGGAGGCGAGGAAAGCGACAAGTTCGTGAGGGTGCTTTCAGGTGGCGAGAAGAGTCGTCTGGCAATGATCAAGCTGTTGCTTGAGCCGGTGAATCTCCTGATTCTTGACGAACCTACGAATCATCTGGATATGCAGTCGAAAGATGTGCTGAAGGATGCTATTAAGGCCTTTGACGGAACGGCAATCATCGTAAGTCACGACAGATATTTCCTCGACGGTCTGGTTGACATGGTGTATGAGTTCAAGGACGGAAAGGTGCGTGAGGAGATTCAGAAGGCAGAAGGAGTGTTTGCCGGTCCGAAACCAGTAGTCGGTAGCCAGCAGCCAACAACTGACAGCCAGCAACGAA
>DCGE01000171.1:911-9810 GCA_002314525.1 Prevotellaceae bacterium UBA1786 | reverse complement strand
ACTTTTCCGGGAACTGATAAGGCCCATAGTTATTGGAGCAGTTCGTGACAATCGTAGGCATTCCATATGTATCGTGGAACGCACGTACGAAATGGTCACTGCTTGCCTTGCTTGCACTGTATGGGCTGTGAGGCTGGTACTTGGTCGTCTCCAAGAAGAACTCTGTGCCGTAAGCCAAGTGATGTTCTGAGGAGGATGCCGTGGTAGAGAATGGAGGTTCAACACCTTCTGGATGTGTCATCGTCAAGGCTCCATAGACCTCATCAGTACTGATATGATAGAATCGCTTGCCATCGTACTTCTCCGGTAGGCTTTCCCAATAGAGTTTTGCTGCCTGAAGAAGGGAGAGAGTACCCATCACATTGGTTCGCGCAAAAGTGAAAGGGTCTTTTATGCTTCTATCAACATGAGATTCAGCCGCCAGATGGATGATTCCGTCAACATGTTCGTCCTGCATCAGTTTGTATATGGTATCGAAGTCACAGATATCCGCCTTGACAAACTTGTAATTCGGCTTGTCCTCGATATCTTTCAGGTTTTCCAGATTACCTGCATACGTGAGTTTGTCGACATTGATAATCTTATAGTCAGGATACTTGTTGACAAACAACCTCACGACATGGCTCCCGATAAACCCAGCACCGCCGGTAATGATTATTGTTCTTTTCATCTTTGGTAATTGTAATCTTATGAAATCTTTTCTGCAAAAATACAAAAAAAGGGACAAACTACAACAATAATGGAGATTTTTTTGTATTTTTGCACAAAATAACTTTGTTTCTGGAGTTTATGCACAAGAAGTCATTGGCACTTATTCTCGTTTGCTTTGGATTATTCCTTAGTAATTCCCTGTTTGCTCAGGAAGTGGCAAAGCCACGTCAGGCATGGCTTGAGGACACCAATGGGGTACGCGACCTCACGCTTGACTCACTGGCAAAGGCCAATCAGGTACGACCTGTCAGCGGATCGAGCAGACGTGGCAGCAGTCCCGTACTGTTCCTCATCGGCAATTCCACCATGCGCAACGGTACTCTCGGCAACGGCAACAACGGTCAATGGGGTTGGGGATACTTTGAGCATCTGTTCTGGGACGAGAACCGTATCACCGTAGAGAACCATGCTCTCGGAGGCACCAGCACACGTACTTTCTACCGTAACCTCTGGCCTGACGTACTCAAAGGCATCCGTCCTGGCGATTATGTCATGCTTGAACTCGGACACAACGACAACGGTTCTCTTGACTCGGGACGTGCACGTGCCAGCATCAAAGGTACGGGAAAAGATTCAATTGAGGTGACCATCAAAGAAACCGGCAAGAAGGAGATGGTCTATTCGTTCGGTGGATACGTTCGCAGATATGTGGCTGAAATCCGTGCAAAAGGTGCCACTCCTATTCTTCTCACCCTCACCCCCCGCAACGACTACGAACCGACTGACTCCACCCAAATACAGCGGAAACTGGATTCCTTCACCCCATGGATATTCACCATGGGACACGAACTCAACATACCGGTCATCGACCTCAACGACATCAGTGCCCGAAAACTGGAGTCATACGGCAGATGGAAGACAAATTACTTCTTCTTCGGCGACAAGATCCACTCTTCGGAGTTCGGAGCAAAAATGAATGCACAGAGTTGCGCAGAGGGAATCATGGCATCCGGTGACCCTCAGTTATCAGTACTGAAGTCATATCTGCGTACCGACATGATCACACCCCAGCGATGTGACCAGAACAGGCGCGAAGGCAAGCCTGTGGTCTTCATCACAGGCGACAGTACGGTGAAAAACACCGACAAGGACGAAGACGGCATGTGGGGCTGGGGCAGTCAGGCCGGCACCATATTCAACGAAAAGAAATGTACGGTCGTCAATGCAGCAATGGCTGGTCGCAGCACTCGTACCTTCCTTGAAGAAGGCCGGTGGGACAAAGTCTACAACAGCATCCAACCCGGTGACTATGTACTTATTCAGTTCGGTCACAACGACATTGGCGACATCGACTCAAAGAAGGAACGCGGTGTCATTGCCTCAGCTGACGATACCTGTCATGTCTATCGACTTGCAAGCAACCACCAATACAAAGTCATCTACTCCTTTGGCTGGTACCTTCGCAAATTCATTCAGGACGTACGCGAGAAGGGCGGTACACCGATTCTTCTCTCCCTCACGCCTCGCAACGAATGGCCCGGAGGAAAGATTGAACGTCGTAACGACTCATACGGAAAATGGTACCGTAAAGTGGCAGAAGACACCGGCTGTGAATTTATCGATGTTCACAACATCACGGCTGACGCACTCGACAAGATAGGCCGTGAGAAGGCTGCCGTTTACTACAACCACGACCACACCCACACATCGCTTCTCGGAGCACGTCTGAATGCCCAGAGCGTTGCAAAAGGTCTGAAGAAAAACAAATCACCTCTTAGAAAACTATTGAAATGAAAATACGTTGCATACTCTGTTTGACGATTCTCCTCTCATCTCTCACGCCCCGTCTCGCGTCTCAACTCTGCTCCCAACCCCATTGGCTGAAACCCTCCTCGGTCTCGGCGAAAATCGGAAAGAAGCCGATTTTCCAATCAGCCTCTCTTCCGTCGCATGTTGATCCTCTCATCACTGACCGCTGGCATCAGGAGGCAGATCCCTACCTGCGATTCACCCCACTCGATTCACTCGGCAACCACTGTGTTGTAGGTTGTGTCGGTCTTGCTCTCGGTGAGGTGATGCGCTATCATCGTTGGCCTACCGATGCATTCGACTGGGACGCAATGCTTGACGAATACGCTGAAGGACAGTTCACAGAACGTCAAGGCGATGCAGTAGGTCATCTGCTCGCTGACTGCGGACGTGTGGTCAATACCGAGTACGGAACCTATGCCAGCAGTGCAGAGATAGTTTCTCAACCTATTGCACTCGTTGACTCTTTCGGATACGACCCTGCCATACAGCTTCATTACCGCGATTTCTACCGCCGCAGCGAGTGGTTCGACATGTTGCGCAATGAACTGGCAAACAATCGTCCCATACTTCTTTGTGCTTCATCTGCCACCCTCTCACATGCGTTCATCTGTGATGGCTACAACGAAGACGGTCAGTTCCACATCCTCTGGGGCAACCCAACAAAGGACGAGGATGGTTGGTACGACTTCGACCTGCTCACGCCTGATCAGCCGAAATGGTACGTAAAGGACAATCCCGAACGCGGTCTGAACCTGCTTCAGAGCATCTGTACCGGTGTACAGCCTCCTGTTCAGGGAACTCAGGAGAACCATGTCTATGCCTTCTCCCATATCGATGCCTATACTGATTCAGGCAGCAAGACTTCAACTGACCGGATGCTCAATGTCGTTACGCACAACCTTGCAAATATAGGTCGAAACATGCACCACGGACGTGTGGCTCTGGCTCTTACCTATCAAGGACAGATTGCGAATATCCTGAAGGAATACGACCACGAGTTCCTTCTAGAGGAAGTCACCGACACTTCCTATACCGACACATTGCGGGTGCGCGTCGTTTCCAATATCAAGGCTGTTGGTGAATACCATATCGTTCCCGTCTTTGAGGAAAACGGTGAATGGGTGGAAGCACTGACCTCCGTCGGCACACCTAATTATATATTATTAAATATAACGACTGACGGTTTTGAGTTGAAAGACATCAAGGCCTCATCCAACTCTCTGACTCTGATCAATCTGGAGTTTCCCGACACATTGGTGTTCAACAAGGCACCACAATATACCATCACCCTTCAGAATCAAGGTGATACGGAATACTGCGGACGAATATATTTTGCATTGGTCGAACCGAACAAACCCGACATCAACAACATCTTCTCCATGCAGGGCCTCTACCTTGCCGCCGGCGAGACAACCACCCGCACATTCTTCCAGACGCCGATGCGTTCAGCATACAACGGCAAGTACCTACTCCGTATCTTCACCGATATCGACCTCTTCACCGATTCTGTCGTAATGCTCCATGAGTTCGAGGAACGTCATGTGACTGTTGTTCCTACTGGAATTGGAGAGTTGAGAGACGAGTCCTTCGACCATTCGACTGACTCATGGCAGGCGAAGGCTCAGGAACAGAGACGGGAGACGGGAGAGGGTTACTATACTTTGTCCGGACAGGCAGCTACGCCTGACTCAAAGGGTATTCTGATTTCAAACAGAAGAAAATATCTGATAAAATAGCAATGGAAAAACGCGAAGCATTCAAGATGTTCCTTAAACCCGGATTTAAGGAAGAGTACAAACGTCGTCACGCAGCACTCTGGCCTGAGATGCGCCAGTTGCTTCACGACGGAGGTGTGTTTGACTACAGTATCTATCTCGACGAAGAGACAAATATCCTCTTTGCCTTCCAGAAGACACGAGGCGAAGGTGGCAGTCAGGATATGGGCAATCTTGAGATAGTACAGCGCTGGTGGGCCTACATGGCTGACATAATGCTCACCAACCCCGATAACTCACCTATCTCAATACCACTGCCAGAGATGTTTCACATGGATTAGATGCCTGTGAGGAACATACTGTCTCCGTAACTCAGGAACCTGAATCCATTGTCAAGAGCATACTGATACAGTGACCGCCACTCCTGACCGATGAAGGCAGAAACGAGCAGCAGCAAGGTACTCTGAGGCTGGTGGAAGTTTGTCACCATCCACCTTACTATGTGGTACTTATACCCCGGTGCTATGATTATCTGTGTACTTGTATGCAGTGCCTTCAGATTGTGCTCATCCAGATACCTCAGGATGTTATTCAAATAATGGACTGTCCTATCCATTCCTAACTCCTCATTCCTTACTCCTAACTGTTGTTCAAGTTCTCCTTGAACAACATCATAGGCTTCCCATTGCTCCACATGCAACTCCTCCTCACTCAAATCCAAGGACTTCTCCAGTTTACGGCCGATGTAGTACAGGCTTTCCAGAGTTCTCACGGAAGTTGTTCCCACGGCAATAGCCCTGCCTCCGTGACTGATCAGTTTCTCAATGGTCTCTCTCTTCACGACAATATATTCCGAATGCATCTCGTGACCTTCGATCTCCTCACTCTTCACAGGCTTGAATGTACCGGCACCTACATGCAGAGTAAGTTCCTCACGCTCAATCCCAGCCTCATCAATGGCTTTCAGTACCCTGTCAGTGAAATGCAGTCCTGCCGTAGGCGCTGCAACCGAACCCTTTATCTTTGAATAGACAGTCTGGTAAGTCTTTTTGTCGCTCTCCTGAGTCTCACGGTTCAGGTATGGAGGAATAGGCAGTTCACCTGCCATGTCCAGGACCTCAGCAAACGAATAATCTCCCTCCCAAGTGAATTCGATGATGTGTGATGCGCCCTTCGCACCCTTCTTCTCTGCATGGAGGACCAATTCCTTTCCGTCCTTGTCAGTCAGTGAGAGCGTCAGCATACTGTCGTTCTTCCATTTCTTCAGGTTGCCGATCATGCACACCCATTCACACCGACCCTCTGCCTTGAAGTTCTCGGCATAGTCTATCGGACTGTATGGTTCCAACACAAACACCTCAATCAGTGCACCTGTGTCTTTCCTGAATCTCAGTCGGGCCTGAATGACCTTCGTGTTGTTGAATATCATCAGTTCCCCCTTGGGCAGATATTCAGGCAGATTGTAGAAATGTGCCTCCTCTATCCTTCTCTTTTCAGCACCCTCACTCTCATCCCTCGTCTCTAACCTATCGTCCTTTCTCCCATATATCAACAACTTACTATGGTCTCTCTCCTCCAACGGAAACTTGGCAATCCGCTCATCAGGCAGATCGTAGTTATAGTCCTTTATCCTTATGTGTTTAGTATCCATTTTACCTCCTTGAATTCATATTTCTTTGTTTCACCGTCTTTCTTCCTGAGTACGAGCATACCGTTGTTCTCAACATCGGCTATCTCCGCCTCAAACCTTTCTCCGTTCCTATCCTCAAACGGATGCAAACCGGTCTTTCTGTAAAGATGGCTCTTGTATTCTGTTCTTATATAGTCCTTTCTGTCTTCTTCCACGAGTTGCATATAGGTTTCGAAGTTCTCCATCAATGCCTTCAGCACCTTTTCACGTTCCAAGGAGAAACCTATTATCTGAGCCAACGAAGCAGGATTGGGAGCATCACTCTCGAACACCGTCTGGTTCACATTCAGCCCCACGCCTATGATACAATTCCCCACTTTGTTTCCAACCAGATCGCACTCTATCAGAATCCCACACACTTTCCTGTCTGCCCAGTAGATGTCGTTCGCCCATTTTATCGTCACGCCCTCCATCATATCACTGAGCGTCTTCCATACAGCCAGCGCAACCGCCTGCGAGATGATGTATTGCTCCGAAGCATCTACGTTCTTCGGTCTCAAGGCTATAGAGAACGTCAGGTTCTCTCCCCTCCAGCTCTCCCACGAATTGCCCCTCTGTCCTCTGCCGCCTGTCTGATAGTCAGCATCCACCAACAACATTTCAGGCAGGTCAATTCCCGCCTGAATCAGTTCTTTCAGATATGTATTAGTCGAGTCTGTCTCGCTGAGATGTATTCGTTTCATCGTTTGGCCTTAAAGAATTCCTTCATCAACCGTGAGGCCTCAGTTTCCATCACCCCACTCACCACCTCTGTCTTAGGATGCAGAGCCTGCGGGGCAAACGTCATGAACCCACGTTTGTCATCACTGGCACCATAGACCAACCGTCCCATCTGACTCCATCCTATTGCACCGGCACACATCACACATGGCTCCACGGTAACATACAGAGTACACTTATCCAGATACTTCGCTCCAAGATAGTCAGCGGCGGCAGTGATGGCCTGCATCTCAGCATGGGCAGTCACGTCATGGAACCGTTCCGTCATGTTGTGTCCCCGTCCGATGATACGTCCGTCACACACCACTACGGCACCAACCGGCACCTCACCTTCATCACGTGCCACACCGGCTTCTGCCAGCGCTTCCTTCATATATTTCTCGTCGGGTGTCATCGCCTCACTGAATAATTACTTCACCTCCTCGAAATCCACGTATTCACCCTCATCATCACCGATGACCTGACTTCCCTGCGGCTTCTGGCCTCTGGTTTCCGGCTCCGGGTCTTCAGGTGGTTCGTTGTGGGAGAACAACCTCTTGAACCACAAGACAAGTCGCATGAGGTTCGCACCGATAACTCCGAGGATCACGAAACCCACGACAAGAAGAATAACGAAAACAACAAGGATGAATATCAGTATCTGCAACATTTCGTCTGAACCAAACTGATTAAGATATACAGGCCAATACACATAGCCATGCCTCTGCCAAGACTCACAAAGACATGTCCTTCAGACAGTCCGGCAATCAGACATACGGCAAAAATCACCGCACACAGTCCGAGGAATATGAATCGTACTTTGTTATCAGCCCACTTCATGTTCTTCATCTTCAGACTGAACATCGGAACCTCACTGACCAGCAGCCAGCAGAACATCACGATGAACAGGAACAGCCACAGGGCATTGAACATTGGCGACTTCAAATAGTCCGGACAACTGAACAGCAACGAACTCCAGAATAGGGCATTAGCAGGAGTAGGCATTCCCATGAAAGTGGTGTGCTGACGATCATCGATATTGAACTTTGCCAGTCTCAATGCAGAAAATGCAGGAACCAGGAACGCAGTGAAAGGCATCACCTTGAACCAGAATGTACTATACATAAATATCGGATAGCACACCTCACACATAAGTGTGAAAAGCATAGCTCCAGGAGCCACACCGAAAGTCACCACATCAGCCAGACTGTCGAGTTCCACGCCCATAGGTCCCGAAACACCCAACTTCCTCGCCGTCATTCCATCAAAGAAATCAAAAAGCGCACCCAACATGATGAAAGCGAACGCCCCACCGAAATTATGGCCGAATCCCAGCCACACCGCAATGCAACCACATATCAGGTTACAGCACGTAATCATATTTGGAATATGTTTCTTCATTGTCAATTCCTAACTGCAAAGCCTATAGTCTCGCAATAAGTGTTTCATCACCTACCGTTGCCTGACCCATCTTCACCATCACCTCAGTGCCAAGCGGCAGATACAGATCCACTCTCGAACCGAACTTGATGAACCCCAGATGGTCGTCAATATAGCAATTCATTCCTTCTTCTACATAAGTCACGATACGTCGTGCCATGGCACCGGCAACCTGACGTACCATTATATCCTGACCATGAGGAGTCTTGATCACCACCATCGAACGTTCGTTCTCAGTACTTGCCTTGGGCAGATAAGCCTTCATGAAGTTACCGTCCTGATGACTGACTTTTATGACTTTCCCATCACAAGGAACCCAATTTGCGTGCACATTGGTCAGACTCATGAATATACTGACCATCAGACGTCTGTCATGGAAATACTCCTTCTCTTCCACCTCCTCAATCACCACCACATGACCGTCAGCAGGAGCCACGATCGATTCCGTGGTCGGCCCCTGGAACATTCGGATAGGACAACGGAAGAAATTCAGTAGAATCAGATAAACCACAAGGAAAACCGCCAGGATAACCCACGCATACCATGAAAAATCCAGTACATGCATACAAAGATAAACCACCCCGGCCATCACCAATGTGGCGATAATCAAAGTCTCCTTTCCCTCACTATGCAGGCGGATATTATTACGTCGTTTGTTGTGAATTGTAGATTTCATTTATTCAGTTCACATAAATTTTGTGCAAAGATAGCAAAAAATTTGGTCTGTTACAAATTTTTTCATACCTTTGCATCCGCATTTCGAAAAATGCTACCAGGATTGGGCTATAGTATATCGGCTAACACGTCAGATTTTGGTTCTGAAGAGCCTGGTTCGACTCCAGGTAGCCCAATTACAGTTATGCAAGGTTCGGACTTGTAGCTCAGTTGGTTA
>DCGE01000171.1:0-853 GCA_002314525.1 Prevotellaceae bacterium UBA1786 | reverse complement strand
TGGTTCAAGCCCAGGCTGGTCCACAACCCAAAGGAGAGGCAGTTACTATGTCGGTAACTGCCTTTTTTCATACTCTGTTTTCGACGAAATTCGGTAGTTTCCGTCTGTATTTCCGTCATTGTTTTTGAAAAGTTTTGTACGAAATTATGCGTTTTTTACGAAAAAAAACACTAAATTTGTGCTCAACTAACAAAAAAAACAGAAAAAGTCGTAATACTTTTTATATATGAGACTTCTTTCATACGAGGCAAGATATATAGTTTTTGCAGCATTTCTCTGCCTGCTGCCGACAGCCGCTGAGGCTCAGATCGAAGATTCCATCCTTAGTGTTGATTCTTTGAAAACCGACACACTGTCCACTCCTCTGCCACTCTCCACACAGAAGACCAGCTGGCTGCATGGATGGTGGCAGCAGTTGATAAACGGACATATCGACCGTACCTTTGAGAAACCTGTTGACATGAGTTGGGTTGTGGTTCCCACATACGCCGACGACGGAGGATTCGGTGTTGGCGGTACGGCAAGCGGATTGTTCCGACTCAACCGAACCGATTCCCTACTGACACCGTCGAGTGTGTCATTAAGTGCAAATGCCACCATCGATCAGTTCTATTCGCTCTATCTCAAATCCAACATCTACTTCGACCGCAAGAACTTCCTTGAGATTTATGCCGACATCCAAAGCCGCAACCGATATTTCTGGGGAATCGACTACCATCAGTGCGACGCCAACTACGACAAGGAGCAGCGTTTCCGCTACTTCTCCTCAAACATCTATGCCGAATACCTCTATCAGTTGCCTAAGCACTTCCAGATAGGAAGTATACTGCAGTACAACATGCGCAATGTCATG
>DCGE01000072.1:2609-2845 GCA_002314525.1 Prevotellaceae bacterium UBA1786 | reverse complement strand
CTCTCAACTCTCAACTCTCACCTCTGGTTCCTGAGCTTGCCGAAGAACTCACTTCTCCATACACCCTCCAAGAGCGTCTTGAACGCTATATCTATCTCGGTGATGACCGTCAGATTGTACGCCGTTTCTGTCAGGGCAGGGAAGTAGCCCTTTAGTCCTTGAACCAGTCTTTTATCTTCTTCTTTGCTGCTTCCACCACCTCGGTGTCGGCACAGCATTTCAGTGTGGCTACAGGT
>DCGE01000072.1:666-2597 GCA_002314525.1 Prevotellaceae bacterium UBA1786 | reverse complement strand
GCCAGTGCCAGTACCGATGCATCATCGAGCAGACCGCCGGGCAGCACGTCCGACACCGCATCCACAGGTGATATGAAGTAGCCTAGTGCACCTATTATGGCCGTTATCTGCACTGGTGTGGCTTTCTTGTATTTCAGTGCATAGAACAGTTTCAACGCATCCAAAATCAGTTGGATGCCGCCTTTCTTTGCAAACTCACCGATCTTTTTCCAGAGTCCTTCTTCCGAGTATTCGCCTTCGTACTTGCTGTTGTCTTCCATATTATTTCACATGATGTTTTCTTGCTGTTTCGTCTATTGCCTCGTCGTGTCCCGTCAGGGCTGCAAACGGAGCAAACTGAGCCGCACGTTGCTGCATCGTCATCCTTTGGTGGATCTTCGATGTAGGGTGGGGCAGGTTGATGATGTCTTCGTAGTTGTCGTTCATGCCTTATGTCCTCCTATCTGTATGTTGCGTTCTCTTGCGGTGGCACCCTCGGCAAAACTGGTACCTTTCAGCACTGCATTCTTTCCGAACCTCTCTTTAATTTTCAGTATAGTCTCCTGCAGATTCCTTTCCTTCTCCCGTTTCTCGTCTTTCTCTTTCCGCCTCCGTGCCGTCTCCTCGTAGTCGGTGAAAAGGTCAAGCTGTACTGCCTCCTGGGTACTGAGTTCAGCTGCCTTCGCCTCTGATATCACGTGGTTGGTGGCTATGGTGAGTCTCCTGATGAGCAGATCCTGATTGACTACGCTGTCGAAGAGCTGTGTTATGGCTTTGTTGAACTCAATGCTTGAAGAGGTATATTCGTCAAAGTTATATGTGCCGCTCGAGTATTTCGGCACCTCACGACCATAATAGTCACGTACCACTTCGCCGCTGTATCTGCCTGCAATCTCGGGTCTTATCAGACTCTCCCTGTCATAGTTCACCGTGAACACAATCTGGTCGGCCACCAGCCGTTTGCTCACCAGACTGAGACTTATTCCGTCTGCCATCTCTATTGCCACGTTGCGTGCCATCGCTGCCGGGTAGGGTTCCTGCAGCACCTGACTCGTACTCAACGAATTCGTCTCCGGACGATAGGCTTTCACCTCACTTATGGTACATGGTTCCCATCCCCATGCGTGGTCTATCAGGAGTTCGGCATTCACACCGAACAGACGGTAGAGTAGTCCTTCGTTCTGCAGCGACATCCGTGCAATCTTTCCCATGGTGTCGATGCCGTATGGAGCAAGTCGTTCGGCAATTCCCCGACCTACGCGCCAGAAGTTCGTTAGAGGTTTATGATTCCACAGCTGACGTCTGTACGTCATCTCGTCGAGTTCGGCTATCCTGACTCCGTCCTTGTCTGCCGGAATGTGTTTCGCCACAATATCCATTGCAACCTTACACAGATACATGTTCGAACCTATCCCTGCCGTTGCCGTTATGCCGGTAGTCTTCAGCACATCCTGTATCATCTTCATCCCCAACTGGTGGGCAGTCATCTTGTAGAGCGTCAGGTATTCGGTGGCATCGATGAATACCTCGTCTATGCTATACACGTGCATATCCTCAGGCGCGATGTATTTCAGATACACTTCATATATACGTGTACTGTAGTCAATGTAGAATGCCATTCTCGGTACGGCACGTATGAAGTCGAGTTCCAGTCGCTGATTCTCTCTTATCATGATGTCGTCGGACGATTTCCCCGTGAACCCACCGCGTATGCCCTGCCGGCACAGTTCCAGCAGTCGGTCCCTGTTCACTTCTTTCACCCTCTGCACCGCCTCAAACAGACGGGCTCTTCCGCCTATGCCGTAAGCCTTCAGCGAAGGCGATACAGCCAGACAGATGGTCTTCTCCGTACGACTCTCATCCGCTACGACCAGATTGGTGGTAAGAGGATTGAGTCCCCTTTCCACACACTCAACCGAAGCATAGAACGACTTCAGGTCGATGGCTATGTA
>DCGE01000072.1:0-613 GCA_002314525.1 Prevotellaceae bacterium UBA1786 | reverse complement strand
AACTCTAAACTCTCAACCCTCAACCCTCATAAACCTCCCCCATCTTCCTGATTACCTCCTTCACTTCTTCCCTTAGACTCTTAGGTTCCAGCACCTCGAGCTGGTCCTCGAAATCAAGCAGAGCCTGGATGAAGTCGAACGAAGGACAGAGCCGCAATGTGAAGATTGAATAGTCGTCCTTTGTCTCAGTCTCCTTCTGGCTGTGGTGAAGCGGCAGACTCCTCATGTAGTTCCTGCCGTTCTGGTTCAGCTTCAGTTTAATCTTCTGTGGCTTCTGGTTTTCGGTGCTGTACATACCGTAACTGTTCGTGAAGGCACCGATCACGTCGAAAGTCTTGTCAAACTTATATTTGTTGTCCGTCATCTCCAGCCGTGAAATTCTGTCGAGGGCATACGACCTCCTGTTGCCCTCCGGAACGGTTATCACGATCACGTACCATCTCTGCTTGAACTTCTTCAGGGCATGTGGCTGAACCTCCTTCGTGTATTTCTTGTCTGCTGAATAGCCGTCATAGGTCATCATCAGCGTATAGCCTTTCTTCATGGCTGTGGTAATCGTGGATAGCAGTTCGGTGCTGCTGAACACCTCTTCATACATGATCCTGTCCTTCAG
>DCGE01000219.1:824-11573 GCA_002314525.1 Prevotellaceae bacterium UBA1786 | reverse complement strand
CCAAGGCCTGTAAGGCCATCAGCCGTTTTCGTAGTACCGAAAAAACAAGCTTGCGAACTTAAATAAAATTGATTGAATTAATAAAATAAAAAAATATGAATACTTCCGGTTTACGCATTATGTTTTTGGCAGCAGTAGCTTCTGCCACAATCTTTGTTCAGGAAAGTGCATGTGCTCAGGCTCAGGATCCTGTCCTTATGACAATTAATGGTGTTAATATCACACGCTCCGAATTTGAATACAGTTTCAATAAGAACAATTCGGATGGAGTTATTGATAAGAAGGGCCTGAATGAGTATGTGCCTTTATTTGAGGCCTTTAAACTTAAGGTTGCAGCTGCAAAGGAAGCTGGTCTTGATACACTCTCAAGTATCAAGAAGGAACTGTTAAGTTACAAACAGCAGATTGTTTATCCGACAATCGTTGATAGCGGATATATTGAGAAGGTTGCTCGCGAAACATACGACAACACAGCTCAGCGTTTTGGAGGTGAGGACCTGCTCACGGCAAGTCACATTCTTGTTCTCATGCGTCAGGACGCAACTCCTGAACAGCAGACTTCGGCAAAGAATCGCATTGATTCCATTTATACTGTTCTCACTAATGGTGCAGATTTTGCTGAGGTTGCAAAGACTTGTTCCGATGATAAGGGTTCTGCTGCTGATGGCGGAGCACTCGGACAGTTCGGTAAAGGTATGATGATACCTGATTTTGAAAAGGCTGCATACGCTCTCAAGCCTGGTCAGATGTCTGAACCTATCAAGTCAACTGTAGGTTGGCATATTATCAAGCTGACTGACCGTCATCCGTTTGAACCATACGAGTTCCATCGTGCTAAAATCCTCGCATTCCTCGAGCAGCGAGGCATCAACGACGCAGCTTCAAAGTACTATGTTGACTCTGTAGCCAGTAAGACAGGCGTAACGGCCGACGAGGTGGTGGAGGACTTGTTCCAAAAGGTTATTGCCGATGATTCTGATCTTCGCAATCTCTCTCAGGAATACGAAGATGGTACTCTCATGTATGAGATGGTGAAGACCAATATCTGGGATCCTGCTGCTAAGGATGAGGCTGGACTTGCACAATACTTCAAGAAGAACAAAAAGCAGTATGCATGGGATTCTCCTCGTTTCAAGGGTGTTGTTCTCTTCGCTAAGGATGCAGAGACACTCGCCAAGGCACAACAGATTGCAAAGAAGGTGAAGGGCGATGATACATATGCCGTTGCCGATGCTGTTGTCAAGGCATTGAATACTGACTCTGTGAAGGTCGTAAGAGTGGAACACGGCATATATAAGAAAGGTGACAGCAAGAATGTCGATGTCCAGATATTCAAGGAAGGTACCGAACTGAGTCCGAAGAAGGATTATCCCGAAGTTCTTGCTGTAGGTAAACTCATCAAAGCACCGAAAGTATATACTGACGTAAAGGGTCAGGTTGTTTCCGACTATCAGATGGCAAAAGAACGTGAGTGGGTTGAACAACTTCGTCAGAAATATCCTGTGACAGTCAATCAGGAAGTTCTAAATACGGTAAATAATCATGAATAACAGATTCTTTCATATCATTTCTCTTTCACGGGTCTGTTGCTTGGCGTTTGGCATTTTGATGTCGACAGTCTCGGCAACGGCGCAGGAGGACCGGTCTAAGGTCATCGACGAGGTGATATGGGTTGTCGGTTCTGAACCGATTCTTAAGTCTGAGGTTGAGATGGTCCGTCTGGAGAGCCGGGCTCATGGTATTAATCTTGGCGGTGATCCGTACTGTGTCATCCCTGAACAGATAGCCATTCAGAAACTCTTTCTTCATCAGGCTGCAATCGACTCTATCGATGTGTCTGATTCTGAGGTGTTCAGCCGTGTTGAGGCTACAATGAACGCATACGAGGAACAACTTGGTTCACGTGAAAAACTTGAAGAGTATTTCCAGATGACCTATAGTCAGAAACGTGAACAGGAATATAATTCCATTCGTGAGAATCTGATGGTGAATGAGGTAAAACGGAATCTTGTATCAGATATTAAAATCACCCCGGCACAGGTTCGTAAGTATTATAAGGACATGCCGGAGGACAGTCTTCCGTTTGTTCCTACACAACTGGAACTCCAGATCGTACTTCGCTATCCTATCGTTGCACAGACGGAGATCGACCGTATCAAGGATCTTCTCCACGACTACACGGAACGTATTAATTCCGGTGAGTCTTCATTTGCTTATCTGGCTCGTCTTTATTCTGAAGACGGTTCTGCTTCACATGGGGGTGAACTCGGTTTCATGTCTCGTGGACAGTTGGTTCCGGAATTTGCGGCTGTGGCTTTCAACCTCACCAATCCCAAGACTGTCAGTAAGATTGTGGAGACTGAATACGGATTCCACATCATTCAGCTTATCGAGAAAAAGGGTGAACAGGTCAATGTGCGCCATATTCTCAAAAAACCTACTATAACAACTGAAGAATTCACTGAGACCATTTCTTTCCTTGATTCCGTGACTGCATGCGTCAATAAGGGTGAATATACCTTTGATGAGGCTGCTTCGAATCTCTCTCAGGATAAGGATACCCGTAACAACTACGGAAACATGATAAAGTGGCTTGATGAGTACAAAACTGAAGGTACATCTCGTTTTGAGATGAAGGATCTCCCTACGGAAATTGCACGTGCGGTTGCCGATCTCAATGTGGGCGAGATTTCCAAACCTTTTATCATGAAGCATACAAACGGTAAGGAGGCAGTTGCAATCGTGAAATTAAAGAACCGAATTCCGGGTCATCGTGCTACTATGGCTGATGACTATCAGGAGATGCAGACTGTAGTCAGTGATTACGAAAGCCAGAAACTGATTGAGAACTGGATAAAGGAAAAGCAGAAATCGACATACATCCATATAAATGACGATTGGAAGAATTGTGAATTTATGTATCCTGGCTGGATTAAGGAGTAGGTTTGCAAGTCTTTGCCTGATTCTCGTTTTGATGCTGCCGTTTCATGTTCTCAGTATCTATTCTCAGGTTGACGACCGACTTCATATTCTTAATTCCGATGTTCTGTATAAGAACTATCAGGATCCAGGTGCTGATGTGCTCGTAGGCAACGTGAAGTTGGCTCGCGACGGCTCTGTCTTGGATTGTGACAGTGCCAAGTATTATAAGTCAATGGGTTCGTTCGATGCCTTCGGACATGTCTATTTCAATCGTGGCGATTCTATCACATTGAAGTGCGACACTCTTTTCTATGATGGTTATTCACGCCAGATGAAGGCTCGCGGAAAGGTGGTGCTGACAAAGGGCAAGTCAAGACTCGAAACCAACAAACTCGATTACGATCGTGCTTATGGTGTCGGAATGTTTTTGGATGGTGGTACTCTCCATGATGGTGACAATGTGCTTACCTCACGATGGGGACAATACACCGAAGATACTCAGATGGCTTTTTTCACAGGCGATGTCAATCTTGTGAACAAGGGTACAAAGGTGCTGTCTGATTCGCTTGAATACAACACATCCAACAAGGATGCCTATTTCTCGGGCAATGTGTCGCTGAAGAATGACAATTACGATCTTGTATCGAATGCCATTTACTATAATACTCAGACCGAGAAGGCTCGCATTGTGTCACCGACCAACATCACTACCTCTGATGGTGTTTTCATTTATTCGTTCGACGGTGACTACGACATGAAAAACAATCGTGCTGATCTGCTGAAGGGTTCGTATGTCATCAAGGACATGCGTCGTATTGAGGGCGACAGTCTGCATTTCAACCGACAGACTGGTCGGAATGAAGCTTTCCGTAATGTCGTTATCAATGATGAAGAGAACAAGGTTATTCTTAAGGGTAACTACTGTTGGTATGAGGACAGTACGGGCAATGCACTTGCAACCGACAGTGCTGTTGTCATTGACTACTCCTCTCCTGATACTATGTATTTGCATGCTGACACGCTGAAACTCTTTTCTTTCAATCATCAGACCGACTCTGCCTACCACGACATGCATGCCTACCGTCATGTCCGTATGTATCGTGACGACATCCAGGCGGTATGCGACTCTATGGTGTCTCATGAACTTGATTCCTGTACTTATATGTACGGCCAGCCAATCCTGTGGAATGAGAACCAACAGGTGTTTGGTGAGGAGATCCGCATCTACAACAACGACAGTACAATCAGTTGGATTCATGTCATCAATCAGGCCATGACCATCGAACGTCTCGACAGTTCGTCATACAATCAGGTGTCGTCTAAGGAGATGAAGACCTTCTTCAAGGGTAAGGAGATTGATCGCAACGAGGCTCACGGCAATGTGTTGGTGTGCTATTATTTCTCGGAAGACGATGGCACGCCCGTTGGCATGAACTATTCTGAGAGCACCGACCTCACGGTGTTTATGAAGGACAGGAAGGTCGAGAAGATATGGATGCCGGCTTCCACTGGCAAGATGTTTCCACCCGAGATGATACCTACGGATAAACGTTTCCTGGCAAATTTTGCATGGTTTGACTATATCCGTCCGCTTGACAGGAATGACATCTTCAGATGGCGTGGAAAGGACGAGAGCAAGATCCTCACCAAAACTGCCGATCGTAAGGTTCCTTTACAGAAACTGGGCGCAAAAAAGAGATAGCTATACTATATAAGTTTCGCATGTTCCTAACAAGTTTAAAATAAAGATATTAGTTATGGATTTTACTTTTGATTTTCAGTAAGATTTCGAGGGCTGAAAGCCCGATCCCCAAAAATAACTCCTTAAAGCGAAGAATTTGAGCGCATTTTCAACGAAGATTTTAGTTTAAGATTTTTAATCCATACGATAATCCATAATAAAAATCTTGACTTAAAATACGCAACAGTTAGTTGCTTTTAAGGACGATTTTAAGGGGATCGTCGCTGCGCTCCTCGAAATCTGAAGGAAAATCTCAAAAAAAACAACATGCGAAAGTTGAATAAAAAAAACTTTTGCAAAAAAATCAACATAATTACACACAGCTATGTATTTAGTTGACACACAGCGGTTTGAGTGTGTAATTTGTGTGTAATTTTGGTGATATTATGGAAAAATGAAGCCTAAAATCACAACTTGTGACATTTTTGCAAACAAAATTACACACTGGAAATTAATCATAAGCAACTAATCAACAACGAGTTACACCATTGTGTGATTGTGTAATTATTTTTCAAAAGTTTTTTCTGTGAGAGAGGGCTGGCAATACTAGAATAACTAGCACTTATAGAGAAACTAGCAATACTAGACTTGCTATATCAACTGCCCTCGCAGACATCAACGATAGCTGAGGCGTGGAACGTGTACGACTGGCGAGAAGAACCCCGATAGCTGAGGAGTACTTCCACGCGACAGCTATCGCAGACCCTCGAGAGCGCTCGCGAAGGCCCTCGTCTCAGCTATCGCGGGCCCAAACCTCAGCTATCGTTTTGGCACGCGACAGCTATCTCGGGGGTGAAGATGAGCTGTCGGAGGCAGATGCATCAGCTGTCAAGCAAGGAAAACTAACTAATCGAAGAGGGCAGCAACACTAGAGATGCTAGCTAATCTAGAATAGCTAGAATAGCTAGAATTGCTAGAATAGCTAGCCAAACTAGGAATGCCACCTACCCCAAAAACTCACAAAAACCAACTTTTTGTGAGTTTTTTGAGTGGGATACAATTATTTTTCATAACTTTGTAACCACTGAACATTGATATGCAGAGACTGTTATGACTTCACCTGTAGCGATATTCGTATATAACAGATTGGATAATACGAGCAAGACCCTTGACCACCTGTCACGGAACACTCTTGCACGGGAGACCGACGTGTTCGTGTTTTCCGACGGGGGAAAGGACGAGGATTCATGGAAACTGGTGAACGCAGTCAGGGCATTCCTCCATGATTTCGAGACATCGGAGGCCAACACGTTCCACAGTTTCACCATCGTGGAACGAAGTGAGAACATATATCTTGAGAAGAACATCATCAGCGGAATCAATCAGGTGCTTGAACAGCACGAAACGGTGATTGTGCTGGAAGATGACATCTGCACCTCACCCTACTACCTTGAGTACATGAACTCTGCATTCGAACTGTACAAGGATGAGAAACGTGTGATGCACGTAGCCGGATTCACCAATCTTGACCTGACAGAGAATCCGGTTGAGGGCTACAGCGATGAGTTCTACTTCACCCCCCACATGTCGGGCTGGGGATGGGGCACATGGAGAGACCGCTGGCAGGAACATTTCGTACACTACCAGACCGAAGACGAGGCTCTGGAGGGCATGGACGAACAGGACAGGCTGAACATGCAGTACGGTGGGGTGTTCCCTTGTCTGAAATCACTGAAGAAGGATCCGATTCCATGGGATATATGCTGGGAGATAGCGATTTACAAATCCGGTGGACTTTGTCTGACACCAGCACATACGATGGTGAGGAACATAGGACTGAAGAACGGTACGCACTTCCGTTCGTTCTCCATGCTGATGAGGTACGAATTCGACAGGGAACCTCTGCAGCGACCTATCGGACTGGTTCTCAGGGAACCGAAGACCAATCCGCAGATCGAAGACCGCTTCCGCGAGGCAATCACCGACTGGGGAATAAGGTACACCGCACTGGGTAAGATAATAAGACGGATTCTCATCATGGTGAGATCGGCAAAAGCAAGACAAACAGGAAGATAATGAATATACAACTATTTTTTGACAAGCTGAAGCTATCGGTTCAGAAGAGGACGAAGGTCACTCAGAACAAGAAGTCGCATGCTGGATGGCTGGCACGTGGGTACGACAACGAACCGGAGGTGTCGTTCGTGCTGGAGTCGCACAACAAAAGTCTGCAGATCATGCATGTGGTCGAGAAACTGCGCAAGTACCCTCATGCGGAGATCATAGTCATCGACGACGGGTCGGATATGGAACATACCGAACGTCTGGCAAAGGGTCTGACCGGTGGAAGCGAGTTTCTGTTGCGTGCCAACGATCTCTACGAGAATGTGATGTACAACAGGACGATACGTCTGGCGCAAGCTCCGTTCGTAGCACTCATGCAGGACGACGACGACTTCGACTCACTCGACTGGGTCAGCGAAGGCGTCAGACTGCTGAAGGAACATCCTGACATGGTGATACTCGGAGGATGCGAAGCGCGTGACATACATTTTGATGACGAGAAACAGACTTCATCGGGCAAGGACTTCAGATACCCGTCGAAGGAGTTCTGTTTTGCTCCGACAGTCAACCGCGCTCCTATGTGGATAAACCGAAGTCTGTTCCTTGAACAGATCCACGACATTGCCTTCTCGTATGCTCCGTTCCAGATGGATGACTACGAGATGTGTCTGCGAGCATGGAACATAGGACTGAATGTGGGTTGGTATGATGCACATTTCCACTCACTGAGTCCGGGAGGTATGCGCCTGTGGAACAAGGCCTTCACTGAAGAACAGCTTCAACGGAACGGGCCTCAGCTCTATCATACATACAAAGACCTGATGCCGTCGATATCATCAAGAATCAACGAAGCCAACTCTGCACTATGAAAGTACTGATAGTCAACACCTCGGACCGGACAGGCGGAGCGGCAATAGCTGCAAGTCGACTGATGAAAGCCCTTCTCGGAGAAGGGGTTGACGTCAGTATGCTGGCACTGAACAAGGTGTCGGACAATGACAACGTCACCCCACTGACAGGATCTGTGAAGAAGAAGCTGGACTTCGTTCTTGAGAGACTGGTAATCTGGATACGGAACCGCCTGTCACGAAGGAACCTCTTTGCCGTATCAATAGCAAATACCGGCACTGATATCACACGTCTGGAGGTTTTCCGGGAGGCCGATGTGATACACCTGCATTGGTTCAATCAGGGAATGCTGTCGCTGACGGATCTGGAAAAGATACTCAGGAGCGGAAAGAGGGTGCTGTGGACCATGCACGACACATGGGCTTTCACCGGCATCTGCCATTATTCAGGCGACTGTCAGGAATTCAGGAACCACTGCCACGACTGCAGGCAACTCGTCTGTCCTTCGGCAAAAGACCTGTCGTACCGTTGCTTCGAGAAGAAACTCAAGACCTACTCAGGCTCAGGACTCACGCTGATAGGCTGCAGCCAGTGGATTGCCTCGCTTGCCTGCAGAAGCAGACTTGCCGAGGGACTGAGGGTGATCAGTCTGCCGAACCCGATAGACACAGAGGTGTTCTGCCCGAAAGACAGACAGGAGGTGCGCCGAAGACTCAACCTTCCATCGGACAAGAAACTATTGCTGTTCGGTTCACAGAAAATCACAGATCCGAGAAAAGGCATGAATTATCTCATTGAGGCCTGCAGCATCATAGCAAGGCAATATCAGGAGTTGAACGATCTGGGTCTGATAGTGCTCGGGGCACATTCGGATGAGATGAAAGACATACTTCCGATGCCTGTGTATGCGATGAACTACGTGAGCAGCGAGACAGACCTTGTTGATATATACAATGCCGCTGACATCTATGTCACACCGTCGCTTCAGGACAACCTGCCGAACACCATAATGGAGAGTCTGTCGTGCGGACTGCCTTGCGTGGGATTCAGGGTGGGAGGCATTCCAGAGATGATCGACCACAAGGAAAACGGCTATGTGGCCCGATATAAATCCGCGGAAGACCTTGCAGAAGGCATCAGGTGGATACTTCAGGATGCCGATATCGAACTGCTGTCGGAAAATGCCAGAAAGAAGACTTTGGAGAACTACTCCATGCCGGTTGTAGCAAAACGTTTCATCGAACTATACAAAAAAGAAATATGAAAAAATTCTTGATTCTATCGTTGTTCATGTCGGTACTGATGGCTGTTCAGGCTCAGACTGACTATACCATAACATCGCCTGACGAGAGAGTCGAAGTGACTGTCAACGTAGGGAGGAAGAAACGTGCAAAGCCAAGCAGATTCAAGTTGAAGATTGTCAGCGACGAACGCATCCTACTGGAGAACAAGAAGATAAACTTGCTCATCAAATCGGCAGGTCATAGGTATAAATTGCATAAATCGACGGTTTATGACGTGAAGAAAGAGAATAAGGGCTCATACAATTCCATGCAGATTCTCACCGACATAGGTGTAACCATGGAACTGCGTGCATACAATGACAGTGTCTGCTACCGCTATTTCATCAACGGGCACAAGGAGGAATATCAGGTGACTGCCGTCGCTCCGCTCTTCCCTCACGACAGACCTCAGGCCATCATCGGCACCTACACCCAGAACCTCGTACTGCCTTGGCACACCCTCGACATCGATCACGAGAAGGAGAAGAAGATGAACCTGCCGTTCGCAGATTCAAGACGCAACAAGGGTGGTTTCTGGCAGGCACCAAAAGCCCCGAAACTGGAAGCTACAAGACCTATCGAGAACTACAAGAGGGTGCTGAACTGGAAGGATGCTCCTGTAACCGTAACAGCCGGCATCACTGTATCGGACTATTTCGGCAGCACATGGCACAAGACCTCCCAGCAGAACAGTGCAGTGATCGACCTTACATACAAGTATCTGTATGGGGCTTTCACCTTCATGCCATGCCAGTCGCTGACCTATATCTATTGGGGAGAAGACTACTGGCCGTTTGAACATACCATGGGTTGGATACATTCAAGGAATATCGGAGGACGACTGGGTGCCAGTCTGCCGATACAGTGGGGATACAACATCCTGAACATCACTCCTTATTGTGCCTTTACGAAGATGAGTCTCACTCAGCACCGCGACAGGATCGGCTATCCTGCCTATAGGAACTTCCACACGATGATAGGTCCGGGTCTGAAACTCCAGCTGTCGTACCCTGAACAACTGGTTATCGGAGCCAGCTACGAACTCCAGTTCTTCCACGACGACTCAGCCCCGAAATCCGTCGGCATCTGGTCACTAAGCATCGGATTCATGTTCTGAATTTCAGCATCAAAATTTGTTCGTTAAACAAATTATTTTTAACTTTGCAATGAAAATACGATTTGATGAAGTATAATGAACTACATAAGTTGCTGAAAAAAGCTGGATGCTTTGATACTGGCAACGTTATGGCAGGGCATCCATTATGGTATTCTCCAATAACTGGCAGATATTTCACAACCAGCCACCATGGCTCTGAAGAAGTAAAAGCCGGAACTCTAAATTCAATAAAAAAAGCTGCGGGAATCAAATAGAGAACATGAAAAAAGTAAAAGCAAATATCGAAAGAGGCAAAGACGGCATATACAGTGTATATATGTTTGATGATGAATTGGATTATTGTATCAATGGGCAAGGTAAAACTGCCGATGATGCTATAAGCGATTTTATTGCCGTCTATAATGACACAAAGCAATTCTATGAACAAAATGGTAAGCCTTTTGTTGAAGTTGAGTTTGAATATAAATATGATATTTCTGCCTTGTTGGCATCGTATGCAGAAGTGTTCAGCCTCTCAGGATTATCGCAAATAACCGGAGTGAACAAGACCAAGCTTTCAAGCTATCTAAATGGGACTTGCAGCCCTTCTACTCGCACATCTGAGCGTATTAATTCTGGAATAAAAAACTACGCTTCCAGGTTGGTTCAGATGATACTATAGCAAAACTGGGCTCACCAGTAAAAACCTGTACTGCTGTTTCCATTTCCACCGCGCCAGCCTTTTTTTTACCGACCATCGGGAGGACTTTTTCTTTGACAGAGTCAACTTTTTCTTTTTTGGAGGTCTTTAGTCGTCAGACTGATGTAAAGGCAGGAATAAATATCTGGAAGCA
>DCGE01000219.1:0-729 GCA_002314525.1 Prevotellaceae bacterium UBA1786 | reverse complement strand
TTTTTTTCTCCAAAAAACACCCACATAACTTAATCTTCAAACATCACAGCTCTTTTTCCTCCCCCTGAAAACACAGGCTGCTACCAGTGATCCCAAAACTGACCACAAATGAAAACACGAGCATACTCAAAAAAACCTCTCCAAGTCTGTGGAGAGGTTTTTTATTGAGAGAATTGAAACTTCGCAGTTCCATCATCGAATTTTGGTTTGAAAAGCTATTAATTTGTTTTTTACAATTTCTTATCTCATTGTTTCTGTTGGTATAGGTTTCTCATGACTGGTGGGAGTTGACGGATTTGTTCCGTTCAAGCTGTCAGCCTTGGCGATTGACGACTCCGAGCGAGACTGGTCAATGACCTTTATCTGTGCAGAGATATTCTCCTGACGGATATAAGTACCTTCAGTACCAGGTGTGTAACCTGAAGAATCCTGATCCATAGTGACCTTCTCGGCTACATTGCCGATAGCAAGAATCACTGCAACTACAGCAGCAGCCTTGATCAAAGGATAGACCTGTCGTGCCACCAGACGGAAGATATTGGTTTTCTCCTTATGATCCGCTACGCCAGACTCAGCCTCTATGATGCCGAGAATCCGTTCATCGAACTCAGTACCCAGACCTTCGTTATGTTCATCCGCCTGCTGTCGGAACAAAGGCGCGAATTGGCTGAGATTCTCCGGGATGTCGTCCTGACTGAAGAAGGAACGCAGGATGAGTTCCTCTTCGGT
>DCGE01000124.1:2445-3850 GCA_002314525.1 Prevotellaceae bacterium UBA1786 | reverse complement strand
AGATCTTCACATAGTCTATGAAATTACTTTCAGGCATTACTTATCCAAAAAATCAAATATCTCCTTCAACATCACATCCTTGTCACCCTTCCATGTGAAGGTGTGACGGATACCTTCCTTCTCAAACCATTCAGCCAGAGGTTCCGTCTGCTTATGATATACATCGAAGCGTGCCTTGATAGTCACTTCGTTGTCATCGGCACGACCTTGTTCCTGAGCACGGCGAAGCAAACGGGCCATGAGGGTCTCCTCGTCCACGATGAGTTCAATCATATTGCCCATCTCATGATTACGCTCGGCAAGCATCTTCTTCAGAGCCTCAGCCTGTGCGATGGTACGAGGGAAACCGTCGAATATCACACCCTTGCCGGGTTCCTGCTCGTCATACACCTTTGCAAGGATGTCGATCATCAGGTCATCAGGAATCAACTGCCCCTTGTCTATGATACCCTTTGCCAACTTTCCGAGTTCCGTACCGTTCTTGATTTCAGCACGAAGCACATCACCTGTCGAGATATGTCCCATTCCATATCTTGCAACAATCTCATCGCTGTATGTACCTTTTCCCGAACCGGGAGCACCGAAAATAATTATATTCTTCATATTCTGTTATTTTTCAATCACCTTGTATATATCTTTGTAATTCCTTCCCATACCGTTGTAATCCAGGCCGTATCCTACTATGAAGTCATTCGGAATCTCCATGGCAACATAATCAACCTTCAGATCCACCTGCAGTTTTCCAGGCTTGAACAGGAAGGCACAGATAGCCACATTCTCAGCACCACGTCCCTTGAAAAGCGGAAGCACGTTCTTCATCGTGATACCGGTATCGACAATATCCTCCACGATGATCACATCCCTGCCTGCAAGATTTGCACTGACTCCCATCAGTTCACGTACAGTACCGGTAGTCTTCACTCCGTCGTACGAAGAGAACCTCGCAAAAAGAATCTCCGGCTGGAAGTCAATGTAGCGAACCAGATCGGCAGCGAAGACGAACGCTCCGTTGAGGATACATACCATCACAGGATTCTTACCCCGATAGTCCTTGTTCAGTTTTTCGGCTACAGCCTTGACCTTCTCTTGAATCACATCATTTGAAATACTCAGTTCAAAGTCTCTGTCTAAAATATGGATTTTCTCTGCCATAATAATTAATATTGGTAATTTCTGCAAAGTTAAGAAAAATGTAGGACACACAAAAAAAAACCTTTATTATTATCATCATTTGAACGAAAAATAATAACTTTGCAATATGAAGAAGATTGACAATCATATAGCAGAGCACTTTATGTTGGAACCCGACGACATGGAGGGCCTCATCCGTCCCCGCAGACAGGACTCCCACAAAGGCACTTTCGGCCATGGGCTTCTCATTGCCGGCCAATACGGCATGGCAGGT
>DCGE01000124.1:0-2436 GCA_002314525.1 Prevotellaceae bacterium UBA1786 | reverse complement strand
AGGTGCTGCAATACTGGCAGCCAGATCATGCATGAGAAGCGGCATCGGCAAACTGACCGTCCACACTCAGGAATGCAATGTTCCCATTCTCCAGATATCAATTCCCGAAGCCATACTGCATGTTGAACACGGTGCAGAACATTTCTCACAACCTATCGGCCTCTCGGCCTATTCAGCTCTTGCAATCGGCTGCGGACTCGGCACAGCCGCTGAAACACAGGATGCCTTCATCCAACAGATCCGCAGTTCCTCACACCCACTTGTCATCGATGCCGACGGACTCAACATCCTGTCACTCCACAAGGAACTCATTGCCGAACTTCCGGCCTTCACTATCATCACTCCTCATCATGGTGAACTCCTACGTCTCATCGGGCAGTCCTCGACCGACGACGACGAACTCCGTAAGGTCATCCAACTGTCATCTCGCCATAATATCATCGTCGTGATGAAAGGCCATCACACACGTATCGTCACACCTCAGGGCACGATATTCGTCAATCCTACCGGCAATCCCGGAATGGCAACGGCAGGCAGCGGTGACGTTCTCACAGGTATCATACTCGCCCATCTGTCACAAGGAATGGAACCCGTTGACGCCGCCCGACTGTCAGTCTATATCCACGGTCTTGCCGGCGACATTGCAGCAAAAGAAAAAGGCGAGGTATCACTCCTCGCCTCCGATATCATCGAAAGCCTTCCGAAGGCATTCCTTCGTGTCACTTCTCACTTTCGCTGTTAGCCGTTCGCTGTTAGCTGTTAGCTTTCCCTATTCATCACTGTCCGGATCAATCATATCGATATCCTCGTATTCAGGTTCTTCATCCTCTTCCGGTTCCTCATCCTCAGCATCATCGAGCTCATCATCATCGTCATCGAGTTCCTCATCGTCGTCATCATATTCCTCATCGTCGTCGTCGGCTTCGCGCTTCTTCTTCACAGGTTTGTCGCTGATGGCCTCGAAGTGCAGTTTTTCCTGCTTTGGCTTCACCTTCACGAATACAGCCTCAATCCATGAACCACGTACAATCTCAAGTACGTCGTATCCGTCGGCTTTTCTGCGGTCGATAATACCGCCTGCCTTATGCATGGCGAATTCAGGCAAGACACTGCAATCCACATAGAATCCGGCAAGTATGATGTCCTGAAGATATAGCGGCAGTCCCTGCCAACCCGTTCCCATATTCTCATCTATCAACCTCAGAAGTTCGGTTGGCGGAATATGGAAGATATTTTCCAGAGTGATATCCGTAATCTTCTTGATAGGTCTGCGTCGGATGGCAAGTGCATTCGATGAACTGTTGCTTGGTATCGAGAAGATATAGAATCCCTGCTCCTTGTATGTGTCGTGAAGTTCCCGGTTGTTGATATCGAAGAACTGGAATTCAAACACAGGACGTATGAGGTTCATATAGTGCACCTCGTTCTCCGAAAAATTCTCCTGACGTCTTCCTTCTATATAAATATCAAACAGTTCCTGTTCGTTCAATCCCCATACGTTTGCCTTGTCAAGATCTTCAAGTTGAAACGGAGCCGATTCCTTTCCATCTTTCGATCTGTTCCTGCCCTTCTGTACCGGTTCTTCTTCATCGGAGCCAAAATCACTGTCATCCACCTTTTCCGGTTCAGTGCTGATTGCGTCGGATATTTCCTCAGCAATCTTCTCGGCTGTCTTGGTAATTCTTGCACGTTTTGTTTTTGCAGGTTTTGCCTCTGCAACGATTTCCTCGGCAGAATCCAATTCAGGAGCCGCCTCAACTTTCAATTTCGAATTAGTTTTCGCCATAAAAAAACTCTGTTTTCAATTTCACTGCAAAGTTAAGACAAAAAACCATCATTTCAAAGAGTTTCAGCAATAAAACACAAAAATGACCCATAAAAAAGGTGCACCGTCGCCAGTGCACCTTCATTATTTAACCAAACGCCTTGTTATTCTGGATCATTTGCAGGAATATGAGAGAAGTAGATACCTCCGCAGAGTTCAATCTTGTCCTTGTAAGTATCCTTGTAGCCGATCATAGTCAGCTTGTCGCCTACGTTGATACCAGCCTGATCGAGGAATCCCTTGCGGAGGTCGCCAGTAGCACCCCAACCGGCATAGCATCCATATACATACAGTTCGTTCTCACCGTCACTGATATAGAGGTTTCCGTATTCACGTTTCTCTATGTTGGTGATGTCTCCGGTTACCATGTAGTAGTCAGTCTTTGAGTTAGGCTTTGCGATGAACTCACTGATTGTGCATGGAGTTACAGGAATGTGAGTCTCATACTGACCACCAGACATCTGAGGTGAATCCTTGTATGCAGCACGCTTACCTACAACAGTCACGATGTCGCCTTCCTTCAGGCCGAGAGCCTCGAAGTCGCCCTTGCTACCGATGCCATAGATATAAGCCTCACCTGAGTAGTCGCGGATATATACATTGCCGTATAT
>DCGE01000220.1 GCA_002314525.1 Prevotellaceae bacterium UBA1786 | reverse complement strand
AATGTGTCGTAGTCACGGATTGGCTTAACGTCAATCTGGCTACCTGGGAGGAATGCTTCTGTACCGAGTACATCAACAATCATACCACCCTTAGTTCTGCACTTAACGAAACCTTGAACGATTTCGTCCTTTTCCATTGCCTCGTTAACGCGATCCCAAGATTTCTCCTGACGTGCACGCTTGTGAGAAAGGATAAGCTGACCTTTCTTGTCTTCCTGGTTCTCAACATAGACTTCTACCTGATCACCAATCTTAAGGTCTGGGTTGTAGCGGAACTCTGCTCTTGGGAGTACACCGTCAGATTTGCTGCCGATATTAACCACTACTTCTCTGTCGTTGAGTGCTGATACAGTACCCATAACGACTTCATTTGCTGTAACGTTGTTGAGGGTCTGCTCATAAGCCTTTTGTTCCTCAGCAATGTTTGCTGCGCTTTTGCCGTCGTGTTCGAATGCTTCCCAGTCGAAATCTTCCAACGGGTTGATGTTCTTTAAATTGTCTGCCATAATTTTTTTTGTTTTTTAAATTAATACAGTTAGACATTATGTTGATAAATATCTGCTCTACGTGCACACACACGCAAAGCGACTGCAAAGTTACAAAAAGTTTATGAATTGGCAAAATTTATTTTGTCCTTCCTGTATATGCCTCAACAGCCTTTGTGTCAATGGTTGTGGAGAAGAATTTGTCGGCTGCTTCGTTGAGGGGCTTTTCCCAAGGCTTATCGCCTCTTGATTGTATGACGAACAGACGTAGTTCCTTCTTGTGCCAGTTCACCATGAAATTGGTGTTCCATGCACCTCCGTGACTTATCCACTCGTTTTCGCCGTCCTTCTTAGGTGCATTCAGACCGAGTGAATATCCTGCCATGTTGTTCGGACGTGAAGATACAGCGATGATGTTCTTTACTGTCTCCTCTTTGAGGATGCGCACACCATTGTCACCCATTCCGAGATTCATGAGCATCTTGTAGAACTTCATCTGATCATTCGCTGTCGTCCAGAGGCCTGCTCCTGCAGAAGCAAACACATGACTGTCGTTGTATGGACGCTGCTGCCATGCAAATTCCTCGCACCACTTTGCTGTTTTGTCCTTCTTGATTTCGTAGAGTTCAATCTTTGTCTTCAGCTGTTTGTCGGTAGGCCAGAACCATGAAGACTTCATCCCGAGTGGATCGAGAACGGCCTTCTTCAGATACTGTTCCCATTTCATGCCTGTTATGGTTTCTACGACTGCGGCAGCGATGTCAATTCCTGTATTCGAGTACGAAGCCTTCGTGCCTGGTTCGAACTGCAGTGGAGATGCTGCTGCTATGCTTGCTGTTTGGCGCAGAGGGGCACCGCCAGTCCATCCACCACCTCTTACGTCATTGCGCTTTGCACTGATTTCGAATGGAAAACCACCGGTATGGTTAAGGCACATGCGAACCGTCAACTCGTTCTTTGCCTTGTGGAGAGTCTTGATACCGTCTTTCTCACTGTCAAGAACCCATAGCTCCTTGAATTCTGGCAGATATTTCGAAACTGGATCATCAAGCGAGAGTTTGCCTTCTTCCACTAGCTTTGCAACGGTTACACCGCAGAAACCTTTTGTCTGAGAACATTGCATGAATACATCGTTAAGGGTGATCTTACGCTTTGCAGCTACATCTGCATATCCGATGCAGCAGGTTTCCTGAATGCCGTCCTTGTAGAAGATGCTGATTGCTCCTGGTATTACACCACTGTCAACGTATGGCTGCAGTGCTTCCTGTGCAAATGTTGTCTTTGAATCTCTGACTTTCACCTGTGCCATCACCTGAACGCTGACGGCAAGAATCAATAATAAGAAAATTTTTTTCATTTCAAATGTATTTTTGGGTTATTTGTATAATTCATGCAAAGTTACAAATTTTATTTGAATTGTACAAAAAAAGACCTCTTTGCATATTGCCAAGAGGTCCTTTTCTTTGTTTTCCTTATCCCTGTCATTTAGGGAAAGGGTAGGGGAGACTCTTCCTACTTCACCATGATTTTAGCACCATTGAGGATGTAAACACCCTTTCCAAGCTTGTTGATGCTGTTGATGTTACCCTTTTCAAGGATCACGCGACCATCGATACCATAGATTGTACCGCTTGTTGCTACCTTCTGGAGAACATCCTGAACGCTTACTATCTCACCTGTACCACCGATTTCGATGATGAAGCCTCTGTCGCCTTCTACGATTGGAGCTTGCTTAGGATTGATATATGCACTGTTAACGGCGAGTTCTGTACTTGACTTCAGTACCTTGAGTGTTGCTTTGTCAACAACCACTGCACCCTTAGGAGCGTTTGTCGCCTTGAATGAACCTACGACTGCATCTGTGTTGACTTCCTTGCGTACGAAATTCATACCGTGTTCAAGGGTGATCTCCACGTATTCAGGTTCCTCGTCATCGAACGGTTCATAGTATTCACCTTCTACTACCATGAATGTAGGAACACCGGCCTGAGCCTCGTTTACAGGAGTGAATACGTATTCGTCGTTTTCAGTGATTCCGTTGAATGTGAAGAGTGAAGCGTCAACATCGCCTGAGATGACCTTGTATGAAACAGCACTTGTAAACGGATAGATTCTGCCTTCTTCAGCCTGCATCAAATATGTGTTCTCAGGGAGAGTAGTGATGTCGCCAGCTTCCTTGATGAGGTATGCAGAGTTTGATCCGACATAGCCGCTGCTCCATGAGATAATCACACCACCGTTCCTGCTGCAATTGAGGAATCCGTAGTTCGTCTCGTCAACATCCTTAATCCTGAAAATGTTCGTACCACAACCTACTGCCTCCACTTTGAAGATTGAAGGGTGAACGTCTGTAGTTGATATTGTATTCTTTACTCCTGTCTTTACAAACAGACCGTTAGCCTTGTTCTGGAGGAGATATTCGCCCTCTACGTCAGTTTCCACGAAACGGAAGTATGACAAATCTTCGTCGAAGAGATCCTCTGCGATGTCAAGCACGAGCTTGCTTCCCTGATATGCCTCGTCAACACCTATCTGGGTAGCGAACTTGGCACCACTGTGGTATGTTACACCGTCACCTTCGATTTGCTTGCCTACTGCGATTACTCTGTTCCATAGGGCATTCTGTGAGATGAAACCGCTGTTGAGGACTTCTACTGCAGGACTCTTGTCCCATCCGCGCTCGTCGTAGAGTTCTTCGTCAGGGAACTGTATCTGGTACCACTTGTCAGTGCGGACCTTGTTGGCAGCACCGAGAATACCGGCTGATTTCTCCTTCAGGGCATTCAGATATGCGTCTGTCTGTTCCTGAGTATATTTACCTGAGTTGTTGTATTCTTCTGCCTCGTCAGCCAACTTGTTGATTTCGGCAACGAAACTGTCGTCTGGCCAGTAGCCTGGATCTGTTCCGATAACTACATTCTCAGTCTTCTTCCTCGCATCAGCGATGGCGTTTTTCAGTGCGTTTGAATCTACGAGTTTAGCTTCGAATGCACTGAGGTATTCCTTGAACTGGTTGACGATAGCTGAGTTGATGTCCTTTGATTCTATGTTCTTGTGCTCGTCAAGGAAGTTGCGCAGGTTGGTGTATGTATCACCCATTTGTATGGCCTGACTGTTTGGTGCGAGTTCGAAAGGCAGGATGTTGAGCTCAGCTGCATGCCAGTAGCCACGGTTGTCGTTTTTGCCTTCACTGGTCTTTGTCTCTTCTGAGTAGATGCGGAAATATCTGTACGAGCCTTCGAATTTGATAGGATCTGAGATAAATGCTGTGTTTTGTGACATGTTGTTATTCTCCCACTCTCCGAGTTCTGTCCACTCTTCCTTCGTGGCTTCTTCACCTGTCACGCTTCCATAGAGACTGAACCTTGTAGTCATATCGCGACCTGAGCCAGTACGGCGTACGAAGTAAATCATTGCACCCTTGCTGATTTCTTTGAGGGCGTCAATCTGTAGATAGTGAGAACCTGGTTCTACGTTGCCGTTGTGCCAGTCAGAATGCCAGAATGTGTTGTAGTTGTTGTCGATTGCACCTGCCAGAGAACCTTCGCTTGGATCTGTGTACTCAGAATATAACTGGTCCACTGATGTCGCAATCTTCTCCCTGCCTTCGGCAACGAGAATCTTATTGTTTGCTATCTTGAGGAGGCTGTCGTATGTGTTCACGAGCTTGTCGTGGTTCATGACGTCTGCATAAGCCTGAATGAGTTCAAGCGCCTTTGCGTCATCTACTGCCACTGTCTTCCACCATGAGCCTTCACCGCTGTTCTCCTTCTTGTTCCATCCTACGATATTACCGCTCTTGCCTTCACCTAAACTGTGGCCGCTCTGGTGGGCATAGATGCAGTCGCTGTTTGCTTCTGGAGCACTAGGGTCCTGGTTTGCGAGATGGAAGGCGAATGCTACGTCGCCGTCAGGCATTACCTTTATGAATTCAATTGCAATCTCACTTGAGACTGGGTCGATTTCTGTGTTGAAGGTTGCAACAGTACTTCTCACGATCTTTTCGAAACGGCCGCCTGTAGCGCAGTTATACAACTGGTAGTTGCCAGTTTCTTCATCGAGGTCGATACGCCAGAGGAAAGATGCATCAGGATTGTCGTGGTCGAGAGTCTTCCATCCCAGTCCGTTTACATTGGAGTAGAGACCCTTTGCAGGATAGATGTATTCTTCTGATTCCTCAGTGATAACCTTTTCGTGGTAGTTATATCCTGCAGCCTCAATATAATAGTAGCCGTTTGCTGGTTTGAATTCCTTGATGATCTTGGCAGCCTCTACGGCCTCGTATCTGCCGTTGATGTCGTCGAGAGTCTCTTGGATTTTTTTCTCAGTCCATTCGTATGTCTCGTCCTCAAGCTTTTCTGCTGCGTCATTGAGTGCAGTGATGAAGTTCTCGTATGCAGTTTCCTCATACTGGCCATGTTCAGTGCCAGGAACCATTGCCTTCGACTTGAACGTGAGCCAAGCCCAACGCTGATAAACCTCACTGCGCTTAACATCGATTTCTGTGATATTGTCAACGATGGTTACTTCAGAAAGGAACCAGTCATAGTTTCTGTCTCTTACGAAGGTTGTAGGATCACCGCTTCCCCAGTGTACTATCGTAGTGTACCATGTGTCGCCGAATGAGTTATTGTCAACGTGCTGCTGGTTGTAGTCCAGTGTGAACCAGAAAGATCTCTCATCACCTTCGCCTGGGAAATGTCCGCAGTTCCATGGGGTGGCAAGATACTCGTTGTCGGTAGTAGCTGGCTGGATCTTGCTGTTGAATGTCTCTGTACCCACCCAGTTGCCCGTGCCGAACTGGAGTGTGTAGGTGTCATACATACAACCAGGATCACTTGATGTGGCTTCTTTGAACCTGACAATGTACTGAGCGTTGCTGTCACAGATGTTGATACCTTTGACATCAACGAACTCGGTCATACCCTTCAGAAGCTGATTGCCGACTCCGGCATCGAACAGGTAGCCTTCTTCAAGAGGACGGCTGTAGGCGTTGTTTGTCGTACGTGGCTGGTTCATGATATACCACTGGCCGGGTACGATGTCTGATACTACTTCGCCGACTTTGTAACCCTTGCCTTGCAGTTCCTCAAGCACATCCTGTGCCTGTGCGGAAACTGATGAACCAATCATCATAGTCAACAAAATAGCAAAAATAGAACCTCAAATCCGCAACTAAA
>DCGE01000183.1:4491-4631 GCA_002314525.1 Prevotellaceae bacterium UBA1786 | reverse complement strand
CGGGCCTTGATAGGTATATGGGCCTGAGATTTCGTCAGAGGTCAGCAAGACAATCACACTTCGCCCTCTTTCACCCGCGAGACTCAGGTACATACACCATCTATTCAGATATTTGTTCCATATCACATCAGGAGCCCATT
>DCGE01000183.1:628-4461 GCA_002314525.1 Prevotellaceae bacterium UBA1786 | reverse complement strand
GCCCATAGCCATGACGGCCCGGAAAGAGTGAGGTCAGTATCTCTCCACTTAGTTCCGTTGAAATTACCGAACTTTACCAAAGAGACCTCACCATTGACGTAGGCTGGTACCTGCTTTGTCTGGTTCTCGTAGAATGCTTCCTCATCGTCGGTAATCCTTGCTCCACCTTTTCCGTCAGGCACACTGAAGTGCCATCCGGCATCCGACCAGTTCACCAGATCATTTGACTTAAAGCCAGTCCTATGTGTCCCGAATATGTAATATTCTTTCTCTTCTCCTGTCCCGAAAAGCACAATAGAAGGATCATGTGAAACCGCATGATTGAGTAAGTCTGCCTTTCTGTAGTATGTCCCGATACTATCTTCCGGCATCAGAATCTGAGCATCCGCCTGGACTGGAATCCAGACGAATGCACAGAATGTCATTAGTGATTTAAGCATAATCGATTATTACTTAATCAATATCTTCTTGCCATTTTTGATTACGATGCCTCTGTAAGATTCACTGACAGCTTGGCCTGTAACAGAATAAGCGGCTGAACTTGAAGTTCGAGGAAGAACAGAACCGCTGCCCACTGATTCGATGCCTGTAGGATTATCTTCCCCTACCATATAACCCTTCTCTGTCGTGAAGAAAAGTGTAACCTGGTCAAGATAGATGTCTGACTTTGACTCGTATGAGTAGTTGTACTTCTTATGTTCGGTTTCCTCCTTTGCCTTTGTTGTGATGACCGAATTCATCTTGATTCCGTTGTCCTTGTATGTAACATACATATCTACAAATGAGCCGTCCATATCGCTGGCAAATGAACCCCAGTCATACTCAAGCTTGAATCCTGCCTCATTATGCGAAGCGCCCCATCCATAGCCATCAACTCTGATTACAAAGTGTTCAGCATATCCTTCAGAGCCTCTTTCTGAATTGGCTGAGACAAGTAACCAATTATCCCAGTTGTTGATCTTGTCACTGTAGTTCATGAACTTGAAGTGTGCAGTGCTGTTTTTCTTAACTGTATAATAGTCCGAGAACTGAGTCCAGAAAGCAGTCTCCTTGTATATGCTTTCATCTCCGCATGTCACGTAGTATGTTGCCGTATCACCAGACACCTCTTGCTTACCGCAGTATAACAGTTCAAAATCGGTGAAGAATGTCCAGTCGTTTTCAATACCGTTTTTCTTTGAGATCCCAAGCCTGATTTCGCCTTCATTTTCAAGAGTGAACATCAGTTCGCTATCCTTATAATGTCCTGCTTTCAAGTATTCTGCAGCACTGCGCATCGTGTTTGGATAATAATACTCATAGTCAGATGTAAAATCTTCTTCGTCCGTCATAGGTTCATCTATTGCAGGGTCAGAAGCCCACGACTGAATTCCTGCAGCAGCTGTATTAGCAATCAGGTTTGTATTTGCATGGTATGAACCTGTGAGATAATTGCTTTCTGCTGTCATATTATCTCCGTCCCGATAGAAGCCTCTGACCTTGAGCAGGTATTTACCTGCTGGCATATCCATCAGCGTCTGTGTTGTCTCGAATGTAGTATTGAAGAACTCAGCACCATACTGGTTGATTGTCGGCTTCTTACCGCTCCATCCGTCAGATGTATTGTGACTGAACTTAGGATTCCTTATCAGACAAGTCGCATCGACAGGCTGTTCCTGAGTTGCAGCCGCTGACTTGGCTATGAAGTCCTTCTTCAAGGCATCTTGAAGTTCTGCGTTATATCCATCCAGCTTCTCAGAGGTGATGTTTCCCTTCTTGAGTTCAGCAACCATGACGGAAGCCACATCCGGACATGTTCCGACTGCATAACCATGGTTTTCACAGAAATACAAGAATGAATGGTAGATGCTCTCTAATTCAGGGAGCGACATGAAGGTTGTGGTATCGGCACTCCAGACATCTATCATCTCCGACTTGATTGTCAGTGCTATTTCAGTCAGGTCTGCGTTTTCAAGTTCTTCGGCAAGAGCAGAGATGTCATTTATCGAGCTGAAATTGTTTTCAATGTCATACCAGCCTTGGAATGTCTTGATAGCTTCGGACAGCATGCTGACCTTTTCGTATGCAACAGCTTCGCTATTGTAAATACCATCGGCAATCTTTGTGGCATTTGCAATATCGCCCAACAGCATCAGCCTTCCTATCGCCGTCTTGGCTTCGGCATATTTTTCCTCTACATCCTTGTCCATGTCACTTGTTTCACCATAATAGCGCAATACGAAATTTGTCACACAATACCAACCAGAATAGATGTTTCCATCGGAAGTTGAATTTGCTCCTATCAGAAGCATTCCATCTTCACCGACATAGATTTTGTCCGTTGTCAAGGTCTCCCATCTTCCTACTCCAGCCTCGATTGCGTCCCAGCCATAGCCTGAGAACAACTGTGACACACGCTCAGTTCCGTCCGATGTACGGACATACACGTGATTTGTCGTTGGCGGTTGACTGCTGAGCATATCACCGCTCACAGTATAGAAACCAGGCTTTAGGTTTGTCAGCTGCTGATGTATGTCAAGCACAGCATCTGGAACTGTAGAACTGTGGAAATTATTCCATGTAGTACGTCCTTGAGTGTAATAGACTGTGCAATCGTAGTCAGATGTCAATGTACATGTATTTGTCCATCCATCTCTTTTAAGGTAATCACCTGGATTATCCACTGGATATACAGCCAATCCTTCAGGTGTAAGGGTCGGCTCGGCTTCCTCACTGCAGAACCAGGGGTTCTTGATTATCTTTGTAACGTCAATTCCGCTTTTGTCAGCAGGAAGGTCCTGAGAGAAGAGATACTTGATTCTTGCCTCTTCAATCGAGCCGGATGCCGCTGTGATTTCGTCAGATGTAAGTACATCTGCGCGTGCTGGAAGTGCCTCGTCAAGCACAGAAAGAAAATCAGATGCTCCTGGATACTCAGTCTTTGCCGCATAGTCCTTGAGTGATTTCACTCTGCTCTCAACCGACAAATAGCTGGATATGATCTTTTTTGCATCAGCTGATTTATTGTTGACAAGTGAAGTCGCTTCGTTGTAAGCTTCCACTGTCTGTTCTGATGGTTCAGCTTCCAGGATGAAGTCTGTCAGGCTACTGCCCAATGCCAAGAAACCGTCCTCAGAAATACTACTACTATATGAACTGAGATCAGCACATGCGGAATAGAAGTTGTCTTTTGCAATAATCAGAGATTCTTCTGGAGAGAGTTTGTTGAGCTTGTAGTTCTTGACAAGCGAAATTTCCTCTTCTGTAAGAGCTTTTGCGTATAGTTTTATATCATCGTAGGCAAAAGCCGCATCCATATCAGCCAGTTTCCATGGACAGTCACCTCCGAGAACGAGATGGGTGAATTTGTACAGATGTGTGAAGAATCCATTTTCGCCACCGAAATCAGATTTCGTATTCCAGGTGTTTGTCAATTCTCCGTCAACATAGTATTTTGCAACAGTTGCGTAGTCTTCGAAAACCACCGTGACGTAGTGCCAATTGTTATCGAAGCTGTCATCGTCAAGATTCTGTGCCAACCACGCCACGTCCTGAGTGTTGTAGCCGTTGACGTTCTCCCCGTCAGGGAAGTCATCCCAAAATCCTGCTGTGTTGACCTGAATCCATTTTCTGGCTCTTACATCAAGTAATGGCCATTGATTCCCAGTCACCTGAGATTCATCATAAGCGGTGAGCATTGTGCTGTACATGTAGCTATTCTGCGGCGCTATCGTGTTCTGCACAGTCGCATTGACCCAGAAACTGATGGTGAAACCGCCTTTTGTCTGTTCACCAGCATACTTGAAGCCATCCTGGACAACTACAAGGAAGTTCTGGTGGTTAGTACCAGGAGC
>DCGE01000183.1:0-599 GCA_002314525.1 Prevotellaceae bacterium UBA1786 | reverse complement strand
CAGTTCTGGTAATAGGTACCAAAACGTACGTCTTCAGTTGTCCTTAATTCACCCTCGCCATACTGAATGGCATTGATCTCAGAAAGATTCTTCACACCCTCGAAATCAAGGGTATAAACAGCTTTTGGCAAGCCTTGGGCACACAAAGCAATGTGAATGGCCATTGCCGAAAGAAAACAAAGAGTTTTTTTCATAGATGCATAATGTTTTTAAAGATTAATACTGATAAACTTTTAAGGAAATAACTTTTTCATAATCTTGATCATTTTTCCTGTTCCGACAGACTGTGGATAAGGGCGAGGTTAGACTTGCGGACTCTCTGTTCATCGAGCTTGACGACCTTTCTGTCGTATGTCATGAGGCCGTTGAGGTTCATCCACGACTTGCGTTCCATCTGAGGGCGCGGATATTCCGGAAGTACGTTCTCCGGACTAAGGTTCTCACCCCACTGGGTCATGATATGACCGCCGGCAGGCTTCCACTGCCCGGCAGCAGCATGAAGGGAGAAAATAAATGAGAAAAGAATAATGATTTTTTTCATAATTTCGTATTACGCCGCAAAGTTAGCCATTTATGTATGTAAATAGTAATTGAAAAGT
>DCGE01000236.1:4807-7832 GCA_002314525.1 Prevotellaceae bacterium UBA1786 | reverse complement strand
CCGCGAGACTAAGAGACTAACGTCCAAGACTCCGCTCTCGCAGACCCAAACCTCAGCTATCGCAGAAGTACCCTTCAGCCATCGGGGGTCCGCACGAGTGGGATATACCAGGACTACGAAGGCGCATGAGGGGTTTTCCGTACCCTGCAGTTAAGAAGTATGTCACTATTCGTGATGGCAGGTGCTTATACTTTGAGAAAGTATCAAACCGATTACAGTAATATAAATTTAGCCACCCACATAAATAATTGTCTGAAAGTTTGCTAATCTTAGATTTTTTTATTATCTTTGTAACAGAATTCATCCTAATACCTTTCATGAAGTAAATCAATGCAGTCAAAACGCTTTCTATTATTCATATTTACCATTATTTCGGCACTCAGGATGTCAGGTGCAACATCAGACCTTGTCAATGGTGGCGAATACTATATCATAAGTGATTATTATGATATGGTGCTTGGTGATGATGGTGACGGCAACCCACGACTGTCATCCTATGTTTCGCAGGCTGATGAATCATATCGCTTCGTTGCAGAGGCATCCGGTGACTACTTCATGCTCCGACAGAAGTCAAGCGGCAAGTACCTGACTGCAAGTACGTCGAACAAATGGAGCGTATTGCTTTCTTCAAAAGGCACAGGCACACAATATCAGTGGGCGCTCTCCCAACGGTTCGGTACGTCAATTGTCAATGCAAAGAACAGCAGTGCACGACTTGGGTGCGATTTCTCCTCTGACAAGTATATCCCCGTCTATTACGACAAGGCAGCCAACAGTCGTGCCCGCTTCTCGGTCATCCCCGCTCTTGAATCGGGCTATGCCGCATCGTTGAAAGCCTCTGAGACACCTTCGTTCACCAATGGTCAGGGCATTACGGAGAAGGATGACTACTGTGTCACCACTGCCGTCACCCTCTCCTCACGTATGGACTACCACATAGTCGGTACAACTCCTTTTGATGACGGTTCAATCAACATTACCGACCCTGATGCATGGGTCATCTTCGACAATGTGTTGCCAAGCAAGGTTGCCAGCACCTATCTTTCAAAGATCAAGATTGACGGTGTACGAGCTGCCAAGGGTTCAAACTGTCGAGTGGCCATATTCCTTGCAGGGGCTGCTGTGATTCCTTGTAAGCCCAACGACACTCCCTTCCACGGATACACTACCGCCTCATATTCAGGCACCGACATCGCTCTGACCTCTGCCCGTCATGCCGATCTGACTGAGAGCAGCAACACCATCCGTTCCTTCAAACTCAAGCGCGGCTATATGGCCACAGTGGCTACAGGGATAAATGGAAATGGATATAGCCGTGTGTATGTAGCCGACCATTCCGACCTTAGTATCGTACTGCCTCAGTCACTCGACCAGCGTATCTCGTCGGTCGACATCCGACCTTGGAACTATGTTTCCAAGAAGGGTCTCGCCGGTGGGTCAAGCAGTCAGCATGACACACTCAATGCTACATGGACCTACAACTGGAACTGCAACCAAACGAGCAGTTCCGATGTAGAGTACATTCCAATAAAACAGCACCTCTACTGGCCATCATGGAGCGACATCAATCAGCGTCGAGGTTCGTCAGCGGTGCTCGGCATCAACGAACCTGAGCACTCTGAACAGCATACTTCCGACAAATGCTCGTGTGGTGGTACCACCAGCGAGTGGAAGGCATGTACCTTGACTCCCGATGCCCGTGAGTCGGGAATGCGTGTGGGCTCACCTGCTCCTACAGATGCAGGTTGGCTGAAGACCTATTTCGGTCATGTTGATGACATGGCTTATCGTTGTGACTTTGCTGCCTACCATTCATACTGGGGAACGAGCGAAGCCAACGGTGCATCTGGGTGGTACAACAGACTCAAATCGGTGTATGACAACACCAAACGTCCTATCTGGATTACCGAATGGGCCATCGGTGCATCATGGATAAGCAGTTATACTCCTTCGTCATATACCGAATACCGCGACAAGCTCATTGACGTAGTCGATATGTTGGAGAGGACTCCGTTCATCGAGCGATATTCCTATTATATGTTTGACACTGGAGGCAACAATGGCTATATGCGTGCCCTATTCTATGATGAGGGTGGACTGACACCTGCAGGTGAAGCATACCAGAAGGTGGTGAGCACATTCGCCTACAACGCCGACTACCAACCTGTACCTAACTGGTGGGCACCTTCAGTTCAGACTCCTGCCATAAACGGAAAGATACATGACGGTAAGTACAATCTCACGGTATCCAATCCGAATGGCGACGGTACATCCGAACTGATCATCCAGAAGAAGACCTCATCAGACTCATGGGCTACCATCAAGACCGACACATATCGTCCCGGTTTCGAAAACTCCACGCTGACATATCAGCTTGACGACGTGCTGGTGGGCACCGATGTGCTGAGGGTTACGGTCTCCACTCTATATGGTGGTACGGCTACGAGCAACGAACTCCCTGTCAGCTATCTTGTCAATCCAAATATTGTCACCGATACCAAGTCGGAAGTGCCGGGTTGGACTTGCCGCTACGATGCATACGCTGGTGTCACAAAGTCAACGGGCGATACATATTTTGAAGTATGGGGACCTTCAGGCCGCAACATGAACTTCGACTATTACCAGGAACTCTCAGGTCTTGATGACGGCGTCTATAGTCTCTCTGCCGTGTGCTTCAATTCAGTCAACGGTGAGACTGGTGGTTCTGTCAATGGACATGTAGGTCTCTATGCCCAGGCCGACGGACTTGAATACGTCTCTCCAGTAACCATAGATTCAGAGATTGACTATAATCGTCTGAATACCATACCGAAAATCGTGGTGCGCGGCGGTACTTTACGCGTGGGCATAAAGAATATAGGTGTCATGACTGCTCGCTGGGCTGGCGGCGACAACTTCGTCCTCACCCGTCTTGGCAATGAGGAAGAGGTACTAACCGAAGGCTATGAACAGTTTGTCGCCGACATCCGTCATGCTACCAGTCAGCGCTACCAGTCACTCATCACTGACAATGACGCATCACAGC
>DCGE01000236.1:709-4696 GCA_002314525.1 Prevotellaceae bacterium UBA1786 | reverse complement strand
GCTACTCCCAGAACCTCAGTTCATCCATGACACAGACATTGCCTTACGTTCCGGCAGGCAGGTATCAGCTTGGTGCCATGCTCCGTGCATCAACCAATGTCAGCATCACCTTCTCTGCCACTGTCAGCCATCAGGAAGGCGAACCGACCGAGGTTTCCACTTTCTTCGTGGGGATAGGAAATCAAAGTCCTTCGGGCAGTGAATACAAGAACGGCTGGCAGATGTTCCAGTTGCCTGAAATCACCGTGAACGAAGGCGACAGAGTCACGATTTCCGCCTCGGCATCGGGCGACGGCAACTACGGATGGTGGAGTGCGGATGATTTCTCGCTCACCTATATCGGACCTCTCCCCGACGTCATATTGTCATGTGAGGCCGAGAGCCCTGCTCCCACAACTGCCTATAACCTGAAAGGCCAGATCGTCACCGACGGCTACAAAGGCATAGTAATCATCAACGGGAAAAAAGTTCTGAGGAGATAATTCCAGAGATCCATCATAGATCCTGATTGGCGAATGCATCAATGATTACTTGTAGAAGAACTGATACTATAAGATTTAAAATGAGATATTTAACATACTGATTTATTAACCATTAAAAGTTTTATGATGAAAAAGAACTTACTTCTTTTGTGCGCCCTACTGCTGACAGGAGTCAGTGCGTGGGGACAGACAAAAACAGATGTGACAAGCAAGATTACGAATCCGTCTTTTGAGAGCAATGGTGCCGTAGTGAAGAAATCAAATCTCACTGCTGCTTGTACTGACATTACAGGTTGGACCATCACAACCACCAATACGGGCTTCAACAACGAGGAAGTCGTAGATGCCAATACAGATAACAGCTCTGCTTTTGGCAAGAGAGTTAACCCAAAGGATGGCAGCTACTATTTCTTTGCCCGTCAGGGATGGTTCAACAACAGTGTCAACATCACAATGCAGACAACAACAACTGAACTTGAAGCTGGTGAGTATGAACTGACCGCAGACTTTATGGCTACTGAGAACAGTACAGCCCAGGACAAACTGAAATTCAGTGTTACTCAGGCAAGTGAGCTTAATTCTGCTGAATATAATTTTGATCGCTCTACAGCCACCGACTACTTCGCTAAAACAAGCAATTGGAAAGAAGCCAAAGTGACATTCATCGTGACTACGAAAGGCACGGTTACTATCGAGGTCAAGGCTATCTTGAACGGAAGCAACTCTCCACGTGCTGACTTCATCCTTGACAACTTCAAACTGTACAAGGTTGAAGGTGCTGATGTAAGTGTTCTCGAAGCAAAGATCACTGCAGTGCAGGCTGTTGTTGATAACTCAACTGGCGACAAGACAGCTATCAATACAGCCATCACTACTGCAACTGACATCAAGAACAACCCAGAGACTCAGTCACAAGTTGACCAGGCTGTAATCGATCTTCACACAGCCTATGAGACCTATATCCTCGCTGCTGCTCCTAACTCTGGCTACACCTTTGACTACACCTTCAAGGTGGGTGATATCTACAATACTGGTTCTTGGACTTCTACCACAAGTGCACAGAATAAGGTTTGGAAGACTTCTACCGAGAAGAACACTGGCGACTGTGTGGCTACAGGCTTCTATGAGAACTGGAAGGGCTCTACATACGATGGTAAGATCTATCATCAGTTCACTGAACTTCGTGCCGGTATCTACAACGTCACTGCTTTGGCATTTGCCAACACGGGCGGTGGCACAGCCAATGTTTATGGTAACGCAGCAACAGCCGACTTGAGCGGCGAGTCTGCCATGTTCCAGAGAATTACTGCTGAAGGTGCAGTGGTAACTGATGGAAAACTTGAGGTTGGTCTTCAGGTTGCAAGTAAGAATTGGATTGGTATCTCAACCATTAATCTGGCTTACGTTCGTGAACTGACTTCTTCAGATTTCCCTGCCTACACACTCGCAACAGGAAAAATGAACAAGGACTTAGCTGCTGCTCAGACACAGGCGGAACAGACTTATCTCACAACACCTAATTTAGCAAACTACAATGCGCTGACTGCTGCCATTACTGCAGCTAATGCATCAGTTACCTCATACGCTACTATCAAATCAGCATTGGATGATGCAAAGATAAAAGTTGAAGGATTGGATGCTGACGGACAAAATGCTTTTAATATAGCTGATATAGAAGAGGGTTACAACAACGGTACGATTGAAGGTGATGGAACAGCACAGGTTTCTGCAATTAAGACTGCTCTTGTCACAGCCGTCAAGGCCCAGACTTCCAACAACGCCGTATTCACTCTCGCTCTTGCTAACCCTTCATTTGAGAATGATAAAAGTGATTGGACATTTAGAACGAGTATGTCAGGGTGGATAGATGTATCTATAAATACAAAAAATCCTGCAGATGGTTCAAAACTGCTCAATGCATGGGCCGGCCAAATAGAGTATTGTAATGTTTGGCAGAAAGTCACCCTCCCGGCTGGTCAATATACTCTCTCCGCAAAGGCTCGTACAAATGCTGAACCACTTGAAAACCAGACACAGGTCCGCACATACATCAATGGCATTAATGCTTCCAGTTCTGCTGGTTTGACATACACCGCTGACGAAACGGCTTGGGATGACGTAAGCAAGTGGATTGAACTAAGTACAACATTCTCCATTTTAGAGGATACAGAGGTTGAACTCGGTATCTATTCTACAGGTAAGAATGCTAGTGGCAATCAACAGGGCTGGTATCAGGTTGATGACTTCCAGCTGGTAAGAAACGGTGCTCCTACGACCATGACTATTCTGGAGGCTAACAAGTGGGCTACATTCTACGCTCCGTTTGCTGTCGATCTGCCTGCTAATGTATATAGCTATGCAGTTACTGTTGACGAGGATGTTGCTGTTCGCACGAAGTTGGGTGGTGATGCTGCATACACACTACCTGCCAATACTCCAGTACTTGTCTATACTGATAATGAAGGAGGATTCACTCGGAGCTTCACAGATGGCTCTGCAACGGGAGATCCCGTCGATGAGCCAGAAGGAAACTGTCTGGTAGGTACAGCAATTGCACTCAGTTCAATTCCTGCAGTAGCAGGCAAGACAAGTTATGTTCTACAGAATGGTAAAAACGGCATTGCATGGTATTCAACAGTTTCGTCAAACACTCTTCCTGCAAACCGTGCTTATCTCTCTGTTCCTGATGGTACAGACGTCAAGGGTATCTTCGATATGACTACAGGCATCAATGACGTTCGCGAAGCTTCCGTATTGTCTGAAGGCATGTATAACATAGCTGGTCAGAAAGTTGGTGCAGATTACAAGGGTATCGTGATCAAGAACGGCAAAAAGATGTTGAACAAATAATCAAAATCCATCATAATTATGAAAAGAACATATATTAAACCGATTACCAATATCGAGGCTGTAGAGTTAGCTCAGATTATTGCAACAAGTCCTTCTTTGGGTGACACTCCGGCAATCGATGGAGATACATCAGAAGGTGGTCCTGGCCTTGTAAAGGATGATACATGGGGTGAATTGTGGTAGACTTATTCTCCACATCACTGACTAATAACCAGAAGTGGCTGACGTATTTACGTCAGCCACTTCTTTCGCAATATGACCAAATATGATAACGGCCGGTGATATACCTCTCCGTATCAGAGTCGGGTGACGCGGAAGGTGTAGGTGATAGGCTGCTTCTTGATCGTGTACTCAGGAAGTGGACCAGGACCGCAGGAGCCGTTGCCGATACCCATGAGTTCCTTGTCAATCTGAAGCCACACATACGGACGAGGAGTGAGTTCCCACTGATGCTGTGCCTTGAGCAGGTCTTCGTCGGTATATCGGTTGGCACTGAAGTAGAAGCCCTCAGGACACTGAATCATATAACCCTTGCCCTTCTTGTCGGTTACCGTCACCTCACGGGCGAAACGGTCACCTGTTGACTGTGGATTGATATAGTTCTCCATCCACCATGCATTTCCGAGGTCCGACTTGCTGTATCGGCCCATCATGA
>DCGE01000236.1:0-662 GCA_002314525.1 Prevotellaceae bacterium UBA1786 | reverse complement strand
GAGATCTCAGTGAGGAGAGTGTCGAGCTTGCATGCCACACCAGCCCTGCGGAGTTCACCGTCCTTAGGAGTGATAGTGACGATGACATCGGTGACGTTCTTCGACACCTTATTATATATGATAGAGCAGTCAGCACTGCTTCCCAGTTTGTCGCCTTTATAGTTCTCAATCCATCGGTCCGTCTGGAGTTCGAAGGAAAGTCCCTCGGCATCGTCAGCCTTGACAGTCTTCTTGCTCAGCACCTTGAGAGCAGGAGCAGACTTGATGATGAAGTCCTTGAGAGCCACCTCGTGTCCCGGTTCGGAATAGAGAGTTGCATTGCGTTCCCTTACGCTGCAGGTAAGTACCAATTCACCCTTCCCGCTGAACGAAGGAAGTGCGATGGAACAAGTGCCGCCAGGATTTACCGAAGGCAGGCTGACGGAATTCTCCTTGCGGACCTTTCCGTTGTCCATGAGTTTCCAGACAAGGTCGAAGTCTTCAAGGTTACGGAACAGATATTTATTGGTAAGGACGACATAAGTCTTCGCTGCAGCCGAATCAACGGCAAAACCGATATATTGGTATGCACCCTTCACCTCAGCTAGTTTGGCCGTGTAATCGCGTTCGGCGGTAATGATACCATTCGAACAGAAATTACCCTGATGCGGACCTGGATAGTC
>DCGE01000202.1:2639-2815 GCA_002314525.1 Prevotellaceae bacterium UBA1786 | reverse complement strand
GCTGACGGCATCACTGCTTCAGGGACGCAAGCCATCATGGAAGACGTGCGAGATGCTGACGGATATTTTCCGTTCCTGGAATCCTGCCGATCCGCTCCGCTACGACATCGCACTTATGCAGGTTGCTGATTCCGAGCAGCAGGAGTGATGATATGATGGTTTGCCAAAGGCTCCCG
>DCGE01000202.1:0-2620 GCA_002314525.1 Prevotellaceae bacterium UBA1786 | reverse complement strand
GGATGCACCATCTGACTCAACGACGATTTGTGTCCTGCAGAGATTGGCATGCGACTCATTGCTTATGATTCTGCCGGGAATGCGTATGCAGTGCTCCAGATCCGGTGAGATCTTGAATATATCAACATCACCCAATGGCAAATCTCCCTTTATCGCAGTACCTATTCCGGATTCAAAATGTGTCATGTATCTGTATGATGAAACCATTGTCAGCGGAATCGTACAATGTGCAAACAACAGTCTATCACCCTCAATACGCGAAAGGTTGCACTGGAAACCAGGACAGCCATTTACCTTCTGAAGATAGACCATTGAAAGCAAGGCAGGAATATCACCTTCACAACTTGATGGTATTCCTTCTGCATTCAGTTTGGCAAGAGCCAGACAGCCGGTGTTATGAACGGCATTGAGCAAGTCAAAACAACGTAGAGTCAATCCGCTCAGGCCGTACCTGCCAATCAAGGTCTTCAATGAGTCATAAACGGCAAGCGAACCATCAAAAGACCATAGGTCAACATCGTTCTTCTTAATTTCGTCAATCAGTTCGGAGATATCAATATCTACCAGTTCAACATCGAACAGATACCTTGCTTTATCGTAATCGACATTCGAACTAATCAGCCAATCGGAAGGCTTTCCGATTATACCCAATCTTACTCCACCCATGGATACTGGCTTGAAAGGTCGTATGAATGATGAAGTGGCGTCATAATCATGAATGTCAGACCGGATTCTTGATGCAATTTCATCTGGTTTGCCATGAAGGATTTCGCCTTTCTGTCCTCTTTGCCGCAGGAAAGACAGTATTTCCATTGATGCTGCCAGAGAATTGCTGTCACCAGATGTAAGAAGCCTAATATCACCATCGAGGTTCAAGTTCTTGAAGAGACTTTCAGTTCCACCAGTTCTTATATAAATCAAATCCCTTTCGTGGGAACCATACGAAGAGTAGTCAGTACCGTAAAATAAGAATTTTTCATTCAAAGCATCTTCGACATGCTGTATGAATAACTCTTTCGAAACATCCTCTTCAGTTTCCTTATGCAAGGAAGAAGTCAGTGTGTATAAGCCTATAGACATATTAGTATCGACATTATCCTCATTAAACAATGGCAAAGATACAAAAAGCAGGTATTACCGCCAAAAAATACTTACATTCATTTGTGCAATAATATATTTTTTTGTATTTTTGCGAATAATATCGTAAAAAAAGAGGAAAACCATGAATAAAGCAGATCTTTCACTTCTGGCAAAGGAAGATATCATCAATCTCATTGGCAAACAATGGATGTTGGTAACGGCAGGTACTACAGATTGTTTCAATACAATGACAGCTTCTTGGGGAGGAATGGGATTTCTATGGAACAAACCAGTTGCTTTCATTTTCATCCGACCAGAGAGGTTCACCCATGGTTTCATTGAAAGATCCGAACATCTGACATTATCGTTCTACGATGAAGAATATCGTAAGGCACTTCAGACTTGCGGAACAAAGAGTGGACGTGATATTAATAAAACAGTTGAAACAGGTCTCACGCCATTGGAGATTTCATTTGATGTGATAACTTTTGCCCAGTCGCGTATCACACTTGTATGTCGCAAACTATTCAAATCAAGCATGAAAGAGACAGATTTTCTTGACAGAGAAATACTCCATAAGTGGTACAATGATCAGCCAGGAGGCAGCCTGCATGATGTTTACGTAGTTGAAATTGAAGAAGTGCTAAGCAAATAATGATGATATCAGTTCTTGCAGTCATATTTGCTTTGCTTCCAAATATTATCTTCGTAAAATAAAACAATCACTCAATATGAAAAAATTCAATCTTAAGGTTTCATTCACAGCTCAGATATTTATCTCACTCGTTCTTGCAATTGTAGTAGGTGCAATGATGACTGGCGAAGTCGCTTTCGCAGACACATATATCAAACCATTCGGAACGATATTCCTCAATTTGCTCAAATTCATCGTTGTGCCTCTCGTTCTGCTTTCCATTATGAGCGGAATGCTTTCAATGGACGATGTATCAAAGATCGGCAAACTAAGCATCAAGACTTTGGCATTCTTTGCAAGTACAACAATCATAGCTGTGTGTCTCGGACTCATCTTCGGTACTTTGATGAAAGATGTCTTTCCGATAGTTCCAATTCCTGAGAGTTCCTCAATATCAACATGTAATCAGACTTTCATGGATCAGATTGTCAACATCTTTCCAATAAACTTCATCGATCCTCTTCTACACGACAATATGATGCAGATTATCGTCATTGCTGTTGCATTTGCCATTGCTATCGTTCACATAGGTGAGAAAGGCAAACTTCTGCGCGATATTGTGCTGAGCATGAATGAGGCAGTCACAAAGGTTCTCGGTTACATCATGGCAATTGCACCGATCGGAGTATTCTGCATGCTAACGCCTGTAGTTGCTACCAACGGAGTCAATGTACTTGGAGTTTATGCTGTATTGTTGGGAACCGACTATGCATGTTTTCTTATTCACATACTCATCACATACGTGCCACTTATATATTTCATCGGTCGCTGCAATCCTATTCATTTCTTCAAGGAAATGACTCCTGCCATGTTGTTTGCCTTCTCAAGTGATTCGGGTGTAGCAAC
>DCGE01000117.1:1092-7017 GCA_002314525.1 Prevotellaceae bacterium UBA1786 | reverse complement strand
TCAAGTTTGAGCATGGTCAGACGCTTGCCCTTCGCCTTGAAGCCCTTTACGGCAATGAACTCTTCCACATCAAGTTCCGTCGGTCCCTTCTCGGTGTCAGACTCCAGATAGGTGAGCTGCAGACGTGGATAATATGTATCCGTCAGCAGTATGAGTTTACTCTCCGGATTCTCACCGAGGAAGTTCTGCTTCTTGAACGACTGTTCAGCCACGAATCGCTTGATGTAAGGAAGTCCCTTCTGGTCGGCATCCCACAGTACGGCAGTCCATATCTTGTCGGCATCGTATTTCTCCAGTCTGATGATGTTCTGCTCGTAGTGATTGTTGACATCGAAATTCGTTACATAGAAATCGCCGCTGTCAAGGATACACAGTATCGTCTCATCGCTCTGGAACTCACCGAGAAAGTCACCGTGACCCTCATAGTTCAGACGGTTGACATCCTGGTCAAACCATACCTTGCGTCCGCCGAGAGTACTGCCGCCATGAGCTTTCAGTCCAATCCTGAGGATGTCGTGCTTGGTCAGTTGGTTACCCCTTGCACTCCTTCCCTTCACGGCTATCTCACTGAAGTCCTTGTCAAACATCAGTTTCTTGAGCATCGGCAGAGGTTTCAGGGTGATTCGTATCGTCTCGGCTTCACCGTTCGAGTTCGATGTGAAATATGTGATACGCGACTTCGGGGTTCCCATCGTGACGTCGTATTCATGATCACGCAACAGAACCGGAACATTGAATCGCTTGATATAGCTGACACCGGTCTTGCCGTCTTTGTAGCATACGTTGTATATCGTACGGGTGTCGTTCTTTTTGAACACAGCCACATGGATGATTTCCGTCTTCCGCTTCTCTGCCTTTGAGCGCTCGTTCTCACCGACGAATATCTTGTCTGCCACTTTCGTCACCTTGTACGTACCATCCTTATAGAAGATGATCACGTCGTCAATATCCGAGCAGTTGCATACGAATTCATCCTTCTTCAGACTTGTTCCGATGAATCCCTCAGCCCTGTTGATGTATAGTTTCTGATTTGCTTCGGCTACGGTGGCTGCCTCGATTGTGTCGAAGTTGCGGATCTCCGTCATACGCGGATGTTCCTCGCCATACTTCGTCTTCAGGAACCTGTACCACTGAACCGTCACCTCAACAAGGTTGTCAAGATCGTGGTTTATCTCCTCAATCTCTTCCTTGATACGGCGTATCAGTTCGTCGGCCTTGTCTTTGTTGTATTTCAGGATACGCTCCATGCGTATGTCAAGCAACTTGAGGATGTCGTCCTTCGTCACCTCACGCACCATATCCTTGTAGAACGGAGTCAGTCTGTCATCGATATGGGCACATGCCTCGTCCTGACTTTCGGCGTTCTCGAATTTCTTGTCCTTGTATATGCGTTCCTCAATGAAGATACGTTCCAGACTTGAGAAGTGCAGCTGTTCCAGCAGTTCGTTCTTGCGGATAAGCAGTTCCTGACGGATGAGTTCCTTGGTGTTGTCAGCCGACTTTCTCAGCACATCGCTGACGGTAAGGAACTTCGGCATATTCTCGTCAATCACACAGCAGTTGGGTGCTATACTCACCTCACAGTCGGTGAAGGCATACAGGGCGTCTATGGTCTTGTCCGATGAAACACCCGGAGAGAGCGTGATGATGATCTCAACCTCGGCAGCCGTATTGTCATCCACCTTCTTGGCCTTTATCTTACCCTTCTCTATGGCTTTCAGGATTGATTCAATCAGTGATGTCGCTGTCTTGCCGAAAGGAATCTCACGTATTACGAGAGTCTTCTGATCCAGTTTCTCGATCTTCGCACGGACTCTCACCGTACCGCCTCTCTGACCGTCATTGTATTTCGACACATCGACAAAACCGCCTGTCTGGAAGTCAGGATACAGATGGAACTCCTCACCGTGCAGGTAGCTGATGGCACCGTCACACAGCTCATTGAAGTTGTGAGGCAATATCTTTGAACTCAGACCTACGGCAATACCCTCACCGCCCTGAGCCAGCAACAGAGGAAACTTCACAGGCAGTGCTATAGGTTCCTTATTCCTGCCGTCGTACGAGAGTTTCCACTCTGTGGTCTTGGGATTGAACACCACGTCGAGTGCGAACTTCGACAGACGTGCCTCGATATATCGGCCGGCTGCTGCATCGTCGCCGGTGAGTATGTTACCCCAGTTACCCTGACAATCTATGAGCAATTCCTTCTGCCCCATCTGAACCAGGGCATCCTTGATGCTGGCATCACCATGAGGATGGAACTGCATGGTGTGGCCCACGATGTTCGCCACCTTGTTGTAGCGGCCGTCGTCCATACGCTTCATGCTGTGCAGAATGCGGCGCTGAACAGGTTTCAGACCATCGATGATATGCGGTACGGCACGTTCCAGAATCACATAACTGGCATAATCAAGAAACCAGTTCTGATACATACCACTAAGATGGTGAGTAATACCGTCACTCATCGTCGTAGGATCGTAATCCGAAGCCGGTGCCTGAACCAACTTGCCTTCCTCTTCAATATTCTTTTCTTCGTCTTTTGACATAACAAGCCAATTTGTATGCAAAGTTACGAAAAAAAATCCGTACGGCACAGCCCAGTCGCAAGAATTTACGTGAGTAAACGCAAAAATCCCCTCACACGATTTGTTTTTGAGCGAAAAAATCCATGCGGGATGTGAACCTGATTTTTCTCTGTCAGTGCTCCCTACAGTTTCACTTGATTATTTCGAGATATCCACAACCGTCTGGGCATTCTTTGTGGCCTTGTTGACTTTCTTCTCAGTCCTGCGGTCAGGCTTGAGTTTCCACTGAATGGAAACATCTCCAGAATGTTCTTCCAGTATCGACTTGAGATTCTCGCTTGGCGTCCATACGGGAACAATGTCCTTGATTTGGACTCTGGGATTGAATTCTGCTCCTTCAGCTACTTCAACAGGGTCGCCCTTGAACTTGATGGAGAATTGTCCCAATTCACCCAAGTCAACCTTGTATCCCATTCTGAGGCACTTCCTCAGGTCGTTGGCAATCAACTCGATTGCAGCCTTTATTTCCAACCTCCTATCAATATTTTTGGGGGAAACGAACTTTGCGAAATCATCAAGACTCAATACCGATTCATACTGTGGGCATGCCACCCACTGTTTGCCATCTTCTAGATGGCCTACATGCTTTGCTTTTATACCTAACGAATAGTTAATCATATCTGTTATTATTGAAGTTTATATCTTATTGAACTATGGATGTCGGCCCAACTTGCGGTCGCTGTCTGTCTCACGGGAAGTCGCTGTCTGTCTCACGAGAAGTAACTATGTGGAGGACGACGTGTCGCGTACTTTGAACAATAGTCTATTGTACCAGTGAACAATAGTCTATTGTATCGCGGTACAATACTCTATTGTTCCAGCCTCATCTCAGCTCTCGCGGTACATCGTCAAACCTGCCGTGACAGATTGTAACTGCTTGTGGGGCCGATGCCGACAGCTTGAGGGACTGGCAAAGTGCGTCATCTCAGCCCTTAGGCTTCGGTTTCACGAAATAACCTGTGCACGATTGATAGAAAGTGCAAAGATAATGATTTTTTGCAAAAGAGACAAGAAATTCACTTCAAAATATTGCACCAAAATAATGCAAAATCACAAGTAAACTGCATTTTATCAGTGCATCAAATATTAGAATTTGGGTGCAAATAGAGGCTCACTTGTAAAATTAAATTTACTAAAAAACCGCCTCTGAAGCGAGACGGTTTTCTGAGTTGTTGTGTATTAGTTTTCAGGGGTGACTTCTGTTACCTGTTCGATTTCCTTCTTCTTGGCAAGGTACTCAGGAAGGTCGAGTCCTGCCTGGTTGAAGAGGTCGTGAAGCGGAGGAACACTCTTCATCAGTCCTGAGAGGAAATTGGCTGTGCTGCCTTTGCCGTCGGCACCTGCCCCGCTGTCCCAAACAGTTACGTGATCGATGTTGATGCCCTTGATTGCCTCGACCTGAGTGCGTACGAGTTCCGGGAGTTTCTCGATGAGCAGCAACTGATAAGCCTTATCGGCGTCGCCACCTGCAGCCTGTACCATCTTGTCGTAACCAGCTGCCTGTTTGGTGAGCACTTCGTAGTAACCCTTTGCCTCTGCCTCCATCTTGGCGAAGATAGCATCAGCATCACCCTTTGCCTGAACACGGATCTTCTCTGCCTCAGCCTCAGCCTCGATGATACGACGGCGTTTCTCGATTTCCTGAGCAACGATGACGTTGGCGGTCTGAGTACTGCGTTCTCTCTCGGCACGAGCCTCTTCGGCTTCTTTCTGTGCAGAATATGCTTCCTGCAGTGCACGAGCCTCTGCAACCTTCTCAGCGGCACTTGCCTTACGGAGTGCCTCAGCCTCAGCCTGACGGCGCTCAGCATCGGAGTTGGCAATCTGGATCTTTGCAGCATTCTCACCCTGGACAGCCTTTGCATTTGCATCGCTGGTCTGGATTCGTGCATCCTTCTGAGCATCGGCCTTACCGATTTCACCGACCTTGTCCTGTTCGGCAACACGAACCTTGGCCTCATTGATTGCCTTTGCTGCAGCCTCACGTCCGAGAGCCTCGATATAGCCACTCTCGTCCTTGATGTCAGTTACGTTGACATTGATGAGGCGGAGACCGATCTTCTTGAGTTCGACTTCGACATTTGCACTGATAGCCTCAAGGAATTTGTCACGGTCGTTGTTGAGTTCCTCGATTGACATAGTAGCAATGACAAGACGCAACTGACCGAAGAGAATATCGCGTGCAAGTTCCTGAATCTGACCCGGAGTCTGGCCGAGAAGACGTTCAGCAGCCGCATTCATGTACTCAGGGTCAGTAGAGATACCTACAGTGAAACGGCTCGGAACGTCAACACGGATATTCTGACGTGAGAGGGCGTTGGTCAGGTTGGCATCGATAGAGATCGGAGTAAGACTCAGATAGGCATAGTCCTGAATGATAGGCCAAACGAATGTGCCTCCACCATGAATACACTTTGCAGAACCTTTGTTACCGGTAGTTCCATAGACTACGAGAATCTTGTCAGACGGACAGCGTCTGTACCTGTTGATGATTGAGACGAACAGAAATACTACCACTACAATCGCAATGATAATCAGATAGATTGACATAATGATTTTGATTTACGACTATTAATAATACTTTTTATACTAGGCTTCCTTAAATTACCAGAGTCTGTTGGTTGTTTTCGACCTTCAGCGTCTCGTTGTCGATTACCTCGACTATCTTGACATTCTGACCCGATGGGATGGCATCTTCGTCAGTGACTGCATCAATTTCATGTACTGAGCCATTGATACTGATCTGAACCTTTCCTTTGCCCTTTCCCTCGGCAGGAATGCGCAGATAGACGTTGGCTGTCTTGCCAAGAGTGTCATTGATGTTGAAAGTACCGTCTTTGTCGAGCTTGCGCGACTGCTTGTAGATAAGTACGAACATACCTACGAACAGACATCCTACAACCGATGCAACAAGAAGCAACACACCCGGAGATGTGACGGAATCATACAGACACACACCAGCCCAACCGAATCCCATCAGGAAACCGATGAAGTTCTTGATGGTGAAGATATTGAGTCCGTCACCCGCCTCCATCATCGTACCGTCGCCATCGGCATTGAAGTCGATATCAACGTCACTATGGTCAAGTCCGATGATAGTCATGACAAACAAGATTACAAATATCAGACTGGCTACTACTGCCACTCCCCAAAACACCTGGAGCATCATGTCAAGCTCCTGATAGGTAGTCATTAATTCAGACATAATTCAAATTAATATTATATGATCCATTTTTAAGTTCTAACTCTCAGCTCTATACTCCAGCACATCGCCCGGAGTGCAATCAAGTGCTTCACATATTGCATCCAACGTAGTGAACTTAATCGCCTTGGCCTTGCC
>DCGE01000117.1:0-999 GCA_002314525.1 Prevotellaceae bacterium UBA1786 | reverse complement strand
TTTATTACTATCACGGTATTTTCAATTATTTATGATTTACAAATTCAGCTATTGCCCTTATCACATCCTTATCCATGTGGCCTTCAGTGAGATAGTCAGCCGGTTTTGCCATCGACTCCAACGAGCGGAGGAAGTGGTCGAGTTTCTCGCCAAAATAAAACGTAGCCTTCCCCATCAATGCTAACTGCCATGAAGAGAAATCCACAATCGTCACCTGATAGTCATGTCCGCCCCCTACCACCATCCACCGGAGTGAAGGTTGGTCGATGAGCACCTCCTTCAGGAGTTTTATCGGAGAGTTGTCTCGGTCAAACTGACGGTATCTTTCAGGTAGCGCCGTCAGCTGCTGGCTGACAGCCTGCTGAATCTGGGCATCCGAAAGACCTTGTTGCAAACCGATGTACTTGAGCTGGGCTTTCACAGCATCTTCAAGTGTCGAAACATTTCCTGAAAGGATGATGAATCCATCGACAAGCCCTTTGGTACTCTGAGCAATGAACGGAGTACAATGTCCGCCGAGGCTATGTCCAGCCACGAAGACGTGCTTGTAGCCTTCCGACTTCAGTTGTCTTACAGCCTGGGCAGCATCGTCGATTGTTTCCTCACGGAATGTGATGGTATCGGCACCACCTTTGTAGAGCATCGTGCGTTTGTCGTACCGAAGAGAAGAAACACCGTATTCAGCCAATCCTACAGCCAGGTCCTTGAAAGGCTTATTCGGTCCGACGGTCTCATCACGATCCTGAGGTCCGCTGCCATGAACGAGTACAACTATCGGTTTGTCCTTATCGCCAGCCTTTGTCAGAGTTCCCGGAAGTTTTATCGTGCCGTTCTTCACTGTGAAAGACACCTCTTCCACCGTCTGCGCCTGAGCGACACAAGCACCGAGAAGGCAAAACAAACAGAAAATCGTAACTATCATAACTGTTCTTTTTTGATTTCGGGTGCAAAGATATAACGAATTTTGATAACTTCCAAATAACAATAGTTCGTTAAAAA
>DCGE01000090.1 GCA_002314525.1 Prevotellaceae bacterium UBA1786 | reverse complement strand
CCAGAAACTGACTCAAATGGCTATCGAGTTCGACAATAACTATGTATATGTGGCATTCTTCGGAGACAGTCCGCTTACCGCTCCTGGAGTATATCGTTATCCTATAAGTGAAATCAATGCTGTCGGAATTACCGACATCGATCTGTCAAGACCTCAGGATGACGCCATCTACGACCTTCAGGGCCGTAAGGTAAGTATTATGCAAAAGGGTATCTACATCAAGAACGGACATAAGTTCCTTAATAAGTAACCGACCATGAGACGTTGTCTGATTGTTCTGGCAGGATTGTTCTGTGCCTTCACCGCGAAGGCACAGGAGAAAGTTGACTACCTTAGTTTTGCCTTTCCTGACGAGACTGTTCCCGAGAGCATAGCCGTCTATGACATGGATGGTCAGCCATTCCACTTCACGGCAACCCAGTTGGGATTTGACGAGGGTGATTCATGGATATGCCTTCGTGAACCGAGCGTATATCCGTACAACTACTTCATAGCATCCCACAGTCGTCACAAGAAGGTGACAGGCCAGGACCCAGTGTCAGCCAATGACTGGATGGTACTGCCAAGTGTATTCGTGAGAGAGGATGATGCCGTGTTGACATGGCGAAGCAACAGTGTGTGCGAGAACCTCGAGACCACGAGCACCTACAAGATCAGGATATCTACAAAGGGGAACCAACCAGAAGACTTCACCCAGGAGGCTCTGCTGACGGTAGGCGAAGACGAAATCAACACATGGACAGAGCATAGTCAGTCACTTGGCGCATACGTAGGGCAGCGCATCTGGATTGCATTCGTGAATGAGACGAACAACGGTGAACTGCTTGCTATCGACGACATTTGCGTAACTGGTGGACAGGGTGCATATAGTTTCACTACGAACCTTGCGCCTTACGTCTGCGGACAGACATCCTTTACTCCTCAGCTGACATTCATCAACCTGAGTGACGAGCCTATTAAGGGGTTCAAGATCCACAGCTACAAATACGACTCTACGTCAAACATCGGTCGGGAAATGACTGTTGACAAGACCATTGACGCACACGGCAGTCTGACTGTTGACTTCTGGCCACAAATCGACGTGCAGTACGGCGACACACTCAACTTCAAGGTCGATGTAGAAGTGAAAGGAGTAAACAGTGATGCAGTCTTCTACAACACCGTATTCCTGAGTTTTGAGCCTCGCCAGCATGTAGTAATAGAGGAAGGTACGGGTAACTGGTGTGGCTGGTGTCCAAAGGGAATCTATGCCATCGGTGTTCTGCGCAAGAACTATGGTGACACTATCCTTCCTATCTGCGTACATTATGACGACCCGATGGAGGTCTCGGGATACATAGGTGACAAGGGCATCTACTTCCCATTGGGTTTCCCTTCAGGCACTATCAACCGCAAGTACGACAGTCAACCTCTGGCCGAAGTCCACGAAGGCAGGAAGACAATCTTCACGACTCTGTACGGAGGTTTAGAAACATGGGTGCTCGAGGAACTCAAATCCAAACCTATGGCTGAAATAGACCTAAAGGTGGGACTCAACGGCAATAAACTCAACCTCATCTCAAATACGAAGTTCTGCATACCTCAAAAGGGCACAGACCTGCGCATGGCATATATCCTAACTGAAGACCACTATCAGAAGAAAGGTCTGAACCAGAAGAACTACCTTGCCGGCAATGATACCTACGAGGATATTGGCGACTATTCCAAACTGCCATCCGTGCTGACCGACTTTGAATTCGAGGACGTGGCTCGTGGAGCTGCCCAGAGTGCATTCCAAGGCATCAAAGGTGCGATTCCTACCGATGTGGAAATAGACAAAGTATATGAGCACAAGACGACCATGACTGTACCGAGTTCGGTTAGCGACATAAATAACTGTTCCGTGACGGCAATACTCATCGACAACAAGACTGGATATATTGTCAATGCCACCCGAGTGAATGTGGAAGAAGGTGCGGCAGCTATAGAAGAGGTATCCGGCAATGCCTCCCAACCATTCCATGACATCTACGACCTACAAGGCCGAAAGGTCAGGATTATGGATCGTGGCATATATATTATGAACGGAAAGAAGTATTTGCGTTGAGAATTACACTGACTAACTGGTATTTTAATGACTAAAAGACTTTCAACATTTCTATATCTGTCTGCCTTCGCACTAAGCATATCTGCCGTACCGGCATTGAGACAGAAACATCTGATAAAGTTAACTGACGGTTCGTCCATTCAGGCAACGCTCATGGGTGACGAATTCCTCCACTATTATCAAGATATAGAAGGCAGGACATACCGCATGGACGAATCGGGCCTTTACCGGCAGGATGACCTCAAGGAAGCAATAGTATATGCGAAGCAGAGACTTCAGGTGGCTGCCCAGCGTCGTCAGGCTCGTAACAGCAGGAAGTATGCACCCGTTCCCGGAGCTACTCCTAAGATGGACTACACCGGTCATAAAAGGTGTTTGGTGATTCTTGCTGACTTCTCAGACTACTACATGACCTATACTCCTCAGGAATACGACCGCTACTTCAATGAACTTGGATATTCGGAGAATGGCATGAAAGGTTCGGTCAGAGACTACTTCCTCGCATGCAGCTATGGCCAACTTGACATTCAATTCGATATCGTTGGTCCGGTGAGCCTGAAGAAGTCGGTGAAGTACTATGGCACGAATGACAGTCACGGCTATGATCATCATCCGGGTCAAATGGTCTCAGAGGCTATTCAGGCAGCTGAGAACAAAGGTGTTGACTTTTCTCTCTATGACTGGGATGGTGACAAGGTAGTAGATCAGGTTTTCGTCATCTATGCTGGATATGGCGAAGCTCAGAGTGGGATAGAAAGCAATATATGGCCACAGGAAGGTAAACTTTCGGAAAAGGGTGACTATGGCGACGGAACCGGTGCACTGAAATTCGACGGTGTTACCATCGACATGTTCGCCACATCGTGCGAACTTTCCGGAAGGCGCGGACTTGAAATTGACGGAATTGGCACTGCCTGCCATGAGTTCAGTCACTGCATGGGTCTTCCCGACACCTACGATGCCCTTAATAATGCCACCTTCGGTATGGACGTATGGGACATCATGGACTATGGGTGCTACAATGGCATAGGTGGCAAGATAGGCAGCTGTCCGTGGGAGTTCACGAGCTATGAGCGTACTGCGTGTGGCTGGTTGACTCCTACCGTTCTCAAGGCTGGCTGTGAGGTCAGGAACATGAGACCGCTCAATCAGGCTCCCGAGGCATATATTATCTACAATGACGGCAACCGAAACGAGTACTACCTGTTGGAGAACCGTCAGCTGCAGGGCTTCGATGAGGGTGGATACGGACATGGCATGCTCGTAATTCATGTCGATTACGACAAGGACATCTGGAGCAAGAACTTCCTTAATATCGACAATGACCGACAGCGCATGACGATAATACCAGCTGACGGATCGCTGAAGAGTCTGGCCTATGGTGTGTCTTATGTGGCTGGAGATCCGTTCCCTGGTACGAAGGGCAAGACTTCGCTGACAGATGAAACTTTACCGAAGGCTTCGCTCTACAATACCAACACTGACGGACGTAAACTGATGCATAAGCCTATCACAGGAATAACGGAGAATACTTCCACAGGCACGATATCCTTTGTCTTCAATGGCGGGGGTACCGTGATTGATGCCGTCGATTCTCCTGCTACGGCAACAGAGATCAGCGGAGATGCTTACGACATTCAGGGTCGTAAGGTGACTGAATACCATAAGGGAATGATTATAAAGAACGGAAAGAAATTTTTACGATGAAAAAAATATGTTTATTCGCCATTCTCCTGCTGATGGGCATTGAGGCAATGGCACAGATGCCGAAGTTCGTATTGAAGGACATCGATGGCAACTCGGTGGCAACCGATAGTATAGGGAAACAGGGATATCCAGTGATCGTGGATTTCTTCGCTACTTGGTGCAAGCCCTGCATCCGTGAGTTGAAGGCCATCTCCGAGGTCTACAAGGAATGGCAGGAGGAAACGGGAGTGAAACTCGTTGCCATCTCAATAGATCAGGCTCAGAACGCACACAAGGTCGCTCCGCTAGTCAACGAGAACGGATGGCCTTGGGAAACGGTACTTATCGACACCAACTCCGACCTGAAACGTGCTCTGGGAATTCAGTCAATTCCTTTCGTGCTGATATTGGACGGGAAGGGTGAGATTGTATATAAGCACACCGGCTATACCGACGGTGCAGAGGAAGAAATAATAGAAAAGGTTCGTGAGGTCGTAAAGAAGAAATGAGACGGAAACTATTAGGACTGATGTTACTTGCTGCTTCCGCAGCATATGCACAGGAGGATGGTGGCATCACCCTCAGCGGCAGCATCCAGAGTGACATGATGGTGGCACCTCAGCAGGACAAGAGCATAGGTACTGCTGAGTATGACAATGACACGTTCCTCACCAATACTTACGTGGACCTGATGCTGCAGAGTAAGAACATCGATGCAGGAACTCGATTCGAGTTCAATCAACTACCTATGCCTGGCTTCCACGATGCATACAACGACTTCAAGGGCTGGGGTGTGCCCCATTTATGGGTGAAGGGTAGGATGAAGAACGCAGAAGTGACCATAGGCTCATTCTATGAGCAGTTCGGTTCGGGTTTCATACTTCGCTCCTACGAAGAACGCACTTTGGGTATCGACAACTCGCTGAATGGTGTACATGTGATGTGGACTCCACAGAGTTGGCTGCGACTGAAAGCCCTCTCCGGTTTCCAGAGAAATTACTGGGAATGGGAGACAAGCACTATCGTGTCGGGCGCTGATGCGGAACTTGATATCGACGGGCTTTTTCCTTCACTTCAGAAGAGTGGCAGTCATCTGTCGTTAGGTACTTCATGGGTAAACAAGCGTGAGGGAACCGATGAGGAAATTTTCGCAGACCCCACTCACAGACTCAACCTCCCCGAGTTCGTGAACGCATTGGACCTTCGTGTTAGGTATCAGAGAAGCGGTCTTTCCCTGCTTGCCGAATATGCATGTAAGAGCCAAGACCCAAACGAACTGAACTCTTACATCTACGGCAAAGGCCATGCGGAGATGCTATCGGCTACATACGGCAAGAAAGGTTTGTCGATGCTCTTGCAGGCAAAACGTTCCGAGAACATGGGATTCCGCAGCCAACGTTCGGCAAGTCCTATGTCCAATGCACTCTATGTCAACCACCAACCTGCTTTCACTCTTGACCAAACCTACTCGCTTGCAGCACTCTATCCATACGCTACACAGGTTGAAGGCGAATGGGCCTACCAGGCAGGCTTAGGCTATAAGTTCAGTGGGAAAAATGCCCCAAAGGTCAAAATCAACTACTCGCTCGTCAACGGACTCGAAAACGCACGCGATAACCGAAACAACCCAGATGTACGTGGCACGGACGGAAGAAGTTCTTCCTTCTTCAAGAACGGAGACACATACTATCAGGACTTCAACATCCAGATGGAAAAGAAGTTCGGGAAACAGTTCGACCTCAACCTGATGTATATGTACCAGCAGTACAACAAGACCATCATCCAGAACGAGGGTGGCAACATCTACTCCCACATCATCGTAGCGGATGGAAAATACAAGTTCAACAAGAAATACACTTTGCGTGCTGAGGCGCAGTACCTCACCACCGAACACGAGAGTGGTGACTGGGGCTTTGGTCTGCTGGAACTATCGGTGGCTCCTTACCTGATGTTCACCGTAAGCGACCAAATAGGACGATGTGAACCTGAAAGCGGTGTTTATGGCGACGTGACTCATTACTATCAGGCTATGGTGACGGGTAACCTCGGTTCGCACCGACTTCAATTAGGATACGGTCGTACTCGTGCCGGCTACAACTGCAATGGTGGCGTCTGCCGCTACATACCAGCCAGCAAGGGCGTGACAATCAGTTATAACTATAATTTCTGAAAGGGCATGAAGAAAGTAACATATTCGTTTGTGGCACTTCTTGCGTTGATGCTTTGCAGTTGTAGTAACATATCCGAAGACGAACGTCTGATCTATGTTGAACCTTCAGTGGCTGTAAGGAAAGTCCTCATCGAGGATTTCACAGGCCAACGTTGCACCAACTGCCCTAAGGCTACGTAAGCAATTCATGAAATACAGAAGACCTATGGTGACAATGTCGTTGCTGTGGCCATACACTGTGGTCCTTTCGGTTTTGCCGGCAACGCCAAGAACATAGGCTTGATGACCGAACTTGGCCAGAAATACTGGGACGCATGGTTCGACAGCAGTCAGGGACAGCCTGTGGCAAAGGTGAATCGTGGAACGAAGAGCGAGACCTATGCAAACTGGAGTACAATAGTGCGTGACGAACTGGCAAAGAATACTGCAGTACATCTGGAACTACTCATCTCAGGCAGTGATAGTTCATATACCGTTATGACGAGTATATTGGCTCCTGCCGGGTATAGTGCGAAACTGCAGCTTTGGCTCGTTGAGGATAGCATAGTTGCCATGCAGATGCAGCCAGATGGGTCAACTAACAAGGAATACGTCCACAACCACGTGCTTCGTGAGGCCCTCAATGGTACCTGGGGAGAAGTTGTGGAGTTCAATGAGGCGATGGTTACAAAGGAAACCGTCTTCACCTTAAACGGAAAATACGTTGCCGACCACTGCAGCGTCGTGGCATTCGTCTACGACGACAATGGCGTTCAACAAGTGGAGTCGGTCGGACTTGGCCGAAATTAGAAGTCAGAAGTGAACTGGCGAATTCAGGAATATCCGCCACCAACAAACAACAAAACAATAATATGAATAAAATCTACACACTGATTGCAACCTTGATGGTCGCGCTTTCAGCATCAGCACAACAAGATGTGTGCTTTCGTGATGCAAATGGAAATGATATTAAGGACGGAAGCGTCATCACTATGAACAAGGTTGAAGTCGATGACTTCGATGACACCATCATCCCACTGACAGGACTAAGTATCAGGAACAATACATCAGCCAATGCTAAATTGAGGCTTACCGTTCAGATTGACAATTTCTCCGGCAGGTCATTTGCCTGTTGTGTCGGTTCCAGTTGCCATTACCTCTCCAAGGCTGGAAGTATCATCATCGACAACATTTCGGTGAGTCCCAACAGCCTCATTGAAATCATCAATACGGAATGGGTAGTAAAACCAAATGAGTATGGAACATTGGCCACGAAGTTCATCCTTGAAACACAAAAAGGTATGTCCTATATCAAACAGACCGAGATCACTGTGAATTTCACATATAAGGACCCCGCTTCTATCAATGAAGACAAGACTCCTGGCCTGAAGGTCGTGAAGACCTACGACATAACCGGCCGCGAGACAAATGCCCACAAGGGTCTCCTCCTCCAACTGATGTCCGACGGTTTCGTGCATAAAGTATTGAGATAATATCATTTTCAATCTCAGCTTGAGACGATACGTTCGCCATATAATTATTCCCTTCGCACTTGCCATCCATCTCGGAGCCGGTGCACAGGACTGCTACCGCATCATTCAGGAAGGCGACAGCACCAAGTCACTCTTCGTGGCCAACTCATCGCTCGATGACAGTGCCCGTGTCGTCTTTTGGCCAGAGACCGACGTTCAGGCTCAGCAATGGATACTGACGCCTCATGACTCAGCTTCGTTCAGCCTCAGGAACGTATATACGGGTATGTACCTGACAGCCAACGAAAGAGAATTGATACAAACCATCACCCCCCACCTTTGGTCATCCGACACCACCACCGCACTCAGGCCGTCCATCATACATAACGGAACCAGGATGGTGCTCCTGCCCATCAAGGCTCACCTCGAGTTCAATGCTGAACTCCGCCAGAGGATGGCCGACGGCTTCTTCTCCCAGTTCCTCAAGAGCCGGGGCGAGGGTTTCTCCACATTCATGGATGGTGAATGGAAGGAGTCCGAGACTCTGGAAGCCGTGCTCGACGTATTCGAACAGACACGAGATAGGCGCTATTGGGATATTTACGCATCCTGCTACGCCTATTTTACCAAGTGTGTCGGCAATCTTTGGACCGGAGTATCAAAGGTCAGGCAATATTCATGGTATGGCAATGACTTCAATGACGACGTGATGTGGCATGTCATCGGAGCCGTGCGTGCCTCCATGCTCAGTGGTGAGAAGAAATATCTGGACGATGCCGTGCGCAACTTCAATGCCATTTACCACCGCGCATTCATGGCACGTCAGGGACTCATGCGCTGGGCCGAAAAATCGGGCGACAGGTACGGAGCGAATAGTTGTATCAATGGCCCCACTGAGATAGCAGCCTGCTATATAGGCGAATGTACTGGAGACGAGAACTATTTCGACATTGCCCGACGGCTCTATGCACGCCAGCGCCAGTTCCTCTTCGAGCCCACCACTGGTCATGTCTACGATGCCGTCGTCTTCCGGCCCGACAGTACCGAAATCACCAAAGCTAACAAATGGGCCTCCACCTACAACCAAGGCACCATGCTCGGAGCCGCCGTTCTGCTCTATCAGCATTACGGCGACAGTCAGTATCTCGAAGACGCCAAGAAAATACTCTCCTACACCCGTAGTCACCTCTGTGACCGTCATGGCATCATCAATGTCTGCCAGAGAGCCGATGGTGACTTCCAAGGATTTAAAGGTATCCTCATGCGCTACGCAGGTCTCTATGCCCGCACCTTCAACGATGAAGAAACCCGCCACTGGATACTCAGAAATGCCCAGCACGCCTACAACAACACCAACAGTCACCATTTCGGTCACTCAGCCTGGCTCACCAAATCCGCTGAAGACAACCATCACAACAAGACCGACTACTCCACCCAGCCCTTCGGTGCCTCCACCGCCATTACCGCAGCTTTCTCCTCCCTAAACCATAAACCCTAAACTTACCATCACCCCTTGGCCCAATAAATGGTAAATCATAAATGGTAAATGGTAAATATATTTCAATAAATATATTTGGTAAAGTCATAAAAAGGTCGTAACTTTGCAAATTGTAAGCAAAACCACAGTATTTCTTATATTAATCTATAATTAAAATGGCAATTAGAAAAGAAAAGCTCTTCTCAGAGTTCCAGGCGCCGACTAAGCAGGAATGGGTTGACAAGATCAACGTAGACCTCAAGGGTGCAGACTACGAGAAGAAAATGGTTTGGAGAACCAACGAAGGCTTCAGCATGCAGCCTTTCTACCAGAGAGCAGACATTGAAGGTCTTGCCTCTGTCAACTCCCTTCCGGGACAGTTCCCTTACGTTCGTGGCAACAAGAAGGACAACAATGTATGGCTGGTCCGTCAGAACATCAGTGTTGAATGCCCTAAGGCAGCCAACGAGAAGGCTCTCGACATCCTCAACAAGGGTGTTGACTCACTCGGTTTCTGCATTCCTGCCGACATGGTCAGCAAGGAGAACATCGAGACTCTCCTCAGCGGCATCTGTGCTCAGTGCGTTGAACTCAACTTCAACACATGCCTCAGCAAGGCCGTTGAACTCGCTCAGATCCTCGTCGAGGTCTATGCAGCCAAGGGTTGCGACCTCAAGGAATGTCAGGGCAGCATCAACTTCGACCCTATCCAGAAGATCGTGAAGGCCGGCAAAGACGCAAGCGAACTCATCGCAAAGGGCAAGGAACTCATCGCAGTTCTCGCTCAGCTTCCTAAGTACCGTTGTCTCACAGTCAACAGCCTCGAGCTCGTCAACGCAGGTGCTTACTGCTACCAGGAACTCGGCTACGCCCTCTCATGGGGTAACGAATATCTCCAGCAGATGGTTGACGCAGGTGTT
>DCGE01000059.1:19500-20786 GCA_002314525.1 Prevotellaceae bacterium UBA1786 | reverse complement strand
TCAACTTTTTCTAGGGTAGTACAGGGTTGGAGTGGTAGGTGATAATAAGTGTAAAAAAGGAAGTGGAATACAATGCTTTTTTGGCAAGGAACAATAGGATTTTGGGCAGTGTAACGCACGGCTCAGTAGTTAGTAAATAATAGTTATATTATTATATATCAATATATTATATATTATTTATATATTAAAAACAATACAATAAACTCTCTTTTTCCCCTAGCTGGCAACTGTAACACTGAAACGCTGTAACGCTCAGTAATCCTTATTGTTACTTGTTACTTGTTATTTTTGGGCAGAGGCATCGGTCCACACAGGCAGTCACTCGCTACCGAGAGAGCAGAGGAAAGCAACCACGACAGCTGAGACGAAGGTCTGCGACAGCTGAGACGAGCATCAACGATAGCTGAGACATGGCACCGCGATACTAAGAGACTGACGTCCGAGACTCCGCTCTCGCGGGCCCAAACCTCCGCTCTCGCGGAAGTACACCTCAGCCATCGGACATCATGACGACAGCTGGTTGTTCCGACTGCGAATGCGTGATGTTCTCAATTGTTCATTCAGGAACAAGGATTACAGGGTATGATTGCTGACGATGACACTCGTCTGCTTCTTTTTCTCTTCCCGGCCGAAGAGGTACTTCTTGAGGAATGGGGAGATGCGAAGGATGTTGGATATAAGAAGACAGAAGGCGACAACCAGCAATGCGGTGAACATGGATAGGGTGAAGTTAAGCACAAAAGTATGCTTATGAGCATTGAAGAACTCGCCGACCTCCGGGATGTGCGGTATGAGGAAGTAATGAATGAGATAGATATCGAGTGTCCGTTTACCTATGTACTGCAGTTTTCGGCCTACGAGAGTTGCTGAACTGAAGGAATCCTGATAGTACCAGAACGAGAAAAACGCAAGCATCAGGAGTGAATACTGTGCCATTGTGCGGGATATGTTTGCCCACGGACCTGTAATGAGATGCAGTTGGGTGAACTCCACCGTGGAAACGAAGGCAAGGATAATTATGAAAATCATGTATCCACTCCTGCGGGCTGTTTCTTCAATCTCCTTCCAGTAGCGATGGAAGAAGTTGCCAAAAACAAAGAAATGGAAGTACTTCATCAGTTCGATGATGCTCGTGGTGTTGAGCCATCCTTTGTATGCGACCCTGCGGCCCATTGCCCATGGGAACAGTCGGGGCAGGAAACATGTCTCACACACAACCATAGCCAGAAACCAGAGAATGACAATAGAGGCAAAGCTGTTGAGCTTCAGCCGATGGACGACATACT
>DCGE01000059.1:0-19475 GCA_002314525.1 Prevotellaceae bacterium UBA1786 | reverse complement strand
CGAACATATAGAGGAGCACCAACGTGAACCAGTATCCGCCTTTCATAGGTGAGTGCATGAAGGTGCCAAGGGATGAAAGGAACGTGCGTGAGTGGAACATCAGGGTAAAGGCAAGGAGAAACACCAGTGTGGGGATGATCTGAATGCGTATCTTCTTGCGGAGCATAGTGCGGAAATCGTGTCCGTCCCACGCAAGCCGTGACCGGTAGGCGAGGAATCCGCTGATGAAGAAGAACAAAGGCATACGGAACAGCAGGAACACCGACATTGCCGACGACATGCCGTTGCTCTCCTCGAACCCAAAACCGTCGACATGATTGCTGACGACAAGCAGGATTGTAAATCCGCGAAGGGCATCGAGCCACTCAATGCGTGAGTGTGGTTGTTGAGGTTCTGCCATCGGTCATTCAGGTTGGTTGAGGAATTCTATCTCGGAGAGATGAGGATGGAGTTCTTCAAGATTAGGCAACTGCATGTAATCACCATAAAGTCTGCGCAGATAACTATCAGTGTCGTTCGGCACAAAGAACATGTGATCCTCGAAAGCCATCTCCGTCAGTGGAAAGATTTCCTCCTTCTGGCGGTGGTTGTGATACGGGATACCCAAACCACTCGTAAGGAAACGGCCCGGAAGGAACGATATCATCCTGAGCAACGGATAGGTGATGCAGGAATTGAAGCGGGTGAACATTCTCACCTTCCTCATCTTGGATCGGTCGGATTCTCCCTTGCGGTTCATGATCTTGTACACATGGCCCTGAGCCGTTTCAGACAGGCGGTGAACCCACAGCGGCTGTGTCTCAAGCGGAAAGATATCGATGTAAATCCCTTGGTCTCTGAACACACGGTCGTAGCCGTTGGTTTCACTGATGCGGGATTTCCTGTCACGTATCTTTGCATAGAAGAAATAGTAGTTGGAATCGGTTGAGATCTCCTGCAACGCCAACCATTCAGGCAGTTCGGTACTGAGCACCTTCATGAGTCTCAGATAGTCTGGACGCAGCATCTCGATGTCAAGATCATCGTCCCAGGGAATGAAACCACCATGACGGACAGCACCTATCAACGTGCCACTGCTAAGCCAATAGGGTATCTGGTGACGGCGGCATATTCCGTCGATCTCAATCAGTATGTCGAGCATCCGCATCTGATGACGGCGAAGCATCGAGCCATCGGGGTTGAAGCGTGAGCGAAGCTGGGAGTTATCCATCTTATAGTGATTTTAGAACCTGTACCAGACGGGAGTTGTCGTTGCGGTCGCGCACGGCAAGACGTATGTACTGAGCACCTGCAAAGGCCTTTTTCGTACTGCAGTCCTTGATAAAGATTCCGTGTTCCATCAGTCTGACTGCGAGTTGATGGGCTGTAAATCTGTCGGTTACCTTACATAGGAAATAGTTTGCCTGACTCGGGAATACCTGAAGGAAACCGATTTCGCTCAGTTCGCTGAAGAACCTACGACGTTCCTCCCTGAACAAAGTGCATGCATGCAGGTAGTCCTTGTGGTATTTCTCATAGATCTGCATATAGAACTCAGCAAAGGAATTGATGTTCCATATAGCAACTTCCTTCTTGATCTCTGCAATCATATCCCTATCCCCACTCGCAAGCACACCAAGACGCAAGCCTGGAACTCCGTAGGATTTGCTTATAGACTTGATCACCACAAGATGAGGATTGGACTCAAGAACCTGATTGTCGAGAAGGGTGTAGGTACCATCAACATCGGCAAAATCCACGAATGACTCATCGACAGTAAGTCTGATGTGTTGCTCTTTTGACCACGATATCAATCTCAGGAGGTCCTGGTAAGGGATGTAATTGCCTGAAGGGTTGTCGGGATTTATTATGAGAAGCGAGCCGATGCCCTTGTCGGAAAAGTACTCCATGACTTCATCTGCCGAATAATGGAAATCCTCGGAAGACGGAACAAACCTGACAACGCTGTCCTCAGGCAATCGGTTGGGATATTCCTCGAACGTAGGCATGATGACACCAAAACGGCCGACGGAACGCTCCATGTAGCATTTTATCAGTTCTGCAGCTCCGTTCCCAACTGCGATGAAGTCTTGCTTTACGCCGAAGTTCTTGGATGCAAGAAGAGAATTGATGAACATCCCCGAAGGATATTCCCTTAACAGCACCTCGAACGAAGCCTTCATTTCATCAAGCATACGCTGAGGAGGGAAATAAGGGTTGACCAGATAGCAGAAGTCAGTCATCTGGGGATAGCGCCAATAGCCTCCGTAACGTGAGGATATGGCCTTGTAGGATTCTTCTTCGGTAGGAGCGAATATTCCCTCTGCAATATTGAGGTCCTGAACATCATCAATCTCGTACCACAGCTCACCATCGAGCGGAAGTGCCTTCAGCGGTGAGTCGTGAAGAAGTGTAATCACCTTCAGCACCTGTTCATAGTACTCGTTATTGCCCAAGGCAGTACTGTAAGCTGTGAGGAACGGCACATAATAATTCAAGGAGAAGTCACGAGAGAACTTGTAGATGTTCACCGTCTTGTAGTAGTTCCTGATATCTTCGTAGCGAAAACCGGATTTGTCAATGAAACGGGTGATACGGTTGTTTTCGTCAAGCGTGACGACGGTACCGTCCATCCAACTCTCGTAGCGATCGACCAAAGCCAGATTGGACTCAGGGGAATCGACCAACTTATTGAGAATCTTCTTGTCGAAGATCAGGTCGGACTCAAGAAGGAGGGTGTCCTCCTCGGTCAGGTAGTCTTTTGCCAGGAACAGTGAATAGATATTGTTTGTCGTGTCATAGACAGGATTGTCGACGTACTCGACAGGAATACCGTTGAATGAGCTGCCTACATAGTCCTTGACATTCTGGCCTTTGTAACCGACCACAAGGACAATGCGGGAGACTCCGATTTCGCTGAGAGCTTCAAGGAAACGATCAATAAGACGAATGCCGTTGACTCGTAACATACACTTGGTGTTGTCGCTGGTGTATTCTCCCAGACGTTTGCCCATTCCTGCGGCAAGGATGATTGCTTGCATATTGTTTTTTTGTTTTATGATTCAAGTTTGACACGCTTCTTCTCAACCCGTCCGAAAAGATACTTCTTGAGGAAAGGAGAGATACGGAGCACGTTGGATGTAAGGATACAGAATGCTGTGACCAACAGAGCCACGACTACCGATAATGAGGTATCTATGATGAAATTATGGCTATGTGCATCAAAGTACTTCCCTACTTCAGGTATGACAGGAATGAAGAGGTAATGCAGGAGATAGATGTCGAGGGTGCGAGTGCCGATGTACTGCAGCGTGCGTCCGATACGTGTCTGTTTGGAGAAGCGTTCCTGATAGTACCGGAAAGAAAGGAACACGAGTGTCAGAAGTGAATACATCGCCACGGTCCTGGAGAGGTTAACCCATTCGTGCTTCAGCCAATGGAGTTTCAGGAACTCGATCGTAGACAGGAACGCCACCGATAAGACAAGAAGATAGAAACCAGGCTTTGAATACAGTTTCTCGAACTTATGCCAGTAGCGATGCACGATATTCCCGTAAATGAAAAACTGCATGAACAGGAACAGCTGGAAAATGCTGGAATCGAACAAGAAACCGGTCTTCGGAGCCTTGTTGCCGTATGCATACCAGAAATCCTTAGGGAGGTATGCTGTCTCATAGAGGACTATCGACAGAAGCCATAGCAGGCAGATAGGGATGAAGGACTGACGGCGGAACCTATGTTCAATGAAGGTGAAGATGTAATACACTATGAACATATATAACAGTACCAGAGTGAACCAGTAGCCTCCTTTTGTAGGTGAATGGAACCAGCTTACTGCATTTCCCCAGATGTTGGAAGGATGGAGCACCACCAATCCGACGAAGAAGAACACAACTGTAGGTATTATCTGCACACGCAACTTCTTTCCGACCATTCGGCGGAAGTTGGCAAAAGTCCATATCTCATTTGCTCTGTAGGCGAGGAATCCGCTGATAAAGAAGAACAAAGGCATACGGAACAGCACCCAGAACGGAAGAGAGGCAGAAAGGCGTGGAGTCTGTCCGAATCCAGTGAGGGAGACATGATAAGCCACTACGAGAATCATGGTGAATCCTCGCATAGCGTCAATCCATTCCATTCTCTGCTTGGGAGCAGGAGGCGTTATCAATACTTCATCCATCTATTTCTTTTTCTTTAAATATCCGATACATTCCCTCATGACCTGAGCCTTGAGAAGCCAAAGGGTGGAAAGATAAATTGTTCCGGCAATGACGATTCTCGTTATCAGCAAGATTGTCATATCGGTTATGCTTTCCGTACAGAAATATGTTATTATCATTGTGCACGATGCAATCAACATGAACGGAACGACATCCGAGAGGGCTTCAAAGAGACGGAGCTGTATCTCCTTCCAGACGAACCAATGCCAAACGAAGTTCCAGAATATGATGATACAGACATAGATTGTTACCATAAGCCGTATTCCTGACAGTCCGAAGAGAGTCAAGTCAAAATGCTGGACAGCGAACAGATCAGCAAGTATCAGACATATCTGCGCTATCATGTTCCACATATACACATCGGATCTGCCACGGCTTATGATGAAATAGTAATAAAGTGCTGATATCGGCAGGAAAGCTCCGCCAATGCAGATTATCTGCATCAGCTTGGCACTTTCAAGATATTTGTCAGTGACGGTCAGAACTATCAGTTCAGGTGCGACAAGGACAAGTCCGAACATTGCCGGAAAAGAGATGAAGCAGATGAACCTGAGCATCTTACGGAAAGCTCTTTGGTATCTGTCCTTGAGTTCCTGATCGCTGCCGGATTCCTGTCCTTCGTCCCGGATGGCCACAAACATAGGCTGTGCCACTCCCTGAACCATGCCTGTGATGAAGGAACTACCCATCTGATTCCATTTGTTGGCCTGGGAATACTGTCCGACATCGTGTTTTGGGTAGTTGTGACCCAGAAGAGTCTCGAAGGCGAATTTGTTGAGGTTGTTGACAATATTCGTCACAAGCATCTTTGTGCTGAAACTGAACATTTCCTTGATCGGATTCATGCTGAACGAAAACGAAGGTTTCCAGCCTGTGAAATACCAACTGAGAACAGAAACCATTGTAACGAAGACGATGCTCTGTGTTGCCAATCCCCAATAAGCCATGCCGTTGACTGCCATCACAATTCCGATTGTACCGGACAAGAGGAGCGAAAGCAAAGAGGTTATTGTCTGTTCCTTGACACGAAGAGCCTTCATCAGCTGGGCTCTCGGTACAATCGAGAAACTTGCGAAGAAAAAGCCTATGAAAGCATATCTGGCCAACGAAGTGAGAACTGGCTGATGGTTGTATGAGGCAATGAGCGGAGCACAGAACCAAAGAACGATGTAGAGAACGGCACTGACAATGATATTGAACCAGAAAACACTGTTGAAATCCTGAGGACTTGCATCTTTCTTATTGATGAGAGCAGTAATGAAGCCACTCTCCTGTAAGTTGGCAGCAATGGAGGAGAAGACGGTAAGCATAGCCATCAGACCGAAATCACCGGGATCGAGCCGTCGGGCAATGACAATGCCGAACAAGATGTTCAGCAGTTGCATTCCACCATTGTTCAAGGCTCCCCAGAGGAGTCCTTTGGCCATCTTATCTTTCAGGTTCTCCATCGTTAATTATAGACATTTACTGCTACACCATTATACACTATACGATATCGGTATAAAGCTCTTAAATCCGTAGTAACGGAATCTCTTGTGGAAAGTATCCAGCCGTTATTGTTGAGGTCGTATATGATTCCGCAATGAGAACATGAAGCCTTACCCGAACTGTCGAATGACAGACGGTATTTCTGGCGGTCGCAATTCGGACAACTCAAATCGTATGCAACATATTCCTGCATGTATGTACTTCCGACAATCAAGCCACCAAGACCATATCGGAAATCGGTCTGTACTTTATCAGGGGCATAGTCTGTATATTTGCCCGAAATATCCGTGATACGGATCTTTCCGTTGACCTGCCGGATTGAAGCAAACATACCAGGATTGCCCATGGTATTGAACAATTCAGGAGATCTGTTGACTTCATAATAGAATGCCACACGGTATTTGGTAGAGTAGATATTGCTGGCATTTTCCGTGTCGCATGATGACAGAACAGCCATTATCGCTAATAAGCTAAAAACTAAGTGTTTCATCGGCAATAATACTATTTATTTTCTGTAATTCCTCGGCACTGAAAGATAAATTCTCCAACGTGCGGACATTGTTCTCCAACTGGTTCACTGATGATATGCCCAAGATGACAGACGTGACTCTCTCGTCATTCAGTATCCAGGCGAGAGACATCTGGGCAAGTGACTGCCCTCTTGTCTTTGCAATGTCGGCCAATCGTCTTGCAGCCTCAACACGCTCATCCGTAACCTGGGAAATCCTTAGGAACCCCGTTTCCTTGGCAGCACGGCTGTCGGAAGGAATGCCGTTGTTGTATTTTCCAGCTAACAGTCCCTGAGCCAACGGGGAGAAACAAATAACGCCGGAACCATTATCCTTTGCCAGTTGGAAGTTGTCGTTCTTTGCCTTCCTGTCGAACATGCTGCAACGGTACTGGCTCAAAAGACATGGAACGTGAGCCTCATCCAAGATCTTGTATGCTTGAACTTGCTGCTCAGGTGGGAATTTTGAAATTCCTACATATAATGCCTTGCCTTGACGAACTATGTCGATGAGCGCCTGCATACTCTCCTCAATAGGAGTAACGCCATCGTATCTGTGGCAGTAGAACACGTCAAAATAGTCTAAACCCGTCCTTTGAAGACTTTGGTCGCATGATGCAATGAGGTTCTTGCGTGAACAACCATCACCATATACACCGTCCCACATCCTATGACCGGCTTTTGAGGAAATGAAGATTTCATCACGGTGGCTACACAGGTCGGTCCTGAAGATCCTGCCGAAGTTCTTCTCTGCACTGCCGGGAGGGGGACCATAGTTGTTTGCTATGTCGAAATGGCAGATTCCCAAGTCGAATGCCTTGAGAATCATACGTGCTGATTCATCAAAGCAATCAACATCTCCGAAGTTGTGCCACAGACCTAATGACAGAATCGGTAATTGTATTCCACTATGTCCCGAATACCTATAGATCATAAGGAATCTTTGTCAGTACCTCTGCAATTTTCTCAACACCTTCCTTCAACGGTTTTGATATCATTGCACCCATGAACGGATTGACATCGGCATCAACAGTAAGACGTATCTTGCTACTTGACTCAGTGACAGGAAGCATCTGAATCCACATTTTCAAACCAATAGGCGATTTCGTGGATGCAAGCTTGATGCACTTCATCGGTTCTCTTTCAACAACCTGAAAACCTATCTCACCTACAGGATCCACAGAAATGGATACAGAGTCAGCATCAATACGCAACGAATCAAGGTATTTCTGTACAGATGCCATTTTATCAGCTGGAATCTGTGCCTCTATCCGCTGGCGAAATGCAGGGTCTTGCAGTTTATCCTTCAATACCTGAAGATTATTAAGGTCGGACAATTTACCATAGACCTTATCCTGAGAATGTGATATCTCTTTTATTGAACTTTCGAATTTCATATATATAGAAACTTAATTGATTTTCCAGAAATTCCTCGTGAAGATCACGAAGATTGGGAATATTTCCAAACGTCCTATCAACATAAGGAAAGAACACAGGACCTTTCCTGCAGGACAGAGCGATGCATATGTGTTGAGCGGTCCGAAATCTTCCATGGCCGGACCGACATTGCTTATAGAAGACAAAGCAATACTGCCTGCGTTAACATGATCCAAACCACAGAGTGTCAGCAGGAAAGAACCAGCCAGCCATGAACATGTGAATATCGCCACGAACGCAAGAAGACTCTTCTGAATAGGAGATCCAACCACATTTCCGTTGAGTTTGACAGGAAGAATAGCTCTTGGATGAATGATTCGCTTGAATTCGCTTCTCATCACTGACCACAGTATTGTTAGACGGATACATTTCACTCCACCGCTCGTTGAACCCGAACAAGCACCTGCAAACATGACTATCAGTACAAAAGGCATCAGTGTATGAGGCCATGAGCAATAATCGCAATTTGCAAAACCTGTGGTAGTCTGGATGGATACTACAGTGAACACCGATTCACGGAATGACAATTCAATATCGGAACAGCCGTTTGAAATCATCAAACCTATCGTACATACAGCTGTACAACCTAAAACGATGTAAATATATGTCCGCAATTCATTATCGCTGAAGAACTTCCTGAACCTACCTTTCAAAAAGGCATAGAAGAGTAGTGTGTAATTCATACCGGAAACGAACATGAAGAATGTGACAACATATTCGATGGCAGGTGAGTTATACTGTTCGTGGAACATTGCAGAATGTGGTGCAAAACCGCCTGTAGCCGTAGTTGCCATGGAGATGTTCACGGCATAGAAAGCATCCATGCCACAAAGGATCAAGCACAGTATGCAAGCGAATGTAAGTCCCAGGTATACACTTCCTATCCATTTAACAGCAACACTTATCCGGGGATGCACTTTATCATGGAATGGTCCGGTAGCCTCAGCTGCGAACAACTTTACTTCACCCACTCCGAAAGCCGGAAGGATGGCTAATGTGAAGAAGATAATTCCAATACCTCCTATCCACTGGGTCATACTTCTCCAGAACAATATTCCGTGTGGCAATGGATCGATATGATCAATTACGGTAGCTCCGGTAGATGTAAAACCGGACATAGTCTCGAAGAACGCTCCTGCTACATCCGGTATGCTTCCGGAGAATATATAAGGCAGCATGCCTACCAATGAGAAGACAATCCAGACCAAAGAGACAACAAGATAACCATCACGACGTCCCATGTTCTTTTCGGAATTGCGTCCGAGTAAACGGAAACCTATTCCTAAGACCAACGAAATCAAGATTGTCCAAAGGAACGGCATAATATCCTCATCATACCCAATAGCGACACCGAGACTTGCCATTAACTGGCCTGTCTCAATGAAAAGCAGCATGCCTAACAGCTTGAATATTTGTTTCCAGTTGGTCATTTGAATAATCTATCAAGTTTGTTCAATGTATTGCTTGAACAGAATACGACCAACTTGTCTCCTGCCTGCAACTGAGTAGATCCCGAAACGAGCATGCCTTCACCTTTCCTAACAAGTCCACCGATATTTATCTCTTTCGGAAGACCGATATCCTTAACAGGTTTCTTAGTGACAGAAGACCCTTCCTTGATGACAAATTCCGCTACATCGGCATCAGCGATAGTCAATGTCTTGACGGACTTGACATCAGCCTTCAATAACATCTGGTATATAAAGCTGGCAGCCACTACTTTTTTATTAATAATGGTACCTACATCCAGTTGTTCGGCCATATCGTGATAAACAAGGTTCTCAACCTGGGCAATGGTCTTCCTTACGCCTCTCTTTCTTGCCGCTACACAGGCAAGTATGTTTTCTTCATCACTCGGAGTAAGCGCAATGAAAGCATCCAGATTACTATAGCCTTCATCGTTCAGGAGTTCTACATCATAGCCATCGCCATTTATGATCAGAGTCCTATCCTTTGTCATTTCTCCCAATTTCTCGCACCGAGCCATATCAGGTTCAATGATCTTTACCGAAAGATTGTCTGGCAACGCCCAGTCTGTCCTGACAGTCAGTTTGCCACCTCCGATAATCATCACCTTCTTAATAGTAGGATAGTTGTCTTTTCCTGCCATGTGACGGATTGTATCAATCTCACCACGTTTTGCCATAAAGAACACTAAATCCCTCGTACAGATTTTTTCATCGCCATAAGGGATTATTGTATCACCCTGACGCTGGATGGCAACGACATGGAACTGATGCCCACGCTGTCCTATCTCCCTCAGGGTCTTTCCGATGAATTGGTTGTCCTCGTTCTTGATTTCATCCTTCATCGGATGAGAGTCATGCATCTTGACACTGAGAAGAACCAGGTCGCCATCGAAGTCCCACCATTGTCTTACCCAACTGTATTGTACAGATGCAGCGACCTCCTTTGCAGCAAGTTTCTCTGGATACACAAGATGATCAACACCGGCATTACGGAATAGTAACTTTGTCTTGTCATCAACGTATTCATAATTGTCAACTCTGGCGACTGTGGTTTTCGTGCCCAACTGCTTTGCGATCAGAGCACATGTGATATTATCAGTTTCATTGGGAGTGACGGCTATAAGCAGGTCTGCACTCTCGGCACCTGCCTGTTTCATACTCTTGATCGACAAAGGAGATTCACCAAGAGTCATGATATCCATGTCCTGACTGAGTTTTGACAGTTTCTCGATATCCTCGTCAACCAAGACGATATCAAAATCTTCTTTTGAGAGTAGGTTAGCCAAATGTGTCCCTACCTCACCTGCACCAGCAATTATTATCTTCATATTCTTTACTTATGAATTCAGAATCGTGTCGGCAATGCTTTCTGCATCAATGTGAGTAATCTTTCGCAATTCAGCCACAGTTCCGTGTTCAACAAACTCATCCGGAAGACCTATTCGTCTGACCAGAGGTGAAGAAGTACCGAACTTGTCTGACAGATATTCAGTGACAGCACTGCCAAATCCGCCGTCTTTAACTCCGTCCTCTATCGTTATGACAGTCTTGAACCTACTGCCCACCTCATCGAGAATCTCTTTATCCAACGGCTTAAGGAAACGCATATCATAATGAGCTACTTTTATGTCGCCTCCATCGTTATGTGATTTCATCTCAGCAATGAGAATACCTTTTGAGGCCTCAACGCCAATCGGTCCGAGCGACAGAACCGCAATGTCACAGCCATCCTTCAGTTTTCTGCCTTTTCCGACTTCGATTTCCTCAAATTCGTTTCGCCAGTCTTTGGCCGATCCACAGCCTCGTGGATAACGAATCACAAACGGACCTTTATCAGGCAATTGGGATGTGAACATGAGATTTCGAAGCTCATTCTCGTCATAAGGAGACGAAATGGTAAGGTTCGGAATTGGTCTGAGATAAGCTAAGTCAAAGGCACCATGATGAGTTGGACCGTCTTCGCCGACAAGTCCTGCTCGGTCGAGACAGAGAACCATATTGAGATTCATGATAGCCACGTCATGTATGATGTTATCATAGGCTCTCTGCATGAAAGACGAATAAATATTACAGAACGGCAACATACCATCCTTTGCCAATCCACCTGAGAACGTCACCGCATGCCCTTCTGCAATACCGACATCAAAAGTTCTGTCGGGCATAGCCTTCATCATGATATTCATAGAACATCCGGTTGGCATGGCTGGAGTTATTCCAACAATCTTCGGGTTTCGTTGAGCCAGTTCCAAAAGTGTATATCCGAACACCTCCTGGAATTTCTTCGGACCCTCATTATTGTTTTTGCTGCTTTCATCCCTTTTCCCTGTTTCTATGTCGTATCTTCCGGGAGCATGCCAGACAGTAGCATTTTGCTCAGCTGGAGCATATCCCTTGCCCTTGACTGTATGGATATGAAGCAACTTTGGTCCTTTCATATCCTTAATGGCCCGAAGTATCCTTACCAATTCAATAACATTATGCCCATCAGCAGGTCCGAAGTATCTGATATCAAGTCCTTCGAAAATATTTCTCTGTCTGGTCAAGAACGACTTCAGACTGTTGTTGAAACGAATCAGACCCTTTCTTCTGGAGTCATTGAGAATTCCCCATTTGAGCAACTGAAGGGAAATCTTGTATCTGATTTTGTTGTATGTGCTGTTGGTTGTCAGATTCAGGAGATACTGGCGCATGCCACCAACACTCTTATCAATCGACATATTATTATCATTCAAAATGATAAGCATGCCGTTAGGAGTCGTTGATACATTATTCAGCCCTTCAAATGCAAGTCCGCCACTCATTGCACCATCACCGATAACTGCAACAACTTTTCTTTTTCCACCTTGCAGTTTTGAGGCAACAGCCATACCGAGGGCCGCAGATATTGAGTTGCTGGCATGTCCACAACAGAAACTGTCATATTCACTCTCTGACGGAAAAGGAAAAGGTTTTATTCCGCCAAGTTTTCTATTAGTGCAAAAGCTGTCCCTACGCCCAGTAAGGATCTTATGGCCGTATGCCTGATGGCCTACATCCCATACAATCCTGTCTTCAGGAGTATCATATACGTAGTGCAAAGCCACAGTCAGTTCAACAGCTCCGAGACTTGATGCCAAGTGGCCTGGATTAACCGACAGTTCCTTTAGGATGTCGGCCCTGAGTTCTTCGCAGAGACGTGGCAGTTCATCAACCTTCAAGGTCCGAAGATCCTTTGGACTGTTTATCTTCTGCAACAATGTCAATTTTTCGTATTCCAAATTGTTGTATTTCAAAATTCAGCAAGGAGTTCGCCTCCTGCCATGATTTCATTATACGTGATGTATGTTCTGTCGAGCTTCTTGCCATTGAGCATGAACCTCTTCACCTTTCCCTTAGTTGTATTGCCCTTCGTATGGATGATGAATGACTTCCCACCATCGACTGTGAAACGTGCTTCCTTCACAATCGGACAACCTAACTGATATATACCACCACATGGCTCGACCTGATAGAGTCCGAGAGCGGAGAGGATGTACCAGGCCGACATCTGACCTACGTCTTCATTACCGCAGAGACCGGCAGGTTTGTCGTCGTAGAGTTCGTCCATAACCTTACGAACGAGTTTCTGGGTCTTATGAGGACGGCCTACATAATTATACATGTAGAGCACATGATGGCTTGGTTCATTTCCGTGACAATACTGGCCGATAAGACCTGTAATATCAGGATTGGCATCAGCACCGAGATCCTGATCTGCAGAGAGAAGGTCATCGAGTTTCTTCTCGAACGCATCATTTCCACCGATAAGTTCAACAAGACCTTTCACATCATGAGGTACGAGGAATGTATAGTGCCATGGATTTCCTTCTGTGTAGTCCTTTGTCTGATGTCCAGGAATGAAGCCATCCGTAGTACGGAATTTGCCTTTTGTGTCAAGAGCACGCATGAAACCAACTCTCTTGTCATAGAGTTTCTTGTAGTTCATACTGAGGTCGAAAAGTTTCACGCTATCAGCCTTGTGACCTAATTTACCTGCAACCTGTGCAGCACTCCAGAGGGCAATGTAGTATTCCATGTTCCTGGCAACGGTTTCGTCATGACCTCTGTCGAAAGGGACGTAACCATATTCAAACAACTGATCCTTTCCTCTGAATGAATATCCATGAGGAAGGACGTATCCTTCCGGACGCGCAAGTTCCGTACAAGTAGGCAGGATGCTTGCAGTAAGTGTGCGGTATAGAGTTTCTTCAGGGATATCCTTCACCTGACCTTTCATAATCAAGTCTGCAAGAACTGGAACCCCCGGTTCGCCCACCATACAGTAAGTCTCGCAACTCATCAAGTGCCACATAGGCAGTTCGCCACTTTGGTTGAAAATGTCAAGCATCGTGTGGGCATAGTCGCGACTACGGTCTCTCAATATGAGAGTTGCAAGAGGATGTGCAGAACGGTAGGTGTCCCAGAGACTCCACGTGGTCAGATGGTTGTAATCGGCACTACGATGTATCCTGCCGTCGGCACCCATATAATCGCCATTGGCATCACACCAGAGTTGTGGGGCAACCATGAAGTGGAACATGGCAGTGTAGAAAATCCTGCTTTCCTTTTCTGTAGGGAATGTGGCACGGACTCTTCCGAGTTCCTTTTCCCAAGCCTCGTCGGCAGATTTCCTTACGATATCGAAATCCCAACCTGGAACTTCATCTTTCATATTCGCCAATGCATTTGCCTCACTGGTAGGTGAAAGCGCGACTTTTACCAGAAGCGGTTCAGAATCATTCCCATTGAAGTCCACTATTGCATATTGCATACCCTTTGCTGAAGGACGCACGCCGTTCTTGTATTTGACCGACTTGATTGGACGAGAGAAAGTCATGGCATAAGCCAATTGCTGATTATTGGCCCAACCGGTAGAGTTCCTGAAACCGACTATCGTATTGTCGTTCAATACCTCGAATCTGCATTCCGTAGTCTTGTCCCAAGTGCTGACAGTGTTTTCAAGGTCGATGACAATAGATGCAGTGTTGGAGAAACGATACATACCGACTCTCTTGGTTGCTGTCATCTCGCATCTGATGTCTTTGTCCGAAGATTTTGGGTCCTTAAGGGTTACTGCATAATAGCCAGCCTTTGCCTCTTCTGTGTCATGGGTGTAAAGACGTACCAATCCATTTCTTGAACACTCCACAGGACCATTAATCGGCAGTATTGACACATCACCCAAATCAGCACAGCCTGTACCACTTAGATGCAGTTGTGAGAATCCTATGATTGAGTCAGACGACTCGTGGTAGCCAGAACACCAGTCCCAACCTGATTGAACCTGATTTGGTCCAGCCTGAACCATACCGAACGGCACGTTCGCACCGATAAACACATGACCGTGATCGCCTGTACCTATAGTCGGGTCAACATAGTCTGTCAGTTTCTGGGCATTTCCACATACTGAGATGCTACACAGCAAAATCGCTGAAACGAGGTTAAGCTTCATAATAGTCAGTATCAGTTAGTTAAAATTTCACTTCCTCATCCTTGCCTGCGAAAGAGGAGAAGTAAGCAGTAGCATTCTTGAAATAATATACAGCAGTATTGTCATCGTTCTCATTATACATGGAACGCAGTTCAGGATGCGCTTCGAGCATCGACTTCTTTGCTTCTACTCTGTCATCGAGCATCAGTTCGCCACTGACTCTTACCCATGCTTGTCCATTGAAAGCACAAATTTCAGCCTTTGGATTCTTGGCCAACTGTTGAGCAGTACGTTTTTTCTTACCAGTTTGGATGTAAAGTTTTCCTTCAAAGATATTCACTGTGCCGAAAGGACGCACACGAGGCTGATCTCCATCGACTGTTGCAATGTAGTAGGTCTTGCAAGCCTTGATAAAATTATAAACTTTTTCCATACCCTGTTGGTTTGTTACTTCACTTGAAGATTTGTCCTGTGCAGATACGCTCAGACAGAGACACATCATAACGATTCCGGTCAAAATTGATTTACTCATATCAATAATTTTTTATTCAATAAAGTACAAAGTTAGTGTAAAGTAAGCGAATTACAAAATAAAAACGTAAAAATTTTATTTTTACTCATCATAGTTAGACACTGCATGAATTTCATAAGAGAATGGTTGACTATGAAAAAAAGTGACATTTCCATATTTGGCACTTATTTTGTATCAGCTATTTCAGAGGCAAACATGACAATCAAGTCATTTGATGTAGAAAATAAAAAATAACATTTAATATTTAACTAAAAAATTTGAAAGAAATGAACATCAAACCATTATCAGACAGAGTCCTTGTACTCCCAGCTCCAGCTGAAGAAAAGACTGTAGGAGGTATTATCATTCCTGACACAGCAAAGGAAAAACCACTTAAAGGTGAAGTAGTTGCAGTGGGCAACGGAACAAAAGACGAAGAGATGATTCTCAAGGTAGGTGACACTGTCCTCTACGGAAAATATTCCGGAAACGAACTGGAATATGAAGGTACGAAATACCTAATTATGCGTCAAAGTGACGTGCTCGCTATTCTCGGTTAATCCTATTATTAAATTAGCAAAAGAAATACTATTATGGCAAAAGAATTAAAATTCAATACAGAAGCCCGCGAACAGGTAAAGCAGGGCGTCGATGCACTTGCAAATGCAGTGAAGGTAACTCTCGGTCCTAAAGGTCGTAATGTAATCATCGAGAAGAAGTTTGGTGCACCTCATATTACAAAGGATGGTGTGACAGTAGCAAAGGAAGTTGAACTTGAAGACGCATTCCAGAATACTGGTGCACAACTCGTCAAGAGTGTAGCAAGCAAGACTGGCGATGATGCCGGTGACGGTACAACTACTGCAACGGTTCTCGCTCAGAGCATATGTTCTACAGGTCTTAAGAACGTTGCTGCCGGTGCCAATCCAATGGATCTCAAGCGTGGTATTGACAAGGCTGTTACTAAGGTCGTTGAGCACATCAAAGGCCAGAGCGAACAGATAGGTGACAACTACGATAAGATTGAGCAGGTTGCAACAGTAAGTGCAAACAACGACCACGAAATCGGTAAGCTTATCGCTGATGCTATGAAGAAGGTCAGCAAAGACGGTGTGATCACAATTGAAGAGGCAAAGGGCCGCGACACCACAATTGGTGTAGTTGAAGGTATGCAGTTTGATCGTGGTTATCTGTCTCCTTATTTCGTAACAGATACCGAAAAGATGGAATGTGTGATGGATAACCCATACATTCTTATTTATGACAAGAAGATCAGCAACCTCAAAGAATTCCTCCCAATCCTTGAACCAGCAGTTCAGACCGGTCGTCCTCTGCTTGTCATCGCTGAGGACATCGACAGCGAGGCTCTGACGACATTGGTTGTAAACCGTTTGCGTAGTCAGTTGAAGATCTGTGCAGTAAAGGCTCCTGGTTTCGGCGATCGCAGAAAGGCCATGTTGGAAGACATCGCAATTCTTACTGGAGGTGTTGTAATCAGCGAAGAGAAGGGTCTGAAACTTGAACAGGCTACTATCGAGATGCTGGGTTCTTGCGAGAAGATTTCCATCTCAAAGGACAACACAACTATTGTTGGCGGTAAGGGCGAGAAGGAGAATATCAAGGACCGTATCAATCAGATCAAGAGCGAGATCAAGAATACTACTTCCAGCTATGACAAGGAAAAACTGCAGGAGCGTCTTGCTAAACTCAGCGGTGGCGTAGCAGTACTCTATGTTGGTGCAGCATCTGAAGTCGAGATGAAGGAGAAGAAGGACCGTGTTGACGATGCTTTGTGTGCCACTCGTGCAGCCATCGAAGAAGGCATTGTCCCTGGTGGTGGTGTCGCCTACATCCGCGCCATCGATCAGCTCGAAGGCCTGAAGGGCGATAACGCCGATGAGACTACTGGTATCGAAATCATCAAGCGTGCCATCGAGGAACCTCTGCGCCAGATTGTTGCCAACGCAGGCAAGGAAGGTGCGGTAATCGTTCAGAAGGTTCGCGAAGGCAAGAACGACTTTGGTTACAATGCACGTACCGATGCTTACGAAAATCTCCACGCAGCTGGTGTGGTCGATCCAGCCAAGGTTACTCGCGTAGCTCTCGAAAACGCTGCTTCTATTGCAGGCATGTTCCTTACCACTGAATGTGTTATCGTAGAGAAGAAGGAAGAGAAACCCGAAATGCCGATGGGCGCTCCAGGAATGGGCGGCGGCATGGGCATGATGTAATCTGATTTGGATATCATTCCATCATGGCATCAGGAGGAGAACAACAGTTGTTCCCCTCCTTTTTTTGGGGGGGGGGAAGAAGCCTCCACCCCCATCGAAACCTCCCCTGAAGAGGGAGGGAGCCCTGCACTGAAAACTGACTGGCATCGAACCGTCGAACCATGGCAATCGACCACTGACAAGCCAAATTTTTTATCCAATACTTTCATTACTTGCCAAAAAACGCTATATTTGTGCGCGACTAGCAAAAAACAATCAAAAATCCACCAATCAGTGACCCTTCATTCATTCGTAGCAAGAAGCATAATTTCCGCGGCAGTTTTCTGTTGGTTGCCGATAGCAGTAGAGGCCCAGATTGAAGATTCCATTCATGGCGTTGATACATTGAAAACCGACTCGCTGTTTCAGCCCATATCAGTCTCCCCACAGCACACCAGCTGGCTGCATGGATGGTGGCAACAGTTGATAAACGGACATATCGACCGAACCTTCGAGAAACCGGTTGACATGAGTTGGGTTGCGGGTCCCACATACGCCGACGACGGAGGATTCGGCATCGGCGGTACGGCAAGCGGACTGTTCCGACTCAACCGGACCGATTCCCTACTCACGCCATCGAATGTGTCAATCACAGCCAATGCCACCCTTGACCAGTTCTATTCGCTCTATCTCAAATCCAACATCTACTTCGACCGCAAGAACTCCATTGAGATATATGCCGACATCCAGAGCCGCAACCGCTATTTCTGGGGAATCGACTACCATCAGTGCGAAGCCAACTACGGCAAAGAACAGCGTTTCCGCTACTTCTCCTCCAACATCTATGCCAAATACCTCTATCGCTTGCCTAAGCATTTCCAGATTGGAAGTATCCTGCAGTACAACATGCGCAATGTCATGCATATCGACTATCTGCACGATTCCCTTCATAGCGACTACCTTCAGGGGCAGGATGACCACTACGGCCATATCGCCTTGGGAGCTGTGGCGCAGTACGACACACGCGACCACATCATAACCCCCACATGCGGCATCTACGTCATGCTTCAGCAGATGCTCCACCGCCGTCTGATAGGTCATGGTCCCGACTTTGCCTGGAACACCATCTTCAATTTCAGGGCCTTTCAGCCCCTGTGGAAAGGGGGAGTCTTTGCCTACGACTTCTATGCCAACTGCTTCGACCGCAGCGTGCCGTGGCCTATCCGTCAGGAAATCGCAGCCGACTATGCACGAATGCGAGGCTACTACATCGGTCGTTTCTTCGACAACAACCAGATGAACACCACCCTCGAATTGCGTCAGAAGATATGGAAACGTATCGGAATGACAGCCTGGTACGGTTGCGGCAATTTCTTCAACAACTGGGACGATTACGAATGGAAACGCTGGAGCAAGCTGCCGTCCTTCGGCATGGGCTTGCGTTTCGAATTCAAGAAAAACACCAACATCCGGCTTGACTTCGGTAACAGCAAAGACGGCCCCACCTATAGCACCGCCTTCGTCTTTGACATGGGTGAAGCTTTCTGACCCTTCACCGTGAAAACACAGTTGTTTTCGTCTTGTTTCCACTTTTCCCTGTCCGAGTGCTGAAAATTAGGCGGCTCTAATTTAAATTTACAGTCCACATCTTTCCTTGCGAGAGGCCACAAAATTCATTTTACAGTCCACATTTTTCTGTGGAGGTGGGAGTATTGCCATGATTGGTGTAGCTTCAGCAAGAGAGGGGCAAATCCTTTGTGCGATATAATGTCGCTTCATGATTTGCCCCTCTCATGGTGTGTCGATGTCTGCAACGATGCCGTTTCCTTTCATCGTTGGCGGCAGATGGGTTTGGCTACTTCATTCCTTCCGTTAGTTTGTCTGCTCCTTGATTACTCCTGTAGCCTTCCATGCGTCAGGAGTGGCTGACAGAAGCGTTTCGTTCAGTGCCATTCCGCTTGCTACCGTGAGCGACTTCGGTTTGGCGCTTGCATCCGTGCCGGCATTATAGAGCCAATAGTTTAGACCACTTGATGCGCTTACATCCGTTGCCAACATAGTGACGGAGGTAAGTTTGTAGCAATCATAGAACATGCTGTTGTAGCAAGAGTATGCCAAGGTAGTGGCGGGCAGTTCTGGTGCCTGGGTCAGGCTCGTGCACCCATGGAACATGCTGGAATAGCAATAGTCTGCTAAGGTAGTGG
>DCGE01000162.1 GCA_002314525.1 Prevotellaceae bacterium UBA1786 | reverse complement strand
GCTTCCGGAACGGAGGACGAACGAAGGTGTAACGGAGGACGAACGGAGAACGAACGGAGAACGATACGGGATCTAACGGAAACCTATCGAAGACCGATACGGAAAACCTCGTCTGAATCACGGTGCAAAGGTACGAAACTTTCAAAGTGCGTTTTCTCGATAAGCATACTTAAGCATCGTTATGCAACGATAAACGATAATAAAGAACGAGAAAATGTTAAATATAAACCTTTTCTACAAAAAATACATTCAAAAATTTGGGTAGTGTTCACAAATTCGTTAACTTTGCAGTGTAAATTTATTCACATGGCTGAAAAAAGGACTTATATACGGCAGATAATGCCATTCAAAGAATACTTTATAGACTTCAAGAAAACATTATCAAGAGATGTTCTGATGAAGATCTATCAGATATTCATGTACATCATGACAGAGGAAATGGTGCCTGTGAAATTCCTTAAGAATGTAGAAGGTGCTGATGGATTATATGAAATACGTGTGGAAAAGGACAGTAACATTTACCGTATTTTCTGTTGTTTTGATGAAGGTAATCTGATTATCTTGTTCAATGGCTTTCAGAAGAAAAGCCAGAAAACACCACTGGGCGAGATAAAGCGTGCTATGAGAGTAAAGGAAGAATATTTTGCAGCTAAGGCAGCACTTGACAATAAAAAAGACAAATGACTATGACACAGGAAGAATTAAAGCAAATAGGATGCTGTTCCATCGAAGAACTCATCACCGAAGATTTTGGTGAGATAGGTACCCCAGAACGTGACTCCTTTGAACTGAGTTGCGATGCATTCATCATCGGTGAGAAACTCAAGGCAGAACGCCAGAAAATAGGAATGACTCAGGAACAGTTGGCAGAAAAGATCGGCACGAAGAAGAGTTTCATTTCTCGTGTAGAGAACGGTCATGTTGACATACAGTTATCTACTCTGTCAAGAATATTCAATGGTCTTGGCAGACGTATTGCCGTCAGCCTGATATAGACTACGGGCTACCAAGATATTTAACGATAAGTAGGACCTGATATGGCGTGAATGTGCGTTTGCTACATTTCCCATATCCGGTCTTTTTTAATGCTTCAGTCAATTCGGAGTTGTTGTCAATCCAGTTCTTCAGCGTGTTCCATGCATTCTGTGGTTTCACATTTGGACGATAGAGTTGTGCTAATTCAGAATAGCCATAACTGTGTATCTTGAATTCTGTCTGGTGCATATTTGAGATTGAAAAGTTTGGAGAATCACTAACAAAGAGACCCGGTCCCTTTGTTAGTGAAAGTTTGGAGAATGTGAGATTCTAAGTATTGCCTTCAATGATGAAATCAGCGATGTCTATCTTTCTTGCCTTTTGGTCCTGTGAGGCATGGAGTTCGAGGATGTTGCTGACGGGAAAAGGATGGCGTAATGTCTGTGATGCTTCAGCGGCCTTGTCCGACCATAGCTTGAATGCTTTGCCTTCAAGGTCTGTGTCGGGAAATATCATCACTCTGTAACCTGTCAAGGGTGCAAGAAGATAGATATTCAGACAGGTGAGTCCGCCGGTGGCAAGCCAGATTATCGGTTGAGGGTTTATGGAAGGCATTAGTTCCGAACAAATCACTGCTGTCTTCTCTGACTCGACGATGGCGATAATTGCATCCTCCTCGGCGGATAACAAGGTGATTAGATGCAATCCGAACAGACATTTCACGCTACGGTAATCCTTTGGCAGTCTGCCAGCTTTTGACAGCAGGCTACACACCCAGTTAGGGTCGTGCTGATGGTCACGATGGCAGTCATCATGGTAGTACATTATCTTGCCGTCTCTTACTCGTTGCTGTTGGTCTATCTGCCAGAAGATAACGCCACCATCTTTTGATGTGCCAAGGCGGTAACGCTGCGCTGCTCTTTTCATCTGCTCTTCGGAGAGGATGCCGCAAGTGACGAGTGATCGGCAGAAGGCATTGTCAGTAGATAGCTTGCTGGTGACGTAATTACTGTCAATATTGTTGGATGTCTTTGGAGTGAATGGCTTAGGAGATGCCTTCCGTTGTATTGTTGCTTTCATTGGCTTTCTATGTTGTTTGTCGTCGTCAATCCAGATGTTTTTACAATCCGCAATCCATCGGCAGGCATCAGTGAAATCGAGGTTTTTCAAGTCTCTTACCATTGCAATGCCATCCCATGATTTACCACAGACGAAACAATGAGCAGAGTTGGAAGACGCATAGAACTTCATGCTGGGATGATGGTCGTCATGGAACGGACAGCGGCATTTGTGGTTGCGGATGTCGATGTCCAGATCAGAGGCGATGTCCTCGATAGTGACTGACTGTATGCGTTGAAGAGTTGATTGAGAGATGTGCATTTTTCTTTTTCGTTTTTTCTTTTAAACGTTCCCATCCCCCCTCCGTAAGGGGGATGGGTGCGTACGTGTACGTAAAGAACGTTTTTGGAACTTAGAACCTGAAACCTGGAACCTGGAACTTAGAACGGCTTATCCTCGTCGAGTTTCGGACCGCGGGAATACATGACTTTGTTGCGACCATTCTCTGATGGCTCATCACGTTTCTGGATGACAGCCTCGTCAAGAGCTTGCTTACGCAGATAACCATAACGCGCACCGTGGTTCAGACCCACCAGTTCCATGAACTCCTGCTCCAGTTGACCAGCACGTTTTTCCACGCCCTCAGGTAATAGAACGTCAAAAGCCTTGACGTAGTTGACCTCTCCGTTCTGCACATACTCAGGGTTATAGACACGCTGCGGTGCAGAGGCAGCAGCCTTCTGCTCCGTCTCGGTCATGGCAGAGTA
>DCGE01000118.1:1880-3924 GCA_002314525.1 Prevotellaceae bacterium UBA1786 | reverse complement strand
AGGATGTCAACCAGACGGAACTGAAAAAGTCGCTTGACCAGACGGTGGTTTCATGTGTAAATAGGGTGGGGGTGAACCTGAATACGGCAAGCCGTCATCTTCTCACATATATCTCAGGACTTGGTCCTGCACTTGCTCAGAACATCGTTGACTATCGTGCAGCCAATGGTGCGTTCACTTCAAGGCGACAGCTGTTGAAAGTCCCGAAACTCGGTCCTAAGGCCTATGAACAATGTGCCGGCTTCCTACGCATTGCAGGTGGAACCCAACCTCTTGACAATTCGGCTGTTCATCCTGAGTCATATCCAATCGTGGAACAGATGGCAAAGGATCAGGGATGCACTGTCGTACAGTTGATGTCGGACAAGACGAAACGTCATGGAATAGACCTCAACAGGTATGTGAACGACACGGTGGGTCTTCCGACCCTCAACGATATAATGTCAGAACTCGAAAAACCTGGACGCGACCCTCGTGAACAACTCAAGCAGTTCGAGTTCTCACACGACATCCATGAACTGGAGGATGTACGTCCCGGAATGGTACTGCCTGGAATAGTGACGAACATCACCAACTTCGGATGCTTCGTCGATGTGGGTGTCCATACTAAAGGTCTGGTTCATGTGTCACAGATGGCTGATAAGTTCGTGAAGGACCCTATGCAGGTGGTTTCACTTCATCAGCATGTCACTGTCAAGGTACTTTCCGTGGATTTGCAACGAGGACGTATGTCTCTTTCTATGAAGTCATGAAACATTCCGTAATAGGACATCTTGCTTGTTTTCTTTCCTATGCCATCTTTGGTGTGAACATCGTTCTGTGCAAGGATATTGCCTGTTCCGATGTCTTGACACCTTATGGACTTTTCTTCCTTCGGGCTGTTGGTGCCACGGGACTTTTCTGGTTGTGCTCCTTGTTCGTGCCGAAAGAACATATACCGAAGAAGGACATGATCCAGATTGCTGTTGCTTCCTTCTTCGGATTGTTTCTCACCCAGATGACCTTCCTCGTCGGAATCCGTGAGGTGTCGTCGATCGATGCCTCTATGATCAGCACTCTGTCGCCTGTCTTCACCATGTTCTTTGCGGCTTATTTCATCAAGGAACCTATCACCCTGAAGAAGGCAGTAGGTGTCGTAGTAAGTATCGCTGGAATAATACTCCTTCTGAGCAATTCGTTCTATAGTGGCAATGACTCAAAGTCAACGACCATATCCGGTGCTATCCTGCTGCTTGTCAACTGTTTTACCTTTGCTCTCTATCTGGGTGCTTTCAAACCGTTGATAGCAAGATACCATGTGGTGAATTTCATGAAATGGATGTTCCTCTTTACATTGATTATTTCATCTCCTTTCTGTGTTTCCGACGGCATCGGTTTCATAGGTGCGGCAATCAGCGGATATGGTGATGCTACCATGCAGCGACTCATCTGGGAATCTCTGTATGTCGTGCTCTTTGCAACGTTCATCGCATACTTCCTCATTCCTGTCGGACAGAAACTCATACGTCCGACTCTGGTGAGCATGTACAGCTACATGCAACCCGTCATTGCTGTGGTGATAAGTGTTATCATCGGCATGGACAGTCTTTCGTGGCAGAAGAACATTGCCATCATCCTCGTCTTTCTTGGTGTGGCTATTGTCAACCGAAGCCGAACGAATCCTTATAACACTCCACACAGGAACATCAGTTACAACTCATAGAAACTAATCCAATGAAGAAGCTTCTGCATATATTGGCTGTGATCATCGTCGGAATCTGGGGTTTTACTTTCATTTCCACGAAGACGTTGCTGGCCAGTGGGTTGGCTCCTGCGGATATTTTCTTTTATCGTTTCGTCATTGCGTATGTTGCTACGATTGTCATATCCCACGACCGGTGGTTTGCCGACAACTGGAAGCATGAACTCATTTTTGCCGTTGTGGGGATGTTTGGTGGTAGTCTCTATTTCCTGACTGAGAATACGGCACTGATGCATGCACAGGCATCCGACGTCAGCATCATCGTGTCAAGTTGTCCGTTGCTCGCTGCCATCATAGTACCGT
>DCGE01000118.1:1098-1862 GCA_002314525.1 Prevotellaceae bacterium UBA1786 | reverse complement strand
CAAAAGCGAGAGGATGACTCTGAAACAATATATAGGATTGGTCATAGCCTTTTCCGGAATTGTACTTGTTGTCATGAACGGACATTTTGTCCTGCATTTCTCACTTGTAGGCTATCTGCTTGCACTTGCGGCATCACTCACATGGGTGATATACTCGTTGGTCATCAAGGGTGTGATGGGTAAGTACCAGGTGTGGTTCATCAACCGTAAGGTGTTTTTCTACGGAGTGCTGACCATCATACCGTATTTTCTGTTTGTCGAACCGCTGAAAATCGATATCCCGGTACTGACAGATCCTTCTGTCATCATGAACTTCCTGTTTCTCGGACTCATTGCCAACATGATATGCTATGTTGTCTGGACATACCTGATGAAGGAACTCGGAACCGTCAAGGCTTCTGCCTACATATACCTGAATCCTCTGTTCACGATTCTGTTTGCCAAACTGGTCCTCGATGAGAAGATCACCTCGATGGCGCTGATTGGTACTGCCATCCTCATCATTGGAATGATAATGGCCGAAAAGGTCAGGAAATCACAAAGAATATGAATGAATTAGCCCAACAATTAGGAACCCTCCTTCGGGAACGGCATCTTACCATCGCGACAGCTGAAAGCTGTACGGCAGGTGGGATAGGTGCAGCGATAGCATCCGTCGATGGTGCATCGGAGTATTTTCTCGGTGGCGTCATTGCCTATTCGCCTGAAATCAAAAACCGGATTCTGGGAGTTCCCTTTGAACTTATCCGTGACTTCGGAGTCGG
>DCGE01000118.1:0-1001 GCA_002314525.1 Prevotellaceae bacterium UBA1786 | reverse complement strand
GATATCGCCATCTCCATCACCGGTTATGCAGGTAGCAGCGGAGGCGACGGATTCGCTCCTAACGGCACCGTCTGGATCTGCGTCACCACTCCGTACTCACCCCCACACACCCAATGCCTCAACGTTCACTCCACCCGCACCGCCAACCTCACCCAGGCAATCCATGCAGCATTGTCAATCGTGACAACAATTCTCTAATTCGCTTCGCACTCGTTCATTCCCGGCTCAGCAGAGATCGTAAACTACTATCCATCTCTGCGTTCGACTCGTTGAATGCTCTCAAATTCTTGATACCCCCCAAAAAAAATTGTCTTTATCGCAAGAGATATTTCTTTATGAGCACAAGATTATTTTGTTCGGTTGTTTGTGGATTATACTAGGAAACTGATGTGAATAGTTAGAAGAAAAAATTTGTTTTATAGAAATAATTATGTAACTTTGCAGTCAATATGAATTCATGTTGCTATTAAATACAATTCAAAAACGTTATGCAAACTACAATGACTGTCCGTACGGATGCTAAATTGAAGGCTGTTTTTACAAGTCTTTGCGAGGAATTCGGAATGAGTGCCAATACTGCCATGAATGTTTTCATGCGTGCAGTTGCTGAGACACAAAGTATTCCTTTCACCATAGGTCGTAAGCGTAATACTCGTGAGGAATTCGGTGAAGTACTGAAGCAAATCCACGATGCTGTGAAACTCCGTAATGAACCGGAGATGACTCTCGATGAGATCAATGCCGAGATTGCAGCTACACGTGCGGAACGTAAAAGTAGATTGATGCAGTAACCAACTTTATGATATATGCTGTAATAGATACCAATGTGCTGTCCTAGCTGCTCACTCTTAGCCGCTCTTCAGGAGCCCTCACACGCTTTCGCAATCCTGCCCGACACCCCTCGTGCTGACCCCCGATAACAAAGGCGTGTTTCCCCGATGGCAGAGGTGAACTTCCCCGATTGCTGGGGGGTACCTCCGCGATAGCTGAGGTTTGGGTCT
>DCGE01000097.1 GCA_002314525.1 Prevotellaceae bacterium UBA1786 | reverse complement strand
CCTCCCGATGGTCGGTAAAAAAAGGGCTGGTATTTGCATAATTTGACAGTTTGTAGTATCTTTGCAGTTGCTTATACAGATAGACATGACAATAAAACAGAAGGAAAATCTTGATTCAACAGTGAAAGAACAGTTGAAGAATTATGTTTTTGACATAGTCGGCGTGATACATGACGTATATAAGGAACTTCCCAATGGGCTTCCAGAATATATATATCAAGAAGCATTGGATGTTGCTCTGGCTCAGGCAGACATAAGCCATAAGAAAGAATTCAAGTACCACCCTGTATTCCGTGGTCAGCCCCTTGAATCACATCTCAGAATGGATTTCATGATTCCACGTGAAAGGGGCAATATCATCTTGGAATGCAAGGCAATAGAGAAGATTACAGCAACGGAATACCAGCAGTTATTCTCATACTTGATTGGAACTGGGTTCCCAATAGGCATTCTGGTCAATTTCCACGACTACCCACGAGCACAGATTCAGAGGTTTTACTTTGACAGGAAGGACAATACCATTACAGCATTTTAGCAATACTCAATTGATGACGACTCGAATGTTTTTTACCGACGAAGGAGGACTTTTTCTTTTGCAAAGCAAACTTTTTCTTCACAGGCTGGATGCTGAAACCGAACTTGTTCGGGAGTGGATTGGATTGAGAGCAGAAGATGGGAGCCGATGTACTGAGCTTGTCGAAGTATCGCTCACAAGATTCTGCAATCAAGACAAGACACGATAGGCGTAGCCTTCAGCATCAGACTGTGACTTTTTTATCATAGAAAAAACACAGGGTTCTGCCAATAACAAAATAATATAGCTATGGAGGAAATAATACAATACGTATGGCAACATAAGATATTTCCGATCAAACCGTTGAAGACCACTGATGGAAGGACTTTAGAAATACTCAATCCAGGACTTCAGAATCATGATTCCGGACCCGACTTCATCGGGGCGAAGATCAAGATTGACGGTATTGTATGGGTAGGGAACGTTGAGGTGCATGTGAAATCGTCAGACTGGTACAGGCATCATCACGACACAAATCCTGCTTATGAGAATGTAGTGCTGCACGTAGCCCGAGATATCGACAAAGCAGTAACCTATCCTGACGGGAAAGCCATTCCACAGATGGAGCTACCTGTACCGGAATATGTGCTTGACAACTATAACGAACTACTTATGGTTCATTCCGATCCACGTTGCAAACATGTCATTCCCCTGATTCCAAAGATCATCGTACACAACTACCTGTCGGCACTTCTCATTGAACGCCTTGAAGACAGGAAATCACAGATTGACGAGAGACTGAAGAGATACCGGAACGACTGGGAAAGCGTATGCATGGTGACGATAATGAGGAATTTCGGATTCGGAATCAACGGCGATGCCTTTGAAAAACTGGCTTATTCGCTGCCTATGCAGACACTCTCGAAACACAGAGACAAACTCTTTCAGATTGAAGCTCTGTTCTTCGGCCAGGCAGGGTTGCTTTCGGATGAGGCTCTTCCTGACGAGTATCGGGAGGAGGCTACGAAGGACAGTTACTATCAGGATATGAGAAATGAATATGCCTTTCTAAAACATAAGTTCGGTCTGGAACCGATGGATCCACACGCATGGCGCTTCCTCAGACTTCGCCCCCAGAACTTTCCTCATATAAGGATCGCCCAACTGGCTATGATGTACCACCAACAAGGAGTCAATCTGTCGAAGATCATCAATGCAGAAGATATCAAGACTCTGTATAAACTGTTTGACACTAATGTCAGCCAATACTGGAAAACTCATTATACATTTGCCTCCACCAAATCGCGAGAAGTTGAGAAAACCATCTCGGAAACGGGTAAAAATCTGCTGTTGATAAACAGTGTGATTCCTCTGATGTTCGCATACGGAAAATACAAGAGTCGTGAAGACCTCTGTGAGAGGGCGTTGGACTTTTTCGAAAAGATAAAGCCGGAAGACAACAGATATATCAGAGAATGGAAATCGGCCGGTGTAGAGTGTTGTAATGCCGGTGACAGTCAGGCTCTGATTCAGCTGACCCGATCGTATTGTCAACCTCATGATTGTCTTCGATGCAGGTTTGGGCATGAATTCATCAGCCGGACACCGGATTTCCTAAAGGATGAGTAAAGGTGAGTTCTTAGCTAAACTCAGGCGCTAAAGCGGAGCTATAAATTCACCGAATAAATAGGATCACTGGTAAAAGCCTGTGTTTTCAGGGAGTGATAAAAAAGAGCTGTGGTGTCTGAAGACTATCGTCTACGCGTATGTTCTTGTGTCCAAAATCCTGAAAGCGAGCTTTCGTATTTTGTCCTCAAGATCATCCGCTGTCATTCTGGCGAATGACTTCAGACATCCAGCTAAAAAAAAGCTCCGCCAAAAAAGTCCTCCTTCGTCGGTAAAAAAAGCTATCGCGGTGGAAACATCAGTACATGTTTTTTTACCGACCATCGGGAGGACTTTTTCTTTTTCTAAAGAAAAACTTTTTCTTCACAGGCTGAATGCTGAGACCGAACTTGTTCGGGAGTGGATTGGAATGATGGCAGAAGATGTGAGCCGATGTGCTGAGCTTGTCGAAGTATCGCTCACAATATTCTGCAATCAAGACAAGACACGAAAGACGAAGCTTCAGCATCAGACTGTGATTTTTTTTCTTAAAAGAAAACACAGGCTTTTACCAGTGATCAAATAAATAATAATTTTTAAAATATGGGTGATATTGTAGGCAAAGTCATGCAAAACTGACTACTTTGTATCATTTTTTTAGTTAAATACTTGGCAGTTTGAATTATTACTGCTAATTTTGCATTGTAAAAAGATTGATAATATGATTAGAATTGCTGTTCAAACAAAAGGACGCCTCAATGAGCAGAGTATGGAACTGCTCAGTGATTCCGGAATAAGAATTGGAGATGATAAAAGAAAATTCCTGATGAAAGCCAAGGATTTTCCAGTTGATGTATTGTTCTTAAGAGACGATGACATACCACAGACAGTGAACATGGGTGCTGCCGACCTGGGTATCGTAGGTCTGAACGAAGTAGTGGAGCGCGGGGTTGATGTGGAGGTTCTTCAGCATCTCGGTTTCGGTGCATGCCGCATTTCGCTGGCTATTCCGAAAGCAGAAGAATACAACGGAATTGAGTGGTTCCAGGGTAAGAGAATAGCGACTTCCTATCCTCGTATCCTTCAGGACTTTTTTGACAAGAACGGCATCAAGGCTGAAATACATACTATTACCGGTTCTGTGGAGATTTCTCCTGCAGCAGGACTGGCAGACGGAATATTTGATATCGTATCATCAGGCGGTACTCTGGTATCCAACGGACTGAAGGAGGTGGAGACGGTACTTGAATCAGATGCAGTACTGATCTGTACGAAGCCTTTGGAAGAGATGGAAGAAGACAAACAAGCCACCATCCGTCAGCTGATGTTCAGATTTGAGTCTGTACAGAAAGGACGCGGCAAGAAATACCTGATGATGAATCTTCCGGTGAAGTCGGTTGACAAGGCAATAGAGATACTTCCTTCCATGAAGAGTCCGACAGTCATTCCTCTGGCTCAGAAGGACTGGTGTTCGTTGCAGACAGTAGTGAACGACAAGGAACAGTGGGATGTAATTGAGAAACTGAAGGCAATAGGTGCTGAGGATATTCTGGTGATGACATTGGATAAGGTGGTGATGTAAGCTGACGTATTCAGATAATAGGAAAGTCAAAGTGAAAAGATATTCAGAACCCGAAAGAAAAGAATGGAATGCTCTATGTGAGAGGGCAACTACCGATGATGCCATCATAGATCAGAGGGTGTCATCAATCATAGATCGCGTCAGGAATGACGGAGACAAGGCGCTTTTTGAGTTGGCTGAAGAAATCGACAAAGTGTCACTTCCGGCTCTGGAAGTATCGGATGAAGAAAAGGCAGAGGCATCGGGACTGCTCAGCGAGAAGATCAAGAAAGCCATTGCCGTTGCTGCAGAGAACATACGCAGATTCCATGAAGCACAGGTGTTCACACCGGTAAAGGTAGAGACTTGTCCGGGTGTGAGATGTGTTCAGAAAGCCGTCCCGATCCAGAGAGTGGGACTCTACATTCCCGGAGGTACTGCACCGTTGTTCTCAACTGTTCTTATGTTAGCAATACCTGCAAAGGTGGCTGGCTGCAAGGAAATAATACTTTGTACTCCTACAGACAAAAACGGCAAAGTCAATCCGATAGTGCTCTACGCTGCTGTGCAATATGGTGTAACCAATATATATAAGGTAGGAGGAGCTCAGGCCATAGCCTCAATGGCATACGGCACAGAGACGATAGGGAAAGTAGATAAGATATTCGGACCAGGCAACAGATACGTCACAAAGGCCAAGGAACAGGTAAGCCGGATGGTGTCGATAGACATGCCTGCAGGACCTTCAGAGGTATTGGTGGTGGCTGATGAAACCGCCTTTCCCGAGTTTGTAGCGAGCGACTTGCTTTCACAGGCTGAACACGGGGCTGACTCTCAGGCAATTCTCGTATGCAGTGACCAGATGATTGCTGACGCTGTGGAAAAAGAGACTTTCAGGCAACTGGAACAACTGCCAAGAAAATCGTTGACCGAAAAATCATTGGAACACAGCCGTATCATAGTACTGAAAGACAGAGAAGATCAGATTGACTTCGTAAATACATATGCTCCAGAACACCTTATCCTGTCTGTCAGAGATCCGTGGGATTTTGCCGATAAAGTCACAGCGTCAGGCAGTGTATTCTTAGGCAACTATTCTCCGGAGAGTGCGGGTGACTATGCATCAGGCACTAATCATACTCTGCCTACATCGGGTTGGGCTCGTTCATGCAGCGGAGTCAATATTGACAGTTTCACCAGAAAAATCACCTATCAGGAACTGTCGGAAGAAGGAATACGCGGTCTGTCGGAGTGCATCGTCACTATGGCTGAAGCCGAAGGCCTTGATGCTCATGCAAATGCATGTAAATTAAGAACCGAAAAATAATCGGGACCATCGAACAAGTGTCCCCCAATATCAGAAGAACAACATGCCAAAAGACATAAAGAAACTGGTCAGACCGAACATCGTAAGACTCAAACCATATTCCTGTGCTCGTGATGAATACAAAGGACAGGAAGGTGTGTTTATCGATGCAAACGAGAATCCTTTCCAAAACGGCTTCAACAGATACCCAGATCCAAGACAGCTCTCTCTGAAAACCAGAGTATCGCAGATAAGAAATATCCCAATAGAACATATCTTCGTCGGTAACGGAAGTGACGAGGCCATCGACCTTTGTTTCAGGATTTTCTGCATTCCTGGGAAGGACAATGCAATATCCATTGCCCCAAGCTATGGAATGTACAAGGTTTCGGCCGACATCAATGATGTGGAAATGAGGGAAGTACAGTTGAATGACGATTTTTCGCTGCCTGTCGATAGAATCATATCGGCTGCCGATGAAAAATCCAAACTGCTGTTCCTCTGCAGTCCTAACAATCCATCAGGAAACAGTTTCTCACATGAGGACATACTGACTTTGGCAGAACGGTTCAACGGTATTGTAATCGTTGACGAGGCATATATCGACTTCTCGGACAAGGAGAGTCTTCTCAGCATCAAGAACATTCCTGAAAACATAGTAGTTCTACAGACTCTCTCGAAGGCATTCGGAATGGCGGGACTTCGTCTGGGTCTGGCTTTTGCCTCAGAAGAGATTATGCGACTGTTCTCAAAGGTGAAATACCCATACAATATCAATCAAGCCGGTATGAATGAAGCTTTCAGCCTGCTTGACCGTGATGTAAAGAAAGAAATAGAGGAGATCAAGAGTGAACGAAAAAGGGTGGCCGAGGAACTGAAGACAAAACCAAATGTGAGGAAGGTCTATCCTTCAGATGCCAATTTCCTGTTGATAGAGGTAGATGACGCCGACGGAACCTATCAAAGACTTATTCAGAAGAAGGTGATAGTACGCAACCGAAACAATATATCAGGATGCAAAGGCTGTCTGAGAATCACGATAGGTACAAAGGCTGAGAACGATATCATGTTATCATCAATTTATTCTGTGAATTTAAAGAATACACCTTCACAAAATGGCTGAAAAGAAAAAAGTTATATTCATTGACAGGGATGGCACTATTATCTTCGAGCCTCCTGTAACCGAACAGGTTGACACTCTCGAGCAACTGGAGTTCATGCCTGGTGTAATAGGTGCGCTGAGCAGTATTGCCAAACTTGATTATGAGCTTGTCATTGCCACAAATCAAGATGGACTTGGTACCGATGCCTATCCGATGGAACGGTTCGAGGTCATTCAGAACAAGATGCTTTCCGTTCTCAAAGGTGAAGGGATTTCGTTTGATGACATACTGATTGACAACCACTTCCCAGAGGACAACTCTCCGATGAGAAAACCACAGACGGGGATGTTCGGAAAGTATCTCAACGGGGATTACGATCTTACCAGTAGCTATGTCATTGGAGACCGCCAGACCGATGTGGAACTTGCCAAGAACTTAGGGGCAAAAGCCATCCTATATAATCCGGAGACAAATACATGGAGTCAGATTGCCGAACAACTGCGTCTGTCGGAACGCTCAGCCACTATCCACAGAAAGACAGGTGAGACCGACATCGAAGTCATCATAGACCTCGACGGCAAAGGGGAAAGCATAATCGACACAGGACTTTGTTTTCTGAACCACATGCTTGATCAGATTGTTCATCATGCAGGTGTCTCACTATCAATTAAGGCCATCGGTGATCTGCATGTTGATGAACACCACACGATGGAGGATATTGCCATCGTACTGGGACAGGCAATTATCAAGGCATTGGGTAACAAACGCGGAATAGGCCGATACGGTTTTGTACTGCCTATGGATGAATGCAGGGCTTTGGTTCTGTTGGATTTCGGAGGTAGGATAGATTTTCAGTGGGATGTACCTTTTACAAGAGAATATGTAGGCGACGTGCCTACTGAGATGTTCCAGCATTTCTTCAAGGCTTTGTGTGCTGCCATGAACTGCAACCTGCATATTGAGGCCAAAGGAGAGAACAACCATCATCTTGCAGAGGCTGTGTTCAAAGGCTTTGCCAGAGCACTGAGAATGGCTGCCAAGCGTGAGCCATTCAGTTATGAACTTCCAAGCAGCAAGGGACTTATATGATTTCTATTGTTGACTACGATACAGGCAACCTCCGTTCTGTGTGCAACGCATTGGAACGTATTGGTGCTGAATACATTCTGACAAGCGATCACGACAAGATCAGAAATGCTGACCGTGTTCTCCTGCCAGGAGTCGGTGAGGCTTCGAGTGCAATGCAGAAACTACGTGAACGCGGACTGTGTGAAGTCATCAAATCACTCACACAGCCAGTTCTGGGAATATGCATCGGTATGCAACTGATGTGCCGTTCCAGCGAAGAAGGAAATGCCAGCTGCATGGATATCTTCCATGTAGATGTCAGAAAATTCAATGTTCCCGAAGATTCAGATATAAAGGTACCTCACATGGGATGGAACGGAATCACGGAACTACAAACACCGCTGTTCAAAGGAATCTCGGACAATGACTTCTTCTATTTCGTACATTCCTTTGCAGCCGATATGTGTCAGGAGACAATAGCAGTATGTGAGAACGGTGTCAGATTCTCAGCTGCCCTGAATTGCGGTAATTTCTATGGTACTCAGTTCCATCCGGAGAAGAGCGGCAAGTTAGGTGAAGCAATCCTTAATAATTTCATGATGTTATGATGCAACTTATTCCTGCTATTGATCTGATTGACGGTCATTGTGTCAGACTCGTAAAAGGTGACTACGACCAGAAGAAGGTATATGACACCGATCCTCTTGAATGGGCTAAGGTTCTGGAAAATCAAGGAATAACCAGACTTCACATCGTGGATCTTGATGGTGCCAAAGCCAGTGAGCCAAAGAACCTCGACGTGCTGGAAAAGGTGGCAAACGGAACATTACTCGACATTGAGTGGGGTGGAGGAATAAAGACGGAACAGGCTCTCCGTTCAGTTTTCAATGCTGGTGCTCAGAGAGCGATATGCGGAAGTATCGCAGTAGATCGTCATGAGCTGTTTATTGACTGGCTTTCGGAATTCGGCACCGAACATATCATATTGGGTGCTGATGTACGTAATGGGATGATCAGCACACATGGTTGGCTTGACACATCTGACGTTCATATCAACGAAATCATCCGTCAGTTCCTGCCGTTCGGTCTCAGTCAGGTCATCTGTACTGACATAAGTCGCGACGGAATGTTGCAAGGACCTAATTTCGATCTGTATGAATCGCTTCTCAAGATGTTTCCTGAAATAGAGTTCACGCTGAGCGGTGGAATTTCATCAATGGATGATGTACGGAAAGCTGCAGAAATGGGACTTCATGCTACGATAATAGGAAAGGCATTATACGAAGGACGGATTAAGGTGGAGGAACTGAAATGGTAGCAAAACGAATCATACCTTGTCTTGATGTCAAGGAAGGCCGTACTGTCAAAGGTATCAATTTTGTCGGACTTCGTGATGTGGGTGATGCGGTTGAACTGGGTCGTCACTATGCCGAGGAAGGTGCTGATGAGCTAGTATATCTTGATATCAGTGCTACGTTCGAAGGCAGGCATACCTTTACAGAACTGGTACGAAGAATATCCAGCAACATCAATATACCATTCACGGTAGGTGGCGGAATATCGACAATTGACGATGCTTCACGTCTGCTCGATGCCGGAGCTGACAAAATCAGCATCAACAGTGCAGCGGTACAGAATCCTGGATTGATTGACCTCATTGCCAACAAATACGGCAGTCAGTTCGTGGTATTGGCTATTGATGCACGTCAGGCCGACGACATCTGGCATATTACGACTCACGGAGGACATTATCAGACAGAAAAAGAACTTTTTTCATGGGCCAAGGAAGGTCAGGAAAGAGGCGCCGGAGAAATATTGTTTACTTCAATGAACCATGACGGTACGCGCAACGGGTATCCATGTGATACTTTTGCCCGGCTGTCATCGATGCTGTCGATACCTATCATTGCATCCGGCGGTGCAGGTTGTGTTGACGACATAGCCGATGTACTGACAAAGGGCAAGGCCGATGCAGCACTGGCAGCAAGCATCTTCCACTATGGGGAAATTACGATAAAGGAACTGAAACAACAACTATATAATAAAAACATAAAAGTAAGACTATGACATTTAATGATTTCAATCTGGAAAAGACTGGTGACGGACTGTTGCCTTGTGTCGTTCAGGACGCCACGACACTTAAGGTGTTGATGGTTGCCTATATGAATGAAGAAGCTTTCAACAAGACAATGGAAACCAAGAAGGCCACTTTCTGGAGCCGTGAACGCAAGGCTCTTTGGACAAAAGGTGAAACAAGCGGAAACTATATTGATGTGATTGATATGTATGCTGACTGTGATGGTGACACTCTTCTTATTATGGGACGTCCATACGGACCTGCATGTCATCGCAACACCACTTCATGCTTTGACTCTCCTGAGCATGAAGGTTTTATCAGAAAACTCGAGACTGTGATCCAGGAGCGCCATAAGGAGATGCCTGAAGGCCACTATACAACATATCTCTTCAACAAAGGTGTAAACAGAATGGCTCAGAAAGTAGGTGAGGAAGCTGTTGAGACTGTTATTGAAGCTATTGACGGAAACAAGGAGCGCTATCTCTATGAGGCTTCTGACCTCATCTATCACCTGCTTGTTCTCAACGAGCACATGGGATTCACCATTGAAGATATGGAGAAGGAACTGATGAGCAGGCATAAGTAGCAAGTTTGGTGGAGTATTGAATTTTTTCAAAAAAAATCCAACTTATGACTCCTAACTCATAACTTTTTCGTACCTTTGCGAGAACTTAACAACATTAATCTATGAAAAGATATTGCGTTTTTTGCCATACATTAGCCGTTATACTGGCTTTTGTAGGCCTGAGTTGCGGTTCTGTCAAAGTCGTTGCACAGACCCCGAACAAGATTGTCACTACATGGGCAACATCAGAACAAGTAGTTGAACCTCACAACCTTCCACCATCACCTTACCTTGAGAACAACTCCATCCGTCAGATTGTTCAGGTATCTCTTGGTGGTGAAAAGATTAGACTCCGTCTGTCAAACGAGTTCTCTCAACAGCCTACGGAGATTCTCGGCGTTGAGATTGCAGCTGCAAAGACTGCAGGAAGCAGTTGGGAAATCGACGAGAAGACCACAAAGGTCCTCAAGTTTGCTGGTAAGAAGAATGTCACAATGGCAGCCGGCGGTACTGCAACATCTGACTTTGTAAAGTTCAATCTCGCTCCACGTCAGAACGTAGCCATCACTATCCATTACGGAAAATGCAACGGTAAGAGCGTTACAGGACATCCAGGAAGCCGTACAACCAGTTATATTGCACAGGGCAATACTTCCGACTTCAGCAAGGCTGTCAAGACAGACCATTGGTACAATATCCACGCAATAGATATTGATATATCCAAGTATAAGGGTAAGGAATATTTCCGTCCATGTGCCATTGCAGTTCTCGGAAACTCTATCACAGATGGACGTGGAACTACAACAAACGGTCAGGACCGCTGGACAGACGACCTCTCACGTCGTCTTCTTGCGAATCCTGGTACACAGAACGTAGCAGTCCTCAACTTCGGTTTGGGTGGCAATTGTGTGCTTCGTGGGGGCTTGGGTCCAACGGCTCAGTCTCGCTACGCTCGTGATCTCTTCGGACAGGAAGGTGTGAAGTACATAATCCTCTTTGAGGGCGTCAACGACCTCGGAAGCAGCCGTAATGGTGCTGAGACAGCAAAGGAAATCACCGAGGTATATCATAAGATCTGTGAGGAAGCTCACCAGAAGGGTATGCTGGTATTCGGTGCTACCATCACTCCGTTCAAGGGCAATAACTACTATTCTGAAGACCACGAGAAAGGCCGTCAGGCTCTTAACGACTGGTTCCGCAAGACAAAGGACATTGATGGCCTGATTGACTTCGACAAGGCCGTTCAGGACCCTCAGAATCCTCAGCAGCTCAATCCTGAGTATCTCTTCGAGAACGACTGGCTGCACCTCAATGCAAAGGGTTACCAGCGTATGGCTGAAGAAGTGAAACTCGCATTCTTCAACATCCAGGAGACATACTGCCGCTATCATCTGCCAGATCCGTTCAAGTTCAATGACGGAACTCGCTCAACGGAGTTCAAGGACTGGGAAGCTCATCGCAAGGAGATAATCGGACTTCTTGAGAAATATGAAATAGGTAAGATTCCTCCGATGGATGGTGTTACTGTAGAACCTATTCTTGATGGTAACAAACTGACTGTAAAGGTAACACGTAATGGTGAAAGCATAGAACTCCGTGCTACCATCACCTACCCACAGGTAGCAACAGATGGTTCTGAATACAAGGGCGCACCTGCACCTGCACTTATTGGTATCAGCAATGTACTTCCTACCAAGTTGTTCACCGACCGTGGTTGTGCACTCATAAACTTCGATTTCAACACAGTCTGCAAACATCAGCAAACACGTGGAAAAGAACCAATCAACAAGCTCTATCCAGAACTCGTCTCAAACGGAGCATATAGCTATTGGCCATGGGGTATCAGCCGAATCATCGACGCTCTTGAAAAGCTCGGTCCTGAGGTAACTCATATCGACACAAAACATCTTGCAGTAAGTGGTTGCTCATGGGCTGGTAAGGCTTCTCTTTGGTCTGGTGCACTCGATGACCGCATCTGTCTCGTCATCCCACAGGAACCAGGTGGTGGCGGTATTGCTGCATGGCGTGTGAGCGAGACCTTAGGTCATGTAGAGGCAATCGGACGCACTGACGGTCACTGGTTCCTTGAGAGTATGATCAAGGACTACGGTTTCGGCAATGTCGGAAAACTTCCGGTTGACCATCACCAGCTTGCAGCTCTCGTGGCTCCTCGTGCCCTGCTCTTCTTCGGCAATACCGACTACGAGTGGTTGGCTGATGAGGCTGGCTATGTATCCATCAAAGCTGCCAAGGAAGTTTATAAGACACTTGGCATCCAGGATCGCATTTCCTTTGCTATCCACGGAAAGCACATGCACTGTCAGCTTCCGAAGGAAGAATACAAGTATCTTGAAGCATATATCGACCGATTCCTTCTCGAGAAAGACGTTCCTACAGAATTTGAGGATGCTCCAGCATTCGAGAATGTTGACTGGAAAAAGTGGCTGTGGCAGGAATAAGCAAATAGAACCCACCTTAAATAAATGGGACTGGATATTTTCCAGTCCCATTTATTATTTCCTGAATTGCCACCAGTCGAACTTCAACGAATCAGTCTCTTTGACTCCTTCAAATGTGATGACGATATCATGAATGCCAACCACCTTATTAATTAGTTTGGTAGATTCAGAGGTCCATAGTCCCTTTGTGTCTTTCAGATTCAATCTGACAATCTCTTCACCTTCCTTGCTGTTGAGTTTGACTGTCATACATCCACCTTGTAATCCTGATGCATAACGTACCACAAAAGACTTAGCCTTCCTGTTTCCGAAATCCACGTTTTTCACTCTGATACTGCTTTCACTGCCAATACCAGCGACGAACACTCCCGTTTCCTCATTACCCAGCACTTTGATATGCTCTCCGCAGTTCATGGTCTCTGCCTGCTGTTGGAGATATGGGTTCAGCGTTGCAATAGCTCCCACACCGCTCTTCGTGGCTTTGATTTCAGGAATTGTACCGTCTGAATTGTACTTGAATTCCTCAATTGAGAAAGAGCGTGAGAAACCGCCTCCACCAGGAAGCCAGCCTGTATGATATACAAAGTACGACTTGCCCTTGTAGTCTATCACACCACTGTGATTCGTAAACGAACCAGTATCCTGCAGAGGCATGACATGTCCCTGATAAGTCCAAGGACCTTCAGGACTGTCGCTCGTTGAATAAGCAATATGCTCTGGTACTCCACCGGCAGCATACGAAAGATAGTACTTGCCGTTTCGTTTGCTGAGCCATGGACCTTCCTCGTACGCGTCCTTACCGATTATCTTCTTCTCCCTGTCATTGCTCTTCACTCCGCCGAACGATTGTTCTGTCATAGGTACAGTAACCCATCCGTTGTCACCAATTGTAGTATCATACGAAATCATATCAGGATTCAGTTTGGCATACATAATTTTGTTGTTACCCCAATACAGATATGCCTGACCGTCATCATCGATAAAGACAGTCGGGTCGATGTCACCACCTGTGTTTGTCCAAACCAATGGCTTTCCAAGAACATCGGTGAACGGACCGGAAGGTTTACGACTGCGGGCAACACCGACTCCATGCTTCCAATCACCTTCTTTCTTGGCACATACATACCAATAATAGTAATCACCTCTTCTTACACACTGACTTGCCCGGGCTGAGTTTTTTCCTGCCCATTTGAAAGATGAAAGCGGCAGAGCTGAACCATGGTCGGTCCAATTCACCATATCCACTGTAGAATATACCCTCCATTCGTTCATTGTGAAAAAACTTCCACCTTCATCAATATCACAATACACATAGAGACTGTCGCTACCTTCGTGAACAACAGGTGCAGGATCAGCCGTGTAAAGGTGATGAATACAAGGATTCTGTGCCATACCCAAAACACTGATACCTACCAAACTGACATAACAAAATATCTTCTTCATTATAGTTATTATTTAAAATGTATCATTTTTGTCTAAGTAAAAAATTGAGAGCGATACTCACGTACAGCCCTCAATACTCTTCTATTAACTAATTATTAACTAACCTTTATGAAACAAAATTTCTTTCTTCTATTTTACATCTTTTTTGACGATGCAAAGTTACGACAATAACACGATACCAACTTCATATTCTGTAACATGAACTTTAAAAATCATGATTTCGTGTATCAATTTTGTAACATTTGCTATCAAAATAGCTATTCTAACAGCTTCTTCAAAGTTTCATCGTCAATATTATCAGAATATTGCGCCACAAATTCCTTTGGAGTCATACCGAAATAATCGTGGAACGAACTGGAAAAATAACTGTGAGAAGAGAAACCGACTTTGTATGCAACCTCACTTATGTTTACCTTGTTGTTGACAAGTAAGTAGGCAGCATGTTTCATACGGAAAGTCTTTATATAGTTGTTAGGGCTTGTCGAAAATTTTTCCTTAAGCTTACGGTTCAGATGAACTCGGCTCAGACCGACTTCCTGTGCCAGTTCCTCCACACCGAATTCACTATCGTCAAGATGAGCTATTATTGACTTCTTTATTTTATCAAACAGCTTTTCATCGGCAGAATCCATAGGAGATACTTCTTCGAGATTATATCCGATATTTGTTCGGGTAATACGGCCGAGCATATTCTGTCGTGTCTTGATAACCTGAACTATCGCACTCTTCAGGATAAGCATGTTGAACGGCTTGCCGATGAAATGATCGACCTGAAGTTCAAAACTTCTCATCTGGGCTTCTTCACTTGCCTCACCAGTAAGCATAATGATGGAAGTCGTATCAGTCTCCGGGTTGCTCTTAATTCGCTGACAGAGTTCAATCCCATCACCATCCGGCATTCGTATATCTGTCACAACCACATCAGGACGGTATTGCAGCACATATTCCCAAGCCTTGTTCCCGCTGAACGCCATCACTACGTTGAAGTCCTTCTTCAACTGTTCGAATACATAGTTGCAGAGTTCAGTATCATCATCCACTACCAGTATGGTTTTCTTAATTCCGTCACTGGAAAGTAACGAAGACGTAGAAGCCAGTAAGGCGTTGGCAATAGGAACTGAAACAATGAATTCCACACCTTGAGGCTCAACATTCGAACATCTGACAGTACCATGATGTAACTGCACAAGTTCATATACCAAATTCAGTCCAATTCCACTTCCAGTCCGTGTATCTTGCTCAGATACCTGTCGGTTATTACCCTGATAGAATCTCTCAAACATATGAGGGATGTCTTCATCTGATATGTGTTCGCCATTATTGAATACTCTGACCTCCAACGAACCATTGCCTGTAGCTTCGCTTCCGTTGACCCTTACTTTGATGACGCCACCTTCAGGAGTGAACTTGAAGGCATTGCTCAGAAGATTGGTTACCACCTTCTCAAAGTTCTTTGGATCAATGTATGTCATTATGGATTCCTTACTATATTCAACCGTGAATGAAATCTGCTTCACTGTTGCCATAGCAGTGAATGTCGAGCATATCTCATTGAGGTACGGAACGAAGTCCACCTCCTCCATCTGGAGTTTGAACTGTCCACTGTCAATTGTCCTAATGTCGGTAATCTGCTTCACGATATCAAGCAATCTGTCACAGTTTCTCTTCATCACCTGATACAGGCTCAACGTGCCCTCATCATCGGTTGTTGCCATGAGTTGTTTCAGCGGTGATACAATCATCGTTACAGGTGATCGGAGTTCGTGGATAATACTTGTGAAGAGTCTCAACTTCTCTTCTTTTCTTTTCTCGCTCTCCCGTGTCTGGAGCAGGAGTTTGTGCTGACGTCTTCTGTAGCTCAACAACCTATATACGAAATAGACTATCGCACCTAATGTAATAATATAAATACACCAAGCCCAGCCAGAATTCAGGAACGGAGGACGGATTTTGACGGAAATCGTCTTCTCCACGAATTCATCTGTATTTGACTCATAAAACGCTCTTACCTTGAAATGATAGTTTCCTGAGGGAAGACTTGAATAATAAGCCTGAGGACTGCCCTGACATATCTGCCAGTGTTCATCATATCCTTCCAACATATATTCATATCTGATACTTTGAGGATCACTGAAATTAGGCACACTGAACTTAATGATGAAAGAATTATGTTCATAATCCAATTCCATTCCGTTATCTTCAAATATGTTTGTTTCGCCGTCATTTAGTTTCATACGTATGAAAACCAATTGTCTGGTGATCTTTGAATTCATACGTACCTCTGTAGGAGTAAAACCGATTATTCCATTGTCACCTCCAAACAGAATATTGTCTTTTTCCAGGTGAAGCATACTTGCCTTATGGAACTCACCGATCGAAAAACCACCCAAAGAATTATGGCGAGTATGGCTTAGGTTCTTTTTTTCCAAACATACAATTGATCTGGCGGTAGTAAGCCAATAGCAGTTTTCCGTCTGCCCGGCAGCCATGATATGTTCACCCTCGAACAGATAGGTCGGTTTCTTGGTCTTTTTGTCATATATCACAAGTCCGTTATCGGTTGCAACAAGCAGTTTCTCATTGGTATCAGAAATCATCTGAATCGTACTGATTCTTGATTCCGTGTATTTGAGTTCACCGAAACGTCCGTTTGCAGTGTTCATGAAATACAATCCACTTGCTGTACCAAGCCATAAGTAGCCGTCACATCCGAAACATAGAGCTGAAATCCACGTATTCTGCACTACTTCATCCTTGATGGCACTAATAGTCTTATTCGTCAGGTCGGCAGCAAAGACACCCTTTCCATTGGTACCGATATACAGAACATCATTCTTGTTGTCATAAGCCATTGCCATGATCGGTTCAGCGCTCAGTGAACTGAGCCAATCAGGACAGTGGAATGTACATCCGTCCTCACACACCTGTACTCCATATCCGAAAGTGCCCACCCACACAGCCTGTCTCCTGTCGATTACAACACTCTGTACGAGCAGCGATTTGAGGCCCGTATTAACAGGAACAGCCGCCGACAGATTACCTGAACTGGCTCTGAACACGCCACAGCCGTCTGTTGCCACCCAACAATTACCATTTTCATCCTTCGCCATAGATGTGACACACGAAGCGTTTATGTCATCATTCCTGGGTGTTATGGCATAGTAACGGAACTTGTCCGACTTTGGCGGAATGACCAATACACCCTTCTGCAGCAGACCGACCAGCAGGTTGCCGTCAGCATCCTTATGAATGTGCTTCACCTTGGCATAATCCAGATTCAGCATCTGATGTTCCAATTCGTATCTCTTTATTGAGAAACCACCGTCATTAGTCTGCTCCGACACCCAGAGGCCACGACTGTCAGTGCCGATAAACACCCTACCGTCATCCACAAGCTGCAACGCCACTACCGGAGCATTGAGCTGACGACTGCATTCCATCACAGAGATATGTCCGATGAGTTCTCCGGATTCTTCAGTATAACAAAGTATGCCCTCGTTGGTACCGAACAGTACCTTGCCGTCATTCGTCTCACATATACAATTCACTGCACACCTCTTCAGTATTTCCTCAGCCTCATCACTGATAGTGAACTTTCGTTCTGAAAATGTCTCAATATCGTAGTGATATAGCTCCTTCGAATAATTATTGATCCAAATACAGCCACTACGATCCATATATGCAGTGGTGAAGAACCTCCCTTTGATCAAGGTTCTATACCTGTCAGTTTCTGCTTGATTGACTTTCATGGTCTCCCTGTCAAGGATGTATACTGAATAGCCGCCTGTGAGAATCAATATTTTTCCCTTCTGCTTCAACTCAATTGCGGTATTTATAGGATAGCCGTTATCAATATCCTCATTCTCATCGAGATGAATCATGTCATAGCACCTCTGCTTCCGGTCATAGATGTACAGTCCATTACTTGTCATTACCATCATACGATTAGTTTCCAGTTCCTTGATGCCATATACCACACTACAGATCTCCCTGTCTGAATCCTTCTTGTTCATCGGCATGTTATAGAAGTTGTAACCATCGAACACCTGAATACTCGACACACCTGAAATCCATGCCATTCCACGACTGTCTTCCGAAATATCTCGGATATCGCTTGTAGCAAGTCCGTTCTGAGTCGTATATAGCCTTTGCATCTGAGCCATTGCATCCTGAGGTATGATCACCACCACACAAGATACAATAACCACATACAATGTCAGCCTGAGAATTTTATTGATATTATTCATTTTAAGGAAAAAGATTTGTATGCTTAGAATGCAAAGGTAACTCTTTTTCGCCAATATTAAGATATTTGAGCGGAATTTTTTTGCAGTTTCCAAAAAAAGTCGTACCTTTGCAACCGCTTTTGGCGAGATAGCTCAGTTGGTTAGAGCGTCGGATTCATAATCCGGAGGTCGAGGGTTCGGGTCCCTCTCTCGCTACAGCAACATATCATACGCTATCCATACAACCTGCACTGAATAGTACAGGTTGTCTTTTTTATTCAAGTTTCGCATATCAAAATTGTGATTGCAGCCGTGCTTCACGAACACACTCCTCGTCTGTCTCAAGGCGCGAGAAAACACGTGTAGTACGGAATGAGCCGTGTATTTCGGTAGTACCTGTTTCAGTGAGGATCTTCCTTATATTATACTGGCTGACTCCACTGCCAGGCATTATGACGATACGACCTCCGGATCTGATTACAAGACTACGCAGCATCTGTATTCCTTCTTCTGCTGTCGGAGCCTGACCGGATGTCAGAATACGGTTGCAACCGAGAGAAATAATCTGTTCAAGTGCCTCAAGAGGGTTCCTGCACTGGTCGAAAGCACGATGAAAGGTGATGTTCATACCTTCCGCAGCCTTCACGAGCCGCCAGCAGGTAGGCATGTCAATATCGCCATCAGCAGTCAGGGCACCTATCACCACACCGTCGGCTCCGAGTTCCTTGGCATTCCGGATGTCGAGTTCCATACTTCGTACCTCTGACTCAGAATACACGAAATCACCCGAACGGGGACGTATAAGTACATGAACCTTCAGTCCTTCACACTGTTTGGCCATCCTTATCATGCCGAAGGAGGGCGTAAGGCCATCCTCGCTGAGTGCAGAACAAAGTTCCACTCTGCCAGCTCCTCCCCTGTACGCTGCGAGGATGCTCTCTATGGTTCCGGCACAGACTTCTATCATTTCGTTGTGAGTCTAACTATGTAGTCTATACCTGACGGAACTTCCGGAAGAGTGAGCAGGATTCCTTCCTTTGTCTTCTTGATCTTTACAGGACGATTGTCGGCGAATACTTTTGCCTCCTTCACCTTGCATGTGAGAGGGAGCAACAGTGTGGTTTCCTTCAAATCGAAGATATGTATGAAGAGGTCATTGCCCTTTCTTGTAGTCACTCCCCAAGGTTGTGCTTCTATATCGCCTGCCGTAGTGCCGTAGATAGCCCCTCCGTTCTCCCGCAGCCACTGTCCTATTTCCTTCAGACGCGAGAGTGCTGTTGCCGGAAGTTCACCTGAAGGTTGTGGACCTATGTTGAGAAGTAGGTTCGCACCCTTGCCCGACGTACGTACAAGCAGACGTACGAGTTCCTCCGTCGATTTGTAGTCCTGATCAGCGACTTTGTACCCCCACATTCCATTCATCGTCTGACAAGTCTCGAGAGGCAAACGGCTGATGCTGACTCCCTTTGAATAGCCAACCTCGTTCTCGCCCGGCACGTCACGCTCGAATATCTGTATGTCCTCGCCCGGATGTATCTCCACATGGTGGTTGTTACCTATCAAGCACGATGGCTGAAGTTTGTGTATCATCGCGTACTGCGGTCCCAACTGCCAGTCGAAGGGTGTGGCATCTTCGTCGTGGTCCCAGAACCCGTCAAACCAGATGGCACCAATCTTTCCATATTGAGTGAGGAGTTCAGTGAGTTGATCGTTCATAAACTTGTAGTATTTTGGCCAGTCAGCCTTCGTGGAGTCGCGGTGAGTTCCGTGACCCGTACGTCCCCATGGATAGTCCTCACGAGTCCAGTCGAGGTGGGAATAATAGAAGTTTATCATCACGCCCTGCCGATGGCATTCGTCTGCAAGTTCCTTCAGCACGTCACGACGGAAGGGAGTAGCCTTGACTATGTTATAGTCCGACTGTGCC
>DCGE01000046.1 GCA_002314525.1 Prevotellaceae bacterium UBA1786 | reverse complement strand
TGTAATAAGCAAATATAGTTTCGACTTTTTTTCGTAAAGTTATTTCGACACCTTCACTGGTTTCAAGAGCCCTGTTTTGTATTTATTATGTTTGTTTGGTTCTTGCTTCCTTTCGTCTCGCCGTTCGATGACGTGGAGTTGAAGATAGTTTTACGGTTTTCAAGCCTGTAGCTGGAGCCAAAGAGCTTGATTACTTCACATCGATACAAAAGACGATCTATTATGGCGGTTGCCAGCACTTCGTCATTCAGTGTCTGGACCCATTCAGTTGGAGCCTTGTTCGTGGTGATGATAACGGAAGTCTTCTCATGCAAAGAATTTATCAGATTGAAGAACGATGCTGATTCTTCTTTCTTAACAGGGAAGAGCATGATGTCGTCAATGGCCAACAGATCCGCCTTCATCCACTTGTTATAGGTCGTAAGTGCTGCTGTTGATATGTCTTTAGTGCGCAGGCACGTAAGGATGTCCTCCATGGATATCATATAGGCTTTCTTGCCCGCCTTGATGGCATCGTATATAAGGCCGGATGCTATATATGTCTTCCCAGTCCCGGAGGGGCCCATTAGTATGATATTATACGCCTGATTGAGCCAGGACAACTGCCTCAGTTCACGCAGCTGCCGTTCGGACACTCCTGTCGAATGGCTGAAGTTGTACTCATCCAGATCATACTTGGGCGGCAGTTTAGCTTGTTTCAGGCGATTGAGGTAAGCTTTGTACTCTCTGGTTTTGGTTTCTTCCTTAAGGACCATCTCCAGGAAGTCTTCATAAGTGGGCTTGGCGTTCTGGGCGTCGACAATAAGCTGGTCGATATTATTAGGGATATATGACAGGCGCAACCTGGAACAGTATTTCTTTATATTCTCGGAGTTCATGCGAAGATAGAGTTATAGTCATTGATGTTTGTTTTCTGAGGTCCCTGTAGAAGATTCTCGGGGAGCAACTCTTTGATGCTGGGTTCAATAGAACCCCTAGGTATTCTGCCGAAGTGTCGTTCAGCATAGCTGACAAGATCTTTGGCATTGTAGTCTCCCTTGTCAAGGCACACCTCGAAGGACTTTATCAACGCCTCCGGCATAAACGACTCCAATTCCGTATTGAGATGAGCAATGTTTGCCCTATAGTATCTAGGCTTGTTTTCATACAGGTTCTTCAACCATGCAGCAACTATTGCGTTACCATCAAGATATGACATTATATAGTTTTCCAATTCCTTGCGGCTTGGCAGCTTTGGACGTTGTACTGCTTCATCCAGAACAGACTCTCCAGGTATTGTCGCAACTTGATGCCTGCCTATCATTTTGCCGGTTTCGTTACTGTAGATTTCAACATGGTCGTCTTTTATGCTGACCCAGACAAATGTATGATCACCATTGTATGTACCGGTAGGAACATTGTACAGATGACTGCGAACGCTTATTGTGTTATCCCTTCTCACAAGGTACTCTTTCATACCATCCTGAGGATGACAAGGCGTACCTGTATATGGGATCAGATATGGTAACTCCTCCTTGAAGGCTTCGTCTGGGATACGCTTTGTCGTGCTATGGGGAAGCCCGTTTGCGGTACGGCTCAGCCATCGCTGGCACGATTCATTCAAGGCGTCGATGGATGTGAAGTCGCGTCCTCTAAGGAAGTTGTATTTGACATATTTGACGGCATTCTCGACTTTTCCTTTCGACTGAGGATCGCCCTTGCGACAGAACACACAACTGAAGTGTTCTGAGGCCACAAAAGCCTGAAAGGCTTTCGTGAGTATTACATCTCCGAGGTTTTCGTTACTTATGAAGACCTTGTCCTGGTCATATACGATCTCCTGGGCTTTACCACCGTAGAACTGGAAGGCCAATTCGTGGGCATATATTGCAAGCGCCGAGGTGAAAGGAGTTCGGCTTAGGAATACGAACTTTCGCCGACTGCGACTCATGACAGACACAAAGAAATACACCTTAACCCTCCTTGAGTCATCACGGTGCATCCAGTATTCACCGAAGTCGACCTGCATATACCGACCGGGAGACGTCTCCGGCAGTTTCTCGCACTGGCGGAACTGTTCGTCGTATCCCTTCTCAATGCAGTATTTGCTTCTGATGCGCATCACGAAGTTGAACACTGTCTTGTCGCTCACACTCGGAAAGTCTGCATGACGTTCTCTGAGATGATCATGAACTTGACGGCACGACAAATATGGCTTCTTTGACAGCTCATCCTTGACTTCCAATTCATATGTGCTGAGTTTGTAATTGAACTCGCGCTCATATGACTGGCTCTCCTGAAACTCTGTCAAAGACATCTTTTCATACTTCATGACGGTTTGCCGATGCAGCCCCAGTTCATGGGCAATCTGCACACAATTGAGCCCGTTTGATTTTAATTCTTTAACTTTGTACCACATTACGAGTTTCCTTTGTGGACCCGTGATTCCTTGTGCATCCATAACATTGTATTTGTAGTGATTTACAAAGTTATGGATGCCTTTCTATTGTTAGCTAGGTGTCGATTTTACTTTACCAAAATATGTCGATTCA
>DCGE01000174.1:1909-4895 GCA_002314525.1 Prevotellaceae bacterium UBA1786 | reverse complement strand
TCGAACTTAGTTGCGGATTTGAGGATTATTAAGTGAGTTTGTCTTTGTCCTGGGGATTCCGGATATTCCGGTTTTTCCAGATTATTCAGTCATTAGACGCATCAGTCATGTAAAAACTACATCGCCAGACTAATAATTTTTCTTAAAACTATCAGGAATGTGAGAATCATGTGAGTTGTCGAGTGCATGTTTCTCATAGTCAATGGTATAGTGAAGTCCTCGACTTTCCTTTCTTTCAAGCGCCTGACGCGTGATGAGGTAGCCGACGTTGATCATGTTGCGGAGTTCACAGATGTCCTTCGTAGGCTTGACACGCTTGAAGAGATGTTCAGTCTCTTCATAGAGCAGGTCAAGACGTTCCCATGCACGGTGGAGTCGGAGGTCGCTACGGACAATACCCACATAGGTACTCATGATCTGCTCCACTTCCTTCGCATCCTGAGCAATAAGCACCTTCTCCTCGTTTGAGAGAGTCCCTTCGTCATTCCATTCAGGAACCTTGCTGTTGAAATCGTACTGATCGATTACCTCCAGAGAGTGCTTTGCGGCAGCATCGGCATAGACGACAGCCTCAATGAGAGAGTTGCTTGCCAGACGGTTACCACCATGAAGTCCGGTGCAGCTGCACTCACCTATGGCATACAGCCTATGGATGTTGGTCTCGGCATTGAGATTAACCTTGATACCGCCACACATATAGTGAGCACACGGTACGACAGGGATATAGTCCTTGGTGATGTCAATACCAATGCTGAGACATTTCTGGTAGATGTTAGGGAAATGATGCTTCGTCTCTTCCGGGTCTTTGTGAGTCACATCAAGACAAACATGATCCAATCCGTGGATTTTCATCTCTTTGTCAATGGCACGAGCTACTATATCACGCGGAGCCAGAGAAAGTCTTTCGTCGTATTTCTGCATGAATTCCTCACCGTTAGGCAGACGCAGTATTCCACCATAACCACGCATGGCTTCTGTGATGAGATATGCAGGATGAGTCTCCTTCGGATTGTATAATGCAGTAGGGTGGAACTGTACGAACTCCATATCCTTTACCATGCCTTTCGCCCTGTAAACCATTGCAATGCCGTCACCCGTGGCAATGTCAGGGTTCGTGGTTGTCTGATAGACAGCACCAGTTCCACCTGTTGACATTACGGTGACTTTTGCAAGGTAGGTATCGATTTTCTGAGTGTCGGGATTCAGGACGTATGCACCGTAGCATTCCTTGTCGGGAGTACGTCGGGTAACACGTATGCCGAGGTGATGCTGAGTGATTATCTCGACTGCGAAATGATTTTCCAGAACCTCGATGTTGGGATTGCTCTTCACTGCCTGAATAAGTCCCCTTTGGATTTCAGCACCAGTATCGTCAGCATGGTGGAGAATGCGGAACTCGGAGTGGCCGCCTTCTTTGTGAAGGTCGAAGAGGCCGTCTTCCTGCCTGTCGAAGTTTACGCCCCATCTGACGAGTTCTTCAATCTGTTCAGGTGCATTCCTGACAACCTGTTCCACAGCTTCGGGATCACTGATGAAGTCACCGGCAACCATAGTGTCGTGGATGTGTTTGTCGAAGTCATCGACCAGGAGGTTTGTAACCGAAGCAATACCACCTTGAGCTTTTGCCGTGTTGGCTTCTTCGATTGTAGTCTTACAGAGAATTGCAATCTTACCTTTATTTGCTCTCGCAACCTTGAGGGCATAACTCATTCCGGCGACACCGGAACCGATGATGAGAAAATCAAATTTGCGAACCATATATTTGTATTTTGCTTATTTTGTTGCAAAATTATAAAAAAGTTAGGAGTTAGTAGGTAGGTGTTACGTGTTTTTTTGTTATATTTGCAGAAAAATTCGGGCTAATGAGTAAAAGAAGTATCTTTTTACTAGTTATGGCATTGTATCTCCATACTTTGATGCCAGCACAGACTTTGTCTGTACAGGTATGGGACAGTATTGCCGTCAGTCGCCTGGATTCGTTGCTAAAAGAGGCAGATGAGACCCCATATTTCACGGGAGTATGTGTGTATGACCTCACTGCCGACACACTTCTTTTCGCTAGAAATCAACATAAGTTGATGCGTCCTGCGTCAGCCCAGAAACTCGTGACTGCCATCTCGGCAATTGATCAGCTCGGAGCCGATTATCCGTTTGAGACACGTGCAAGAATCAGCGGAGAACTCATTACCGACTCAGCAGGTGGCAGAACCCTATTCGGCAGAATAAGCGTCAGAGGCAGTATGGATCCACTTGTGCGCCAGAAAGACCTTCAGTGCATAATAGATACGCTGCGCAGTCTTTCCGTCGGCAGGATAGAGGGTCTTATCGTTGAAGACCGGAGTATGAAGCGCGATACAACCTCACTCGGTCCCGGTTGGTGTTGGGATGATGAAAATCCGGTTCTCGATCCCATGCTGCACCTATCGGTTGCCAAGCTGATTTCGTCGATCCGGCAGAGCGGGATAGAGTATGTGGAGAGGGCCGATATTCCTTCTGATACTGTCATCTCGGATTTTGTGTGTGCATCACACACGGTGAACCAAATACTTCAGAAGATGATGAAGGACAGCGATAACCAACATGCTGAGAGTATGCTGTGTCTGTTGGGAACAAAAGCAGGAGGAGCCAATACCAAAAAAGACCGCGAGTCACAGATCCTGAAGACAGTTGCAAAGACGGATCAGCCGTCCTCATCAATTGATTTCGCAGATGGAAGTGGTTTGTCGCTGTACAACTACATAACTCCGAGAATGTTGGCAGCACTTCTGAAATATGCATATCAGAACAAGAGTGTGTATGATGTGCTTCTGCCATCTCTTCCGTTAGCCGGCGTGGATGGTACTCTGGCATCACGTTTTCGTGGATCATCGGGCTATCAGAACATAAGAGCAAAAACCGGAACGGTCAGCCATGTGGTTTCTCTTGCAGGCTATCTGACTGCCACGACAGGTCATGCTATTGCCTTTGTCATTATCTCGAACGGCTC
>DCGE01000174.1:0-1780 GCA_002314525.1 Prevotellaceae bacterium UBA1786 | reverse complement strand
ATATCGTTCTTTTCAGCACTTTTGGCTTTGTTTCGGCATCTTGCTGTTTGTCAGTCATAATGTTCACATTATTCCTTTCATCCGCACAGCAATCTGCTCAAAACAAATCTCAAAATTGCAAGAAATGAATTTATAGAACCCACCTACAACCTAAAATATAACCTACAATGAAAAAAACCATCTTATTATTGGCTGTTGGCTGTTGGCTGTTGGCTGTTGGCTCACAGGTAAATGCTCAGTCAAAGCTCGACACTCCGCTCATGGGCTGGAGCAGTTGGAACACATTCGGACTTGAGATCACCGACTCGCTGATCTGCCAGCAGGCAGATGCGATGGTCAATACAGGTCTTTCCGATGCAGGCTACAAATACATCAATATCGATGACGGATACTTCGGACTCCGTGACTCTGTGACGGGTCATCTGCTTATCCAGCCACATAAATTCCCAAACGGAGTGAAGTGGGTTGCCGACTACATCCATTCAAAAGGCCTGAAGGCCGGTATCTACAGCGATGCAGGTGATAATACCTGTGGAAGCGGGAACGGAAGAGGTGACAAGTGGGGTATGGGTGTTGGTCTTTATGGTCATGAACAGGAAGACCTCGACTATTTCTTCAAGGAGATGGACTTTGACTTCATCAAGGTAGATTACTGTGGAGGAATGCATGCTCGTCTTGATGAACAGCAACAATATACCCTCATATCCGAAGCCATAAAAAAGACAGGCAAGAAGGGTGCGCGGATGAATGTATGCCGCTGGGCCTATCCTGGTACATGGATCAGCAGTGTGGCAGAAAGCTGGAGAACCACCGGTGACATCAACTGCAGCTGGCGATCTGTGAGAAGCATTGTGGCAGAAAACTTATATTTGTCTGCCTATTCATCAAAAGGCCACTACAACGACATGGATATGTTGGAGGTAGGTCGTGGTCTGTCGGAAATTGAAGACCAGACACATTTCGGTCTTTGGTGTATCATGAATTCACCTCTTCTAGTGGGATGTGATATGAGGAATATCAAGCCCGCTCCGCTTGCGCTGATGAAGAACCCCGAACTCATCGCACTGAATCAGGATGTTCTCGGTAAGCAGGCTTATGTTGTCAAGAAGACAGAAGGCTGTTTCATTCTTGTACGTGATATAGAGAAGGCATACGGTACTGTGCGTGCCTTTGCAGTATATAATCCTACAGATGAGGCTCACACGGTCAATGTAAGTCTGTCGGACCTGGAACTCGGGGGCAAATATAAGATGCGTGAACTGATTTCACGTCAGGATGTCACAGACGGTTCTTTAATGATCACTGTTCCTGCTCACGGTACGAAGATTTATCGTATAAAAGCCGCACAACGACTGGAACGCCGTGTGTATGAGGCCGAGACAGGTTTCATTGAGGCTTATCAGGAACTCCGCAACAACCAGCAGGCAAAGACCGGCATCTATTCGTATGATGACAATTGCAGTGGTGGTCTCAAGGCTACATGGCTCGGAATGAGTGACAGGAACTCACTGCAGTGGAAGAATGTATATAGCAGGAAGGGTGGGGAATATACCATTACCGTAGTTGAGGCTGACGGTGAACAGAACGGTCTGCGCCATTACCACATAGAGGTCAATGGAAAGGATCTCGGTGGCTTCACCTCTGTGGATAATACCATAAGTGTGAGACTGAAGAAGGGTGAGAACACGATTCGTCTTTTCAATACTACTGATTGGATGCCTAATATAGATTATATAACCGTTGAAAAAGATAAGTAATATGAAGAAAATTTTATTGGCTG